>PLWW01000117.1 GCA_003153125.1 Candidatus Dormiibacterota bacterium | reverse complement strand
TCGTCGCGGCGGCGGCGGCGGCGGCGGTCGCCGTGATACTCCTCCAAGCGCCCCAGAGCACCGCGGTGGCGCCGGGGCCGCTGGTCATCGCCAGCGACGCGTCGGTGACCGTCAACCGGGCCACCGGCGGGTGCGACACGACCTTCTCCTTCCTGGCTCGCGGCTCTCTCAGCGGCGTCGGCAGCATGGTCTACCGCTGGGAGCAGAGCGATGGCCAGGTCACCGACGACGTCACCCTGCACATCGTGGCGTCGGAGGGATCGTTCGAGCTGGCCGAGGCGTGGCGGCTGCAGGGGTCGCAGACCGTCAACGGCACGATGACGCTCCACCTCCTCCAACCGGTCGACCGCAAGATCAGCCGGTCCTTCCACTACGCCTGCCCGTGACCGCGTGGGATCGGCTGATCCGCCGCAACCCGCTCCCCACGGGAGCGCTCTCCGTTGGCGTGGGGCTCCTCCTGGCCGGCGTGTGCACGTACGCGTTCCTGGCCATCGCCGGGCACGCCCTCAGCCCGGAGCGCTACTCGGCGTTCGCGGGGTTCTGGGCGTTGCTCTTCGTGGTGGCGCCCGGCATCTTCCTGCCCCTCGAGCAGGAGCTCGGCAGGGCGATCTCGGCGCGGCGCGTGCGCGGCGAGGGAGGGGGACCGGTGGTACGGCGCTGTGCGCTGATCGGCGGAGGCTTCCTGGTCGTCCTCGTCGCCGGCTCTCTCCTCGCCTTTGGGGCGATCGACAACCACCTGCTCGGCGGCGACGCCATCCTCATGGTCGCGCTCCTCGCCGGGCTGGCCGGGTACTGCTCCGAGCACATCGCTCGCGGCGCGCTCAGCGGCAACAGCCGCTTTCGCGCCTACGGGCTGCTGCTCGGCGCCGAGGGCNNACGGCCCGCACAGCCGCAACGCTGAGGTCACCGTCGCCCTGGGCTCGCTGCTCGTGGCCTCGCTGGCCACGCAATTCATGTTCAACGGCGGCACCGTGGTCGTGCAGCTGCTCGCATCACCCGCCGAGCAGCGCGCGGCCGGCACCTTCCTCAACGGCCGCGTCCTCGCGTTCGTGCCCCTGTTCCTGTTCCAGGCCGTGACAGCGGCACTGTTGCCACGCCTCTCAGCGTTGCACAGCCGGGGATCGCGCGCCGACTTTCAGCGCACCGTGCTCCGCCTTCTGCTGTTCGTGGGCGGCCTCGGAGCCGTGGCCATCGCCGGCGCCTACGTGCTCGGCCCCACCGTGCTGCGCCTCGTCTTCGGGCCCGCTTTCCTGTTGAGCAGCCGTGACCTCGCCCTGCTCGCCGCCAGCTGCACCGCGCTCATGGCGGCGCAGGCGCTGGGCCAGGGCCTCATCGCCCGCTCCGATTACCGGGGCGTGGTGGCCGGATGGCTCGGCGGCGTCGCCGCGTTCTTCATCGTGGTTGTGCTGGTGCGGCCGTTGCTGCTCCGCGTCGAGCTCGGACTCGTGGTTGGCGGCCTCGCCGCGGCGGCGCTGCTGGCGGCGCTCCAGCCCACCCTGTGGCGCGGCACCACCCACGCGGCGACGGTCTAGGCGGTCGCCGCCTCGAGCAGGTCCGCGCCCTGGTCCTCGGGACCGACGAACGCCAGGCGCACCTCGCCCGCGCCGGCGGCGATGCGCTGCGCCACCCGCTGCACCTGTTCCGCGGTGACCCGGCTGATCGCCTCCGCCCGCGTGTCGGGCGTTTCCATGGGCAGGCGTGCGCGCCAGCGTCCGCCGTAGAAACGGGCCAGGCTGATGGCCGTCTCCGTGGAGCGAAGCAGGCGCCCGATCATGGCGGACTTGGTGGCCGAGAGCTCGTCCTCGGGCACCGGGGTGGAGGCGAGGGCGTGGAACTCCTTGAACGACAGCTCGGTCGCCTTGCGCGCGTCCTTGGGCCGCGTGCCCGTGCTGATCACGAAGACGCCCGCATCCTCGAAGCCCTCGTGGTGGGAGAAGATGCTGTAGCAGAGCCCGTTGCGCTCGCGGACGGTATGGAAGAGCCGCGAGGACATGCCCCCACCGAGGATGTGCGACATCACGGACAGCGCCGCGCGGTCCTCATCTGTGGCGGAGATGCCCGGCATGGCGAAGACGAGGCGGATCTGCGGCTCCTCCTGGGCGGTGACCGGGCGGACGTTGCACGTGTAGCGCTCACCCTGTCCCCACACTGCGGGAATGCGCGAGCGCGGCTTGGCCGTTGGCACGTCGGCGAGCAACTCGGCGGCCCGCTCCGGGTCGAGGCTCGCACCGCCGGCGATGGCAAGGCACATCGACTCGGGGGCGTAGAAGGAGCGGTGATAGTCGAGGAGCTGGTCGCGGGAGGCCTTCTCGATGACCGCGGGGAACCCGGCGGCCGACCACGCCATGGGCTGATCGCCACCGAATGCGACGGTGCCGAGCCGGTCCCAGATCCAGCCCTCGGGGTCGGAGAGCCGCGCCGACAGCTCCTGGAGGACGACGTTGCGCTCCCGGTCAATCTCCTCGGCGGCGAAGAGGGGGCGCGTGAGCATGTCGGTGATGATGTCGGTGAGGTCGTCGAGGGCTGTCGCCGGACCCTCCGCGTAGTAGGCGACCTCCTCGGTGTCGGTGTACGCGTTGGTGTTGGCGCCGAGGCGGTCGATCTCGCGCGAGATCTGCAGCGTCGTGGGACGGCGCGAGGTGCCCTTGAAGAACATGTGCTCGAGGTAGTGGGCCAGTCCGGAGGTGTCGGCGGTCTCGTCGCGCGAACCGGCGCGGACGATCAGGAACACCCCGACGTTGCGCGAAGCTGACGGCGCGTTGAGCAGGCTGACGCCGTTGGGCAGGACGGAGAGCGACGGTGCGTAGGGGTTGAGGACGGTCGAGGAGGTCATGTCAGGAGGGTACCCGGTTGCCTCTCAACCCAGTCCCGCCTCCCTCAGCTGGTGCCGGACTCCCAGGACGAGAGGTACCTGGCCTGCTCCGTGGTGAGCACGTCGATGGTCACGCCCATGGCGTGGAGCTTGAGACGGGCCACGTCGCGGTCGATGTCGACAGGCACGTCGTAGACACGGGCCTCGAGTTCGGCGTGGTGCCGCGCCGCGTACTCCGCACAGAGGGCCTGGTTGGCAAAGCTCATGTCCATCACCGCCGCGGGGTGGCCCTCGGCAGCTGAGAGGTTGAGAAGGCGACCCTCGGCGAGGACGTGGAGGGTGCGCCCATCGTTCATGCGGTAGCTGTCGACGAAGGGCCGCGGCTTGGTCACATCGGACGAGAGATCGTCAAATGCGGCCAGGTTGATCTCGTCGTTGAAATGGCCGCTGTTGGCGATGATGGCTCCGTCCTTGAACGTCTCGACGTGGGCACGGTCGACGACGTTGATGTCGCCGGTCACGGTGATGACGATGTCGGCGCGCGGCGCCGCTGCCATCAGGGTCATCACCTCGAAGCCGTCCATGGTGGCCTCGAGCGCNNAGGATGTTGGTGGCTCGGATCAGACCGTCGAGCGTCGACTGCCCGGTGCCGTAGCGGTTGTCGAACATGTGCTTGGTGAGCGCCTCATTGACGGCGATGATCGGGAACTTGAGGGCGCCGTCAGCCGCCATGGCGCGCAGGCGGATCACTCCCGTGGTGGTCTCCTCGGTGCCGCCGCGCACGTGCTCGAGGAGCTCGGGTCGGCTGCGGTGAAGCTCGGCGACCAGGTCCGCGCCGTCGTCCATGGTGAAGGTGGGGCGGCTGTCGAGGACNNAGTGGATTGCTGGCGCAGAGGCGGACGTCAGCCCCGCCCGCCTTCAGAGCGATGGCCAGGTTGGCCGTCTCGCTGGTCACATGCAGGCAGGCGCCGAGGCGCAGTCCCGCAAGGGGCTGCTCGCGCTCGAATCGCTCACGAATCAGCCTGAGGACGGGCATCTCGAGGGCCGCCCAATCGATGAGGCGCTCACCCTCGTCGGCGAGGGTCAGGTCGGCGACGTCACTGTCGATGGCAGCGCTTGTGGTCATGGCTTCTCCGGTGGCGTGGTGAGTGGCGGCGCCAGCGCCTGGCGGCGAATCCTTTGCGCCCGGTCAGTTCTAGCAGGAAGCTCCGGTCAGAGGGTCATG
>PLWW01000082.1 GCA_003153125.1 Candidatus Dormiibacterota bacterium | reverse complement strand
CAATCCTGACCGTCGGCTCCGTCGCTCATTTTGTATTCAGATGCAGCGACTGCCACCCCTGTACAGGCCGGTTTCTGCTGCCTACAATCGGAGGTGGCAGTCGCTTCATTACAGCGAGTCCCGTGGACGAATCGCTGAGATAGATTTGCGCGGAGGTTGAAGGCCGATGAGTCGCCTGACGGTGGTCCGCGCGGCGCCGGAGACGGCGTTTTCGCGGCTGGTCGTCGACTACCTCCAGGACCGCCGCGCCGGCGGGGTGTCGCCCAAGACAGTGGCCATCTACGCCGATGCGCTCAACGGCGTCCTCCTCCCCTTCTGCGCGGCACATGACGTGAAAGAGCCCGCTCAGCTCACCAACCGGCTGCTCAACAACCTTGGCGCCGGTCTGCTCGACGGCACGCTGTCGCGGCGTGGGCGGCCGCTGTCCAAGGCCACCGTGCACAGCTACATGCGCGCGGTGAACACATTCCTCGAGTGGGCCGGTGCCCAGGCCGGGGAAACGGTCGCCGGCAAGGGAAAGCTGCCGTCGATGGCGCGCCAGGTGCTCGACGTGCTGAGCCGCGAGGAGGTCGCGGCGATGGATGACGCCGCGGCCACCGAGCGCGACAAGCTCATCGTCCGGCTGCTCTTCGAAACGGGCATGCGCCTCGGTGAATTGCTGGCCCTCAAAGGGGACGACCTGCAGACCACCGGAGGACGCGCGGTGCTGCTGGTGCGCCACGGCAAGGGCGACCGCGGTCGCCTCGTCCCGCTCTCCCCCACCCTGGCGCGTCGCCTGCGCCGCTACGCCGACCACACCCGGCGCGAGGCGCGCAGCGATCGGCTCTTCCTCGGGCTGCGTCGTCGTGCGGCCACGGGCGAATTCGAGCCGCTCACCCTGTCCGGCGCCGAGCAGATGATCCGCAACCTCGCCGTCGTCGCGGGCATCAGCAAGCGCGTGTACCCACACCTCCTCCGCCACAGCATGGCGACCGATTTCCTGCGCCGCGGTGGCAACCCCCTCCTGCTGCAGCAGATCCTCGGCCACACCTCCCTGGCCATGATCACCCAGACCTACCAGCATCTGACCTTCGGCGACGCACATGACGAGCTGATGCGCGTGCTCCTGGGTGACGCTCGGAACTGATCGCGGGGCGTTCATCAGTCCACTTGGATACGCAGCTGTCCGGCGGCGGCCGTCGCTCCAGGCCGAGGCGGTCGACCGCGGGCCGTGCGGCGCTTGCGTACGGACGCTGGGTGACCGCCGGACGTTGAGGGTTGCGGCGTGCTGTCGCCGCCACGCAACCCAACGTCGGACGACGGCGGACGCTCGACCCAGTGGAGCAGCTCTGGGATCACCGGCTGCGCAGCGACGGCGCGAGCGACACGCAGCGCGGTGGTGACGTTGACCGGCCGTCCCAGCGCGGCGGAGGACGCGGTGGCCACGGCAACGCCGGAGCGACGTGCAACCTCAGTCAGCGACAACCCGCGCACATGCATCGCGTAGCGCAATTCGGCACCGAAGGTGATGCGACTGTTCACGCCCTACAGAACCACCCACCGACCCCCTCCGTCGGACACAAGCCGAGCGGATCCGTGCCCGCGGCGGGCGCCGGCCCAGGAGCAGCGAGCTCTGCCAGAGACCCTCTCACCCGAACGCGATCGTGCCGCTCGCCTGTCTACGAGGGTTCCGAGGCCCGATCTAGGCCTCGTCCGGCCGTAGCGAGCGCAGGATGCAGAACTCGTTGCCCTCGCGGTCGGCGAGGACCACCCAGGTCTGCTCACCCTGGCCGATGTCGACATGGCGCGCGCCCAGCGACAGCGCCCGACGGACCTCGGCCTCCTGGTCGTCCGGACGCAGGTCGATGTGCAGGCGGTTCTTGACCTGCTTTGCCTCGGGAACGGTCAGGAACATGAGGTCTCGACCCTCGGGCCCGAAGTCGATCCAGTAGACGCTGGGATCCTCCGGCTCGGACTCCAGGGGCCTGTCGAGCAGGGCAGCCCAGAACTCGCCGACGCGTTTGGCGTCATTGCAGTCGACGGCCGTGCTCTGGAAGGTCAGGGACATCGGCGCCATTAGAGAGGACCCGGGGGGCGACCGGTCGGTGAACCGTCCGTCGCTCCGCCCTAGCGGATCTCGACCGAGGCGCCGGCTCGTCGAGCTGAACTGTCCTGGCCAGCGCCTTCGTCGGGCGTCAGAACCTACACACACCAGTGTGGTGCAACTGTGTGTATGGGGTCAGGCGCGAACCAGGAACGCTGAGCGGGGCCGACGACCTCCGGGGCTGCTACGGCGGCTGAGGCGTGCGCTGTGGGGCGGGCAGGGGCGACGGTCGAGCTGGGCGCGCAAATGGTGGCCGACGAGGCGGGGAGCTGGGCCGGCCCGGGGCAGGCTCCCCGTGCCGGGCACAGCCGCGCGCGCCGTCGCCACAGCAGGCGGTCCGCTCCGCATGGCTCGGGGCCGTGCCGCAGCCACGCTCGAGCAGCGCCGCAGGCCCTGAACCTCCCTCCTGGCTCGCGCCTGACTTGGTGCCACACAGTTCCACCAAACAGGTGTGTGTATGTTGTTGATCTCCGCTCACGGGTCGGTTCGCTCACCCGGAACGACCTGTCCGCCACCGTGTTGAGAAGACCCGACCGGGCCGCGCGGTGCCGAGGATGGACGGGACTGCGTGGCGCTACCAGGAATTACTACTCCAAGGCACCTTCCCCCCGGCGTGTCCATGGCGTGTCCATGGGCGTGTCCATGGCGTGTCCATCAGGCGTCCCTGGTGCGTCCACGAAGTCCGTGTGCGGAGCCATAGATCGACGACCGTGGATGAGATGCGCGTCCGCAAGCGCTGCAGCGCCCAGAAAAACCGGCGCGCGGTGGCTCGGCGCAGGACGATATGCAGATGGACTTCTTCGAAAGAGCTCCGCGCCCGCCGGACCTTCCCCCAAGTCAAGCAGTGATGGTCCCGGGCCGTCCAGTGAACATGATGGGAACGCCGGTCGCCATCGATCTTCTCCTGTCCCGTTCAGCAACCGCGGCGGTGCGGGTGCAGCATCTCACCGCCTTTCCGACGGGGCTCGAATTCGAGGTTGTCGCCCACTTCCGGCCCACCGCTGATACCTGGGATCCGATGCACGGCCTCGCGGGCTTACGCGGGAAACCTGGTGACGAGTACGGCGAACTCTCGGACGAGCATCTGCGGTTCGGCGTTGAGTTCGCTGACGGACGGAAAGCGACCAATGTGGGGCCGCCGATGTGGTCCGTCGCTGTTGGAACGGAGGGGCCGATGCTCCACCCCGGAGCAGGCGGCGCAGGAGAGTCGATGGCGCATACCACGTACTGGCTATGGCCCCTCCCGCCGCCGGGTCCTCTGGCCTTCGTCTGCGAATGGCCGAAGTACCGTGTCCCTCTAACGCGACAAGAGATCGATGGTGGGCTGCTACTCGCAGCAGCAACCCAAGCGATTGAGCTCTGGCCGGAAGGACCAGAGGGCGGCAGCGCTGACGACTCTTCCTAGTCGGTCATCTGACAACTCGGTCATTCGAACAGAGTCAATGCTCCCTGACCTCGCGACGGCCGTCTCGCGTTTACCTCGGCGCGATGGTTAGCCCCGCGGATTGACGCGGCCGCGCCGAGCACGGTCTACCCTCCGGGTCATGCGCACCCAAACGCCTCCATTCACCTGGAGCGAGGATCTCGACGAGACCCTGAATTTCTGGTTCTGGTTGTGGCGATCGGGCGGGATCGAGAATGCGGAGTTGCGAGTGCGGATTCAACAGTGGGCGGGTCTTCATCCCTACGCCGGCCACTTGGTCGTGGGTGACCAATCACGCTTCCGTGAGTACCTCCCCGTCGGCCAGGACTGGAGGCGGAACTGGATTCAGCGAACCATGGAAGGCACTCGCTCGGAGAAGCCGCGCGCCCATCGCGCACGCTTTAGAGCAATGAATGCCATTGGGGTGAGGATCCGGGTGCAGTGGGTCATGGCGCCGTTTGGCGAACGCTGGCTGTTTCCGCCGGACTTGGCGTGCTTGGGCGTGGAGGGTTCAACTGCCGAAGAACGGGGGAGTGCCGTCCTCGAGGCCGCTCGAGCCCTCCAGTAGTCCTCAACGGCGGCGTTCACGGCGCGGCCTCGCCTGTCCCGTCCGATCCGACGGCGGCGTCCAGGACACCTTGGTTGAATGCCATGAAG
>PLWW01000080.1 GCA_003153125.1 Candidatus Dormiibacterota bacterium | reverse complement strand
GTGACTGTGCCTGGTGCGGCGAGCACAACCGTGTCCTCATCGTGACCCCTCGGGGAACACTGAGCCGGTGCCTGAGCTGTCGTGACGAGAGAGTGCTGACGGAGCCCCCGAGCTGGTGTCAGGCGATGAGTTTGGACCCGGAAAGACGGGCCGCAGCAAGACCAGCGCCGGGTAGGAATGGCAATCGTGGAGGTGGGTGGACATGAACGTGGAGATCGATGACATCCTCGAGCAGATCGCTCGGGCTCAGTCCGCCTGGGACCAGTACAACATCCAGTCCCGGCTACCGACCGATCCTCGCTCGTTGGTGCAGGGGCATCTGTGGGATGCCTTCAACAACGGCCAGCGGGCAGACCAGGCAAGACGTGATCCAGCCGCCACCAGTGCCGCATGGAACGCCCTGGAGCACGCTCTTCTCGAGCTGACCAACACAGCGAACCGTCTCTGCGGCAGAGCGCATTCTCGCTCCGGTCGCCTGACGCCGATCCTCCCGAACGATCGCCGCGTCGGCGCGTTCAGCCCCGCGTCCCTGACCGATCCGAGGGGACAGCGAACCGTATCACGCTCTCCTTTGGAGACCTCGACGCCTGCATTGGCAGCTATGGCACCTGCGGGCGCGGAGCCCTCCATGGAGGAGCCGGCCGAGAGCATCCTCGCTGTCCTCGCCGGATGACAGCGAGGATGCGATGCCGACGCCCGCGCTGATGCCCCCGCGCCGTCCAGCATGGCCAGGCTCGTCGTCGGCGATCTCCCGATTTGCCTCGTCCATGCGAACGACGGACGCGTCCGTGGGCTCGAAGGCCGACAGCACCGACACTCAACGGCCTCGCCAAGACCATCGATGGCCCCAACCGATGTTCATTGCAACCAGTGGACATGCCGGCTCGTGCCGGCCCGAATGAAGGAGGCATAAAGATGCGCGTCGACTACCGCAGTGTCTTTCCCAACGCGATCAAGGCAATGGTGGGGCTGGAGGAGGCTGTCCATGAGAGCTCCCTCGATGCGGAGCTGCTCGAGCTGGTGAAGCTGCGGGCGTCCCAGCTCAACGGCTGTGGTTACTGCGTGGACATGCACACGAAGGACGCCAAGGGCATCGGCGTCGAGGACCAACGCCTCCATCTCGTCGTCGCGTGGAAGGAGGCGCCGGTCTACTCACCACGCGAACGCGCCGCGCTCGCCTGGTGTGAGGTGTTGACGATGCTGCCGAGCTCAGGAGCACCCGACGACGTCTACGAGCAGGTGGCGGGCGAGTTCAGCCCCGAAGAGATCGTGGCACTCACGCTCGCCATTGTCGCCATCAACGCCTGGAACCGGTTCGCGGTGGGGCTGCGCTCCCCGGTCGGCAGCTATGTCCGGGGCGACTCGACCGGCGCACTGCCGTGACGCAGACTCGAGCCGCGCGCCTCCTTGCGGTCAGGAGCGGTACTGGTCGGAATGGGGCCGTGCATGCGTCTGTGCCACAACCGACATTATCAATCCTCACTACCGGGCAATGGAAGAGCCACAGTGCGTGCAAGCAGGCCCGGTTGTCATGACACCATCGCACACCAAATACCAGTGTCTCTGCTGTGGTCACTTCACGCTGGACGAGGAGCCAGCGTACTATCGACCGGCCCCGCCGCGATGTCCGGTGTGCACGTTCACGCGTTCCGTCTGCTCAGCTCCGGTCCACGCTCAGCGTCGGCCTGCGCAGCATTGCCCGCTGTGCGGATGGATCTCCGAATTCTATCAAGAACATGACGTGCAGTTACGTGGCCGGCCCAATGAAGCGAGCCTTCGAGAAGCACAGGACAACTACCGACGTGGTGGTGCCACTCATCGTGCAGCGCTGGCAACGGTGCGCCCCGCGAACGCGGACGAGGATACGTCGCCCTGGCGACACCCGCGCCTCCAGCACATCACGCCACTGTAGAGCGAGCGAACCGCGCCAACTGGCGCGTCATAGAGGTGAGACCACCCATGAGTTTCAACGAGCAGGACAGAGTCAGCGCGCAACTTCACGGACATGGATGGCGCCGTCTCGCACTGCCGCAGACAGTGCGATGTTACGTGGGGAGCACGTGGATGGACGCACCCGCAACGGAGGTAAATAGGGAGACGCGTGACATACGAATCGAGTACCCGGTCGTGACACGTGGGGTACGACGTCTCATCCTCGATGCCTCACAATACCGACCTTCCAAGGGGCTGTTCCAACGCGAGGAGGTGGCTCCGCCTCGACCGGCCGAGCAACGGTGATTGCCCCTGAGGGCCAGCTTCTCCAGGAAGGCCCACCGGCAAGACGGGCAGGTAGTCGAGGGCAAAGCTGTAGAAGAGCGAGCCCCCGCCGGTGAGGACACCGATGCCAGAGACCTGCAAAGACTGATGGTCCTGAGGGAAGTGTTCTGCCTGAACAGCGAAGAGTGCGAGACGAGACTGACTGGCCTACAGTCGCCCTGGCGCTAGCGACAGACTCGGCCATCCTCACGAGTGATCCCGGTTGTCTGGGCGGCGGAATAATTGCACTATGGTCTTCGTGTTGAAAGGCCGGCATTGATCCGGCCGCAGCACTCACCGGAGCTGCGCCTGCCGCTGCCGTACCTTCTCTCTGGGATGCTCGCCTGGGTCCTGCTGGCGGCCGGGGTTCCCCTTTTGGGCCTAGAGCTGGTGGCCGGGTTCGACGATCCCCGGGTCTTCGCCCTCACCCACCTGGCGGTGCTCGGCTGGGTCACCATGACCATCATGGGGGCCCTGTACCAGCTGTTCCCGGTCGCCCTGCAAGGGAGGGTGGTCGCGAGCCGACTGGGGCGCTGGAATTTCCCGATCTACCTCGCCGGGGTGGCTGGGTTCGTGCGTCTCCGTCACGGTGGCGCCGTACCTCGAGTCACTGCGCAGCAGCTCGAGTGACACCTTTGGCAGCACATGGTTGTGGACGTCGATCTTCACGATGGGTTCACCGGCGGAGTGGCTATGGTCATGCTTCCTCCAGAGCGCCGCACAGTATGCGACGGTGGCGCGGAGGGCCGGGTCCACATCAGCCTGGCGAACTCTCTCCATCCACCTCACGGTCACCAACGTCGGCAGCCGCGACGTCCTGATGAGAGGGCCCCTGCTCAATCGATCCGGCGTAGACCCCGGGGGAAGCCGTGCATTGTCACCGCCCCGTCCGGTGTGACCTGCACGAGCTCTCCGGCCTGCACCCCACGTCGCAGGTCGACAGTGCACACGTTCGGCTGGACGACCAGCGTCATGCCGGCCTCAAGGACGAGGTCAGGAACTGCCTCCAGCATGCGGCTCCGCGTGCCGAGAACCGGCGGCAGGTAGCCGCCGCCGTAGCCGTGCACGGTGTCGTCGAACGTCGTGAAGCCTCGCTCCTCGATGATCCCCGCCGCCGCGACCAACTCCGCCGCCGTTGCCCCCGGGATCAGCCGCGCGGTGACCGCGGCGAACGCCTCCTCGGCAACGGCGTGGAGCTCTGCGTACTGGGGCGTCGGGTCCACTCCCACGGTGAAGGTGCGCAGGAGCTGGCCCGCGTAGTCCGGCACGACCGCAGTGCTCAGCTCGAAGGTCACGACGTCACCGACCTGCACACGCCGAGACGTCGGCCACTGCGAGGGCACCCAACGATCCGGGTCGGCCATGGCCGTGACGGACAGGTAATGGATGTGGTTGGTGCCGCCCAGGGGAAGGTATGCCTGCTCGATCGCCGCCACCAGCTCATGCTCGCTCACGCCAGGAGCCAGACGGTCCAGCATCGCCTGAGCCGAGACATCAGTGAGCTCCGCGGCGGCGCGGAGCACGTCAAGCTCCTCCGCCGACTTGACCATTCGCAGCCGCGTGTACGCGGGCGTGAGGTCGACAACGCGGCCCACTTCAGCTTGCAGGCGGCGGTACGCCTGCCACGGAACGGGGCCGAGCAGCCCCACCGCCGGCAACGCCGGTCCTCGACCGACGATGGCCTCGGTGGCCGTCAGCACCGCGGACATCCCCCCGTAGCGCACGTCGAGGTCGTGCGCCAACCGCCTCGCCGCCGGCAGGTGGTTGTAGAAGGACACCAGGAGGATGTCCTGCGCGCCCTCGGTGAGAACCACGGCCGCTTCTCGGGTGACCGGCCATTGCGTCAGCCAGGTGACCGGACCCGCCGAGCGGTTGGCGCCGTAGAGCAGCACATGGTCGACCCCGGCGTCGGCCGCCACAGCGAGCAATGCGGCGCGGCGACGCGCGATCTCAACGGCGCTGAAGCGCCGCAACTCGGTCTCGTCCGTCCTCATGAGGCGTCTCTCCGGGGGCGCGTCGCCGGCAGACTCGTCGTCGACGTCACTGCCACGCACGATGTACTGGCGAGGAAAGGAATGGATTGCATGTCCCTACTCAGATGATCACCCCACTCAGCGATGCCGGGCCGGTCCGCTGCAAGTCTAGGCTTGGGTCGGCTCGACCCCACCGACTGGGTGAACTGCCCTCGTCCGGTGATGACGCGCACGGCCCGTATATTCAGTTAGGCCGCATGTCCTGAGCGTCCAGTTGCCCGGGTGCGCGCCTGAACGTGAGGGTGACGATGTGCGGGCCCCTGGCTAGCCGCGCTTCGGCTCTTTCGGACCCCTTCGGGCTGGTGTGCCGGCCTCTTCCCCCGTCGCTGGTACTTTGGGATCGGCGGTGGTCCCACCGGGATCAGCGTCGCTGCTGGTGAGGTCAACGTGGGGTCCCTATGGAAGTTGGGGGTAAGTAGCCCTCCAGCGGCTATTTTCGACCCCTCCTGAATACAGAATGAGAACGCTACCTTGCCAAGGTAAGGGTCG
>PLWW01000067.1 GCA_003153125.1 Candidatus Dormiibacterota bacterium | reverse complement strand
CGGCTCAGCCTCGGCAACGCGCCACCGTTCGATGTCCCGGCGCGCTTCATCGCCTTGGGCGGCGTGTCGATGGTCGCCGGGTGCGTCCTCATCGCTCTCTGGGCCGACCAGGTCGTGGCGCCCGGCGGCTGGGCCACCCCGCAGGCGCTCGCGGTCACCCATGTCCTTGCCCTCGGCTTCGTCACCGCGGTGATGTCCGGGGTGCTCTACCAGATGCTCCCGGTCGTGCTCGGGGCTCGCCCAGCGCCTGCGCGAGGCGCCCGTCTGGTGTGGTGGTGCTTCGTCGTCTCCACTGCAATCTTCACCACAACGTTGGCCAGCGGTCGCGACGATCTTGCGCCGATCGGTGGCGTCGCCCTCACCGTGGCGATCCTCGGGATCACCGTCCATGCCGGCTCGGTCATGCGGCGGGCGACACGGTGGAACGTGGTCGCTCTGTACCTCGTCATGGCCCTCGGCTGCCTCGATGCGATCGCCGTGATGGGCGCCATCCTCGCGGTGTCGCTTCGCACCGGAATGCTCGAGGACCCCCTGGCCCTTCTCGCACCCAAGATCCTCCTCGCCGTCGGCGGCTGGCTGGGCCTGGTTCTGGTCGGCATCTCGTACCAGCTGGTGCCGCGATTCAACGTGTCCAGCGTCCGCGCCCGATGGGCGCGACCGGTGCTCGGCCTGCTCGCCGGCGGACTGATCCTCGGCGTCGTCGCTGTGTCGGTGCATCTCCCGGCACCGCTGCGCGTCGCAGCCCTCCTCCCCTACGTGGCCGGTGCCGCGCTCTACCTCCACGACGTCATCCGGCTGACGAGCGCCCGCGGCGGTCCCGCCAGCTCGGGAATCACGCCGATCGGTCAGGTGGCAGCCGCCGCTGTGTTCGTTATCGCCGCGCTGGCTGCACTGCCGGCCATCGCGGGCGTGCTGCCATGGCCGCAGGTCGCGGTGAGCAGCGCACTCCTCGGCTGGGCCCCCCTGGCCATCTCCGCCAACGGCGCGCGCATCATCCCCTTCCTCGCCTGGACCCGCGGTGGTGTCCCCGGTGCCGCGCCCCTCGCCGCTGACCGGATCCCGCTCCCAGCCGGCGTGGCGCAGCTGGCGCTCCTCGGCGCAGGTTGGCTGCTCCTTGAGAGCGGGATCCTCGCGCGGTCCCCGGGCCTCGCGCGAGTCGGTGCCGTGCTGAGCCTGATCGGCGCGCTCGCCCTACCGACTCTGATCGCCCTCGCGCTCCGGGGGCGACTCGTTCGCGGAGCATCGAGCACGCAAGGCTCCCGCCTCGGATGAGGTCGCTGTCTCCGCTGACTCGTCGCTGAGGACACGCGTGCGCCCGCTGACGTGGCGTCTCGTCTCTTCGTTACCATCGCGGATGACGCGGATGTCGGGTCGTTGACACGGAGGACCTGCGACCGATGGGTACGGGGGACGTGAACCCTCTGCTGCGGACATCGCGTTTCCTGCGCCGCAATGCGGATACCTCCAGCGGTGGCTGGAGCGCACTGACCTCAGGACAGCGCGGGGCGGAGTCGTTCTACCGCGAGAGGTGGCAGCACGACAAAGTGGTGCGCTCGACGCATGGCGTCAACTGCACCGGTTCCTGCTCCTGGAAAGTTTATGTCAAGGACGGCATCATCACTTGGGAGACGCAGCAGACCGATTATCCGTCGAACGGGCCGGACATGCCGGAATACGAGCCGCGCGGCTGTCCGCGGGGTGCTTCGTTCTCTTGGTACACGTACTCACCGCTGCGCATCCGCTACCCCTACATCCGGGGCGTCCTGCTCGAGATGTACCGTGAGGCCAAGTCGCGCCTTCACGACCCCGTCGATGCCTGGGCCGATGTCGTCAACGATCCGGAGCGGGCCCGGAGCTACAAGTCAGGGCGCGGCAAGGGAGGGTTCGTGCGCGCCTCGTGGGACGAGGTAGCTGAGATCATCGCCGCTGCGCACGTCCACACGATCGGACGGTACGGTCCCGACCGCGTCGTCGGCTTCTCCCCGATCCCGGCGATGTCGATGGTGTCGTACAGCGCCGGGACCCGGTTTCTCTCGCTGATCGGCGGGGTGATCCTCAGCTTCTATGACTGGTACGCCGATCTGCCCCCGGCGTCGCCACAGATCTGGGGTGATCAGACCGATGTGCCCGAGTCCGGCGACTGGTGGAACGCCGGCTATCTCATGGTGTGGGGCAGCAACATCCCTATCACGCGCACCCCCGACGCGCACTTCATGACCGAGGCCCGCTACCGCGGTCAGAAGGTCGTGGTGGTGTCGCCCGACTACTCCGACCACACCAAATTTGCCGACCACTGGCTGCCGGCCGCGCCCGGAACCGACGGCGCGCTGGCGATGGCCATGGGGCACGTGATCCTCCGGGAGTTCTGGGTTGAGCGGTCGGTGCCGTACTTCGAGGACTATGCGAAGCGATTCACCGACATGCCCTTCCTGGTCATCCTCGACCCTGAGGGGGATGCACACCAACCCGGGCGCTTCCTACGCGCAGCGGACCTGGGTGAGACGTCGGAGAACGCGCAGTGGAAGACGGTGCTGATCGACTCACGCAGCGGCCAGGCGGCCGTCCCGCAAGGCTCGATCGGCTTCCGCTGGGGGGATGAAGGAGAAGGTCGATGGAACCTCGACCTGGGGGACGTCGACCCTCTCCTCACGCTCCTCGGCGCACACGACGAGTTGATCGAGGTCGATCTGGTGCGCTTCGACAGCGCCGAGGGAGGGACCGCGGCGCCGATGCGCCGAGGCGTTCCGGCCAAGCGCATTGGTGGCGTGCTGGTCACGACGGTTTTGGACCTCGTCCTCGCCCAGTACGGGGTGGCGCGCGAGGGGCTCCCCGGGACGTGGCCGCAGGATCTCATGGACCCCGACCAGCCCTACACGCCGGCGTGGCAGGAGGACATCACCGGCGTCGACGCCGGGTTGGTGATCCGCATCGCCCGCGAGTTCGCCCGCAACGCGGAGCGCACCAAGGGCAAGTCGATGATCGTCATGGGGGCGGGAACCAACCACTGGTACCACTCCGACGTCATCTACCGCGCCATGCTCAACCTCGTTCTGTTCTGCGGCTGCCAGGGCGTCAACGGCGGTGGCTGGGCGCACTACGTCGGCCAGGAGAAGGTGCGACCACTCACCGGCTGGTCGACGGTAGCCTTTGCCAGCGACTGGGTGCGGCCTTCACGCCAGCAGGCCGCCACCCCGTACTGGTACCTCGCCTCCGACCAGTGGCGCTACGAGGTGTTCACCCCCGAGCAGTTCGCCACCGCGCGTGGTCAACACCTCTTCCAGGGCCGGAGCATGGCCGATCTCTACGCGCTCGCCTCGCGGCTGGGCTGGACTCCATCCTTTCCCAGCTTCGACCGCAGTACCCTCGACCTCTGCGACGAAGCGCAGGACCGTGGCGTGGATGTCCCGAAGCACGTTGTCGAGGAGCTGCGCAGCGGTCGGCTCCGCTTCGCCGCCGAGGATCCCGACGCACCGGAGAACTTTCCCCGCGTTCTCACCATGTGGCGCGCCAACCTGCTCGGGTCATCGAACAAGGGCCACGAGTACGTGCTCAAGCACCTCCTCGGCGTCGAGGATGCTGCCGTGCGTAACGAGGACGTGCCCGCCGAGCTGCGACCGAAAGAGGTGGTCTGGCGTGACCCGGCTCCGATCGGTAAGCTCGACCTGCTCGTCACCATCGACTTCCGCAAGAGCGGCTCGTGCCTTTACTCCGACATCGTGCTGCCGGCGGCGACCTGGTACGAGAAGCACGACCTCTCGACCACCGACCTCCATCCCTTCGTCAACTCATTCACTCCAGCGATCACGCCGCCGTGGGAGACGCGCACCGACTGGGACATCTTCTCGACGGTGGCGAAACGCTTCTCCGAGCTTGCCGCTGATCACCTCGGCGTGCGCCGCGACGTCGTCGCCGCGCCGCTGATGCACGACTCTCCCGACGAGCTGGCGCAGCCGCTCGGTCACGTCCGCGACTGGCGCGCCGCCGACGAAGATCCCGTCCCGGGACGGACGATGCCCAAGCTCGTCGTGGTCGAGCGCGACTACGGCGCGGTGGCCGAGCGCATGCACTCTCTGGGTCCGCTCGTCGACACGCTGGGCACCGGGGTGAAGGGGTTGACCTGGAAGCCGGACGCTGAGGTCGAGTGGCTGCGCCAGCGCAATGGTGTGGTCCACGGCGGTGCCGGCGACGGACGGCCGGCGATGGCGCGCGACGTCCAGGTATGCGAGACCATCCTCGCGCTCAGCGGAGCCACCAACGGCCGCCTCGCGATGGAGAGCTTCCACGCCCTCGAGCAGCGCACCGGTCTTCATCTCACGGACCTCGCCGCCGACCGCGCCGGCGAGCGGATCGACTTCGCCGACACCCAGGCGCAGCCGCGCAAAGTGATCACCTCAGCGGAGTGGTCGGGCATCGAGGCCCGTGACCGGCGCTACTCACCTTTCACCATCAACGTCGAGCGCGGTGTTCCATGGCGGACCCTCACCGGCCGCCAGCACCTCTACCTCGACCATGAGTGGATGCTCGCCTACGGCGAGGGCCTGGCCACCTACCGGCCGCCGCTGACCATCAGCGGCTACCCGCGCGACGTGACCCATGAAGGCCGTCCCGGCGAGGCGGAGGTGACGCTGCGTTTCCTCACACCCCACTCCAAATGGTCGATCCACAGCGAATACCAGGACAACCAGCAGATGCTGACCCTGTTCCGTGGTGGGCCGGTGATCTGGATGAGCCCCGCCGACGCCGACCTCATCGGGGTGCGCGATAACGACTGGATCGAGGCCTACAACGTCCATGGCGTCGTCGTCACCCGGGCGGTGGTGTCGCACCGTGTGGCCAAGGGGATGTGCCTCATGTACCACGCCCAGGATCGGCACGTGAACGTCCCCATCTCGGAGGTGTCGGGAACGCGGGGTGGCACTGACAACTCGCTCACGCGGATCCGCATGAAGCCCACGCACTTGATCGGTGCCTACGCCCAGCTCTCATACGGCTTCAACTATTACGGTCCGTGCGGGTCGCAGCGCGACGGGCTCACGATCATTCGCAAGCGACGCACGGCGGTGCAGTACTGATGCGAATTCGTGCGCAGATCGCCATGGTGATGAACCTCGACAAGTGCATCGGCTGCCACACCTGCAGCGTCACGTGCAAGAACGTGTGGACCAATCGGGCCGGCGCCGAATACATGTGGTTCAACGACGTGGAGACCAAACCGGGCATCGGCTATCCCAAGAGTTGGGAGGACAACGACCATTGGAAGGGGGGCTGGAGGTTGTCCCGGACCGGCCGGCTCAAGCTGCGCGCCGGTGGCCGCATCCGGAAGCTGCTCACCCTCTTCGCCAATCCGGACCTGCCCACCATCGACGAGTACTACGAGCCCTGGACCTACGACTACCTCACCCTCACCAACGCGCCGCGATCACGCCATCAGCCGGTCGCCCGGCCCTATTCGCAGCTGAGCGGTCGCCCCATGGAGATCACGTGGGGTCCCAACTGGGAGGATGACCTCGCCGGCTCGACGGAGACGGCAGCGCGTGATCCCAACTGGCGTGACGTGGAGGAGGGCGTGCGGCTGGAGTACGAGCGCGCCTTCATGGTGTATTTGCCACGTATTTGCGAGCACTGCCTCAACCCGTCATGCGTCGCATCGTGTCCGAGTGGAGCGATGTACAAGCGGGAGGAGGACGGTATCGTCCTGGTCGACCAGGACCAGTGCCGCGGCTGGCGCATGTGCGTGTCGGGCTGCCCCTACAAGAAGGTGTACTTCAATCACGTCACCGGCAAGGCGGAGAAGTGTACTTTCTGCTACCCGCGCATCGAGGATGGCCAGCCGACGATCTGTGCCGAGACGTGCGTGGGCCGGATCCGCTACATCGGGCTGGTCCTCTACGACGCCGACCGCGTCCGTGAGGCCGCCTCGGTGCGAGATCCCAAGGACCTGCTGCGAGCGCAGCGTTCATTGTTCCTCGACCCAGAGGACGCGACTGTGCGCGAGCAGGCGCGGCGCGACGGTGTCCCCGACGACTGGATCGAAGCCGCGCGTCGCTCCCCCGTGCACGCGCTCGCGATCCGCTATGAGGTTGCGCTCCCACTCCATCCCGAGTACCGGACCCTCCCGATGGTGTGGTACGTGCCTCCGCTGTCGCCGGTTCTCCACGCCGTGGGTGACGACGATGGAGCCGACCCCGATGACGTCTTCGCCGCGGTCGAGAACATGCGCATCCCCGTGCGCTACCTCAGCAACATGCTCGCCGCCGGCGACGACGACGTCATCCGCGCCGTGCTCCGTCGGCTGGCCGCGATGCGGGTGCACATGCGTGGCGTCGAGTTCGGCGACGGCGCTGACCCGGCGGTCGCGCCCTCGGTCGGCATGACGGCCGAGGAGATGGAGGAGATGTACCGGCTACTGGCCATCGCGCGGTACGAGGACCGCTACGTCATCCCACCCGCTCACCGCGAGGTGGCCGCGCGCCTCGAAGGACACGACGGCGGCTGCCCCGTCGGCCAGCATGGCTACCCGCACTCGGAGTCGACGCCTGCTCCCGCCCCGAGCGTCAGTGCTCATTTCATGCTGGGCACGCAGCTCGGCCACCAACTGCCCCCGGTGCGTCGCACCGCTGAGGGCTTCGCAGGTGGCCTGCCGCTCACCGTCGTCAGATCGACAGGGGAGGTGCAGTGAGTCCGCACGCGCTTCTCGCGCTGCTGCTGCAGTACCCGGACAGCGAGATCCTCGATGCCCGCGACGATATCGTGGCAGCAGTGCACGAATCGCATTCATCGCTGCGAGATGACCAAGCACTCTCCGAATTCCTGTCCTGGTGGGTAGCAACCTCTGAATACCAACTCCAGTCGGCGTACGTCGACACCTTCGATCTCGGTCGGCGCTGTGCGCTCCACGTCACCTACGCACTTTTCGGCGACCGTCGCGAGCGCGGCATGGCGCTGCTCCGACTCAAGGCCCGCTATGCGGCACACGGGTTTGCGCTCAGCGACGCCGAGCTCCCCGACTTTCTGCCGGTCATGCTCGAGTACGCTGCCGCTGACGCTGACGGCGACGCACTGCTCAGTGAGCACCGCGTCCCCCTCGAGCTGCTGCGAGCAGCCCTCCACGAGGGGCACAGCCCGTACGAGGCCGTGGTCGCTGCTGCCTGCTCATTGCTCGGCGTACTCACCGAAGAGGAGCGTGCGCAAGCGCGGCAGATCGCCGCGGAGGGACCACCGATGGAGACGGTCGGGCTCGAGCCATTTGCGCCGCCCGACATCATGCCGGAGATGTCGGGAGACTTGCGCCGGTGAGTGGGGGCGATCTCGTCCTCTGGGTTCTGCTTCCGTACGTCTCACTCACCGTGTTCGTGATGGGCCACATCTGGCGTTACCGACACGACCAATTCGGCTGGACGTCTCGCTCCACCCAGTTGCTCGAGGATCGGCTGCTGCGCTGGGGCAATCCCCTGTTCCATTACGGGGCGTTTGCCGCCATCGGCGGCCACGTGCTTGGCATCCTCATCCCCGCCAGCCTCGTGCAGAGCATCGGAATCTCGGAAACCGCGTATCACGTCATCTCGGTGTCCGCGGGGACGGTTGCATGGGTCGCGGTGATCGCGGGGTTGCTCATCCTCGCGTACCGTCGAGTCATGGTGCCACGCGTGCGCGTGACCACGACACGCGTCGACGTGGTCACCTTCGGTGTGCTCTTCGTCGTCATTGCCCTGGGCATCTGGGAGACGTTCGGCATCAACCTCCTCCAGGGCGGGTACGACTACCGCGCCACCGTGGCCGTGTGGTTCCGGGGCATCTTCACCTTTCAGCCGCACACGAGCCTGATGATGTCGGCGCCGCTCATCTTCCAACTGCACGCGGTCACCGCCTGGTTCCTCTTCGCCCTCTGGCCGTTCAGCCGACTGGTCCACGCTTGGAGCATCCCGCTCACCTTCCTCGGACGCGCCCAGATTCTGTATCGCAGCTCGGTACCGACGAGCGGCTCACGCAGAGCGCCCTGACTCGGCACGAGCGCGCTGCTCGGTGAGCGGCGCAGGGTCGGCACGCAGAACGCGAGGGAGTTGCGAGAGCATCGACGTCAGCACGACCAGCCACACGCCGAGCGCAACCCATGTCCAGATGCGCGCGAAGTCGGTAATGGGCGAAATACCCGTGACGCTGCCCGCAAGGAAGCTGCAAGCCGCGTACATCCCTACGGGGAACACCGTCGACCAGCGCCGCACGTCGTAACTCGAACGGCGGGAGATGAACTCGGCCACCACCAAGATCGGAAGCCAACACATGGCGAGGGCCCACACCGTCAGCGTGGCCGCCTTCAGCGCTCCGTGGGCCGCGCCTAGTGTGGATACTGCCTGCGCGCTCAGCGTTACCCTAGCGCAAGCCAGCGCAGAGATCGCCAGCGCGCCTCCCGCAACCCAGTGGTCACCCCGCCCGACGAGCAGTTGGCGCCGGTCGAAGCGAGCCACCACGAACGCGTAGAAGCCGAGGCCCAGCGCCAGTGCAACAAGCGCGAGGACGACCAGCCAGCCAGCGTGTCCCGCACCTGCGACGTTGGCTGCAAGCACGGCGAGGGATTCAGTCGACACGACCAGCACGAACGACGCGCCAACGGTCGGCGTCGTCCAGTGGCGGAGGACGGGACCGAGGAGGCCCAGCCAGACGAGCACGGCAAGCAGCAAGAGGCCAATCCCGGCCCACTCCCATCCCAGCAGAACGAAGCGGGTGCCGAGCACGGCCGTTCCGGCCACACCTGTCAACGCCGCCGGTGACGCTGCCTCACGGGCTGCGCGGGCCCGGTCGAAGACGAATCGCCCCGAGAGCAGCAGCGCGAGCACCACCCAGATCGCAGTGGCGAGCACCAGGGTAGTCAGCGACAAGGTGTCGTGGCCGGCCAGAAGCAGGTCCGTCGAGACGATCCCCGTGCCCATCACCACCGCTCCGGACGCAGGCGGGATCGCCACAAGAAGTTGGTTCAGGGCGCGCAGTGCACCGTGCTGTTGGTCCATGGTCTCCTGCAAGGATGCTGCAAACGCGGGGCGGGCGAAGCGTCCGTCCGCCTTCGCCCTTCGGCAGCTCGGTCGTGTGGCCTGGCTGACCCAGGCGACCAGCTATCATGCTAGCGCTCGTTGTACGAATTCAGCCTGAGGGAAGTATCGCCTTGCCCCCGTCCAGCGACGGCGCCGCGGAGACTGCGGCAAGCTGGATCGCCCGTCTAGCAGAGGACCTCGGAGTGCGGGAGATGGCGCTTGACACGCAGGCGGCGGTCCTGTCCGTTGCGCGCGATGTCGCTCACGGCACCGAGCGGAAGTACGCGCCGCTTGCAGCCTTCATCGCAGGCCGACACGTTGAGGCGCGGGTGAACCAGGGAGCTGATCCGCAGGTTGCTCTGGGAGAGTTCAGCGCAGCCGTGGCCCGCCTGCTGGAGGCGCCACGCGCCGCGCCGTGAGATCCTCTGGTCGGTTGAGCTTCAGCGAGAAGCGGGGTGACGCTCCGGCTCCCGCGGCGTCGATGAAGCGCATCCGAAGCGCCTCGAGAATGATGTGCAGCGCGGTGTCGGTCGAGCGCAGAGCCGCGTTCATCGCGGGCAGAGAACTCCGTGCACACAGGAAATGCAGGGGTTCCGGCCCGCGTTCGCTGATCGACAGGACCGCGTCCTGGCCGTCCCACAGCTCGGTGAGCAGACGCGGAGTAGGGGGTCGCAGTCGGGCATGTCGACGGCCACGACGGCGCAGCGCGGGTGCGGCGAGGCTCCGATTGCCGCCACCAGGCCGGCGAGCGGTCCTCGCTCGGGAAAGGGGTCCGCAACGGACAGGCAACCGGTGCGCACCAGCGAGTGGGACCCTACGGCAATGATCACCGGGTCGGCGATGGTTCCTAGCCGCTGGATGGCACGGTCGAGCAGGGACTGCCCGTCGATGACCAGCGCCGCCTTGTCGCGGCCCATGCGTCGGCTCCAGCCGCCGCAGAGGACGGCGCCGGCGAGGGGTGGGGCGAGCTCCATACCACCCAACCGTTGCGTCGTGGGCGTTCGAGAATGAGCGTTCAGCCGGCCAGTTCGAAGTCCGCACCAGTTGCTCCAGGGCCGCCCCTGACGCCGGTGTCGACGGCCCTGGAGCAACTGGTGCGGGGTCTGCCGCTGCTGAATATCGAAACGCTCCCGCTCAGCGATGCGTACGGCCGCTTTCTCGCTGAGGACGTGCGCTGTACATTCGCGCTGCCCGGCTGCGACAACTCGGCAATGGACGGATACACGGTGCGGACTGTCGACTGCGCCATTGGTGCCGCGACTCTGCCTATCGCGGCCGAAGCGCGCGCCGGAGATCCTGTCGGTCAGCACGCTGCCGGCACGGCGACTCGCATCATGACGGGCGCTCCGGTTCCGCAGGGCGCGGATGCGGTGGTGCGCTTGGAGGACACCATCGAGCACAACGGCAGGGTTGACTTTCACGTTGATGTCGAACCTGGACAGAACATTCGTCGCGCGGGCGAGGATGCGCGCCCTGGCGACCTCCTGCTCGCCGTAGGGCGCCCGGTGCGCAGCGTTGACATCGGCGCCTGCGCGGCGGCGGGTCTCAGTTTCCTGCCGGTGCGGCGTCGCCCGCGGGTTGCTGTTCTCGCCGGCGGTGACGAGCTGCGGTGATCATCGGCGTGTTGCTGTCCACCACCTGGTGGGGAAGAGGGCCGTCGCCGAAGCGGGCGGCGAGCCTATGGTCATCGGCTCGATCCCGGATGATCCTGATGCGTTGCGGACGGCCCTGCTCAGCGCCGCGAGCTGCGACCTGATCGTAAGCACCGCAGGGGTCAGCGTCGGCGTGCACGACCACGTACG
Source organism: Candidatus Dormiibacterota bacterium (assembly GCA_003153125.1). GTDB lineage: Bacteria > Chloroflexota > Dormibacteria > Aeolococcales > Aeolococcaceae > Aeolococcus. The sequence continues at coordinate 34,079 of PLWW01000067.1, read as the reverse complement.
CCGCGTGCTGGCGGAGATAGGGCGCATCGAGGTGTGGGGCGTCGCGGCTCGTCCCGGCAAACCCCTGGTCATCGGTGCGGTGGGGCACACGCCCTTCCTGGGCCTGCCGGGCAACCCCGTGAGCAGCGCAGTCATGTTCGAGCTGTTCGCGCGCACTGCGATCCGGGCGATGCAGGGAGCGGCTGAACCCGCCCGGCGTCGTTTGGCGGTCCGCCTCGGCGAGCCGGTCGGGACGCCAATGCACCTGGAGACGTTCCTGCGCGTCGCGCTCAGCACCGGCGTGGACGGGATCCCCGTCGCCCACCTCAGCGGCGGTCAGGGGTCCGCGATGCTACGACCACTCGCCGCTGCAGATGCAGTGGCCATCGTTCCTGCGGGTGTTGACCAACTTCCGGCGGGCGCGATCGTCAATGCCCTCGAGCTGGCGTGAGGGAGACGCTGCCGCTGCGCCGGGTGGTCATCAACCGCTGTGGTCGAGAGCGTCGAGACCTGCGGATCTCCGATCGCTGCGACCTTGCGACGCGGCCGGGTACTCATAGGCGTTGACACGCGTGGACGGGGCTGGGAATAGCCGTCGCTGAATTCAAAACTGCTGAACGTCGGGGAGACAGGACTCGAACCTGCGACCCCTGGTCCCCCAGACCAGTACTTATTTGGGGGCGCGGAGTCGAGTTCAGAATAAGGCGGTTAGTCGGGAAAACGGTTAGCCAAAGAGGTAAACGCCGGGTACTTGGACGCTGTTGGGAATTCCTTGATCTTCTGAGGTGTGCTCGGGCGTGGCGAAACCCGACGCCCCAGAAAGAACGTCATCAATGATCGGGCTGACTGTGTCTCCCTGCCTGACTGCGGTCAGGCGAAAGAGGTCCTCCATCTTTGGGCATTTGCTGGTTCGGCTTTTGGAGTGTCGGTAACGCGGCTCAGTCGAGCATGATGACTGGCGCGGCGCGGTTCTGAGCGACCCGAGAGGTGACTGATGTCGACTAAACCAAACCAATCAAAGCGTCCAATGCCCCCGTACGAGGTGCCGCCTTTACCCGAGGCAACCATCGTCGTCCTTCCCGAGGCCATCGAAGGGGACGTCGGGATCTATCCGAACGCAGCAACCATGCTCGTCAAGGAGCTCCGGGCAGCTGGCATACCTGCCGAGTACCTGCACGACCCAGATCATCGGCAGTGGCACGTCCTTATGGGGGACGTCCCCACGGAGCTCATCATCGGCGTCGTCACCGGCCTGATGAGCACGGGCATAGGGGCTTCGTTCGCTCATTTCCTGGGCGGCGGGTCGAGGAAGCGTGCGGCAACTGTGCACGTGGTGAGACAGCGTAGGCAGGCAAATGGAGACATCGAGAGCACCACGGTGGACATCGAGGGCACGGGTCCGGAGCTGCAGGAGCTGCTCGAGACCGCGCTCGGAGACGGAACCGGTGACGACGCGCAGTGACGAGACTCGCCCGTGGAGGGAGGAGCGGGGTTTCCAGCTACGCTCCGAGGCTCAGGCCCTGTTCGACAAAGCCCTTGACCCCGAGAGTGGGACACCCGTGGAGCGCGACGCCCGGGCTCGCCAGGCACTGTCGCGCGAGGCGTCGGCGTTCAACTGGCTCGAGGACTCAGCGTGGGAAGAAGCGACGCACCACGAGCTTCACCGAATGGGTACGACCGTTCACGAGCTTTTCCCCGACGGCTGTCATCTGGAGTGGACTGACGCTCGCTACGAACACCGGTGTCCGGTGCGCATTGTCCACAAGCGATTCGGGTTCTCACCGAGCCTACGGGTTCGCAAGAAGCTCTGCATGATCTGCGACGGCGACGCTTCCGAATGCCCTCATCTCCCGAATCGCCTGTATCCGGTCGTCGCCTGCCGCGATGACGACGGTCGCTGTCGAATCTGTCGCGAATCATCCTGCGATCATCAGCCCGGAATCGAATACATGACGCGCATGACTGTACAGATCACTGAGATCGTCGCAGCGGACGAAGTGTCCATTGTGCCAAGGCCCGTTCAACCGGACGCCCGATTGATTGGGGTTCCCATAGACACGGCGAGCCTTGTGGCAGCGCTCGGGCAGGACTTCACCCCTGGTATGGAGGTTCATTGCTCCATGTGTGAACTTCCCTGCGACGGAGTGGATCGCATGCCAGGCGATCCCCGACTGGAGGGTGAAGTGCTCCCTGCTCAGAAAGGGTTCGATGAGCCGGCAGGTCCGGTGGTCGCGTGAGCAGGTGACGGCGCCGTGCGCTTCAACAACGCGGTGTTCGAGGCCGTTCTAGTGCCCCGACGGAAACGCGGCGCGTTCACGACCCTCTCGAGGCTTGCTGGCGGCTTCGCGGAATCGCAGAATCCGTGACGTGACATTGGCGCCCTTGCCGCCTCGCCGGTGGAGCGACGCCGAACGGGAGCACGCATGCGAACAGCTGCGGACGGCTGGCACGATCAACGCCACCGGCGTTGAGCTGAGCGCAGATGACGTGGAGCTGCTCATGAAGGCCGCGCCCCGGATCGATGGCCGACCGCACTTCGAGCGGGCTGTTTTCGTTCGCACGTCCTTCGGGGATGGATGCAGCTTCGGCGGCGCGAGCTTCGGCGACGGAGCGAGTTTCCGTCGCGCGACCTTCGGAAACGACGCGTTCTTCGAAGATCGAGCGACCTTCGGCCACGACGCCTGCTTCGATCGCGCAACTTTTGGCGACCGAGCCGGCTTCGGCGGCGCGACGTTCGGCGACCGAGCTGGCTTCGGCGAGGCGACCTTCGGGATGCGAGCCAGCTTCCTCAACGCGACGTTCGGCGACAAGGCGTTCTTCGGCGGCGCTACCTTCGGTGATCGAGCGATCCTCAACGCTGTGACCTTCGGCGACGGAGCCAGCTTTCGCGGAGCAGCCTTGGAAGGTGCATCTCTCGTCGGCACCTCCCTTGTGGGGATCAGGCTGAATCGGGCGCGTTTTGACTATCGGAGCTCACTTGAGCGTACACGGCTGTTCACCATCGTCGACGGTGACGGGGTCGTGATCAAGACGTGCCCACCCTGGTTGGGGGATGTTCGCTGGAACGGCGTGCAGGTCACGGGCGTCGAGGACTGGGGCTCCGCGAAAGAGGTGGGCTTGGGTGATGACCCTGATGTAATGCCTGTCGAATCGGAACCAGCAGTCTCAGAGTCAGTCAATGCTGACATCCGCGCCGATGCCCTGAACGCTGCCATCCGTGCGCACCGGCAGGTAGGAGCGCTGCTCGACGGCCAGGGTATGCGAGAGGTTGCGCAGGACCTCGACTTCCGCGCCTCCCAGCTGGCTCGTCGCCAGCAGAAGGGGGTGGGGAATGTCATCCTGTGGTGGGCGCTCGACCGGCTCACTGGATACGGCTACAGACCAGGGCGCGTCCTCATTACTTACGGGGTAGTGGTGGCGAGTTTCGCCCTGCTTTACGGGTGGACCGGTACAACGTCGTGGGAGAACGCAGCCTTCGCCAGTCTCCTCGCCTTTCACGGCTGCGGCATAAGCGCCTCTGATGTAGTAGTGGGCCGCTTGGACGTCATCCTCCCCAGCATCGAGGCGGCGCTCGGACTCTTTGTGGAGGCCCTGGTTGTCGCCGTCATCATCCGCCGCCTTTTCCGCCGCTAATCGGACCGAGGCCGCGGGCTGCTTCGGCAGCACGCTCTGACAGACGGTGTCAGATCGCTATGGCTACGACCCGTATGGCACTACCACGTACAAGACTGGGAGTGTCGCGAATCCCTTCGGGTACGCTGGTGGATTCACCGACCCGACCGGATTGATTAAGGTTTCCGCCTGCGCGGTTGGGTCGGGTCCTGTAACCGCGTAGAAGGGTTAGACACAGGAATCCGATCTCATCCCGCTTGAGATATCCGATGGAGACCAATCAAGCGAAACATTACCGAGACCTGAGTGGACTGCGTGGCCGCTGCAGGGAGGGAGAGCCGGTTTGGACGTTAGCCGCGGCTTGCTCGTTTGGCACACGCAGTCCCTACAATGCGCTCCCGTATGGCAAGCTCTCGGACCTCACGGTCGCTCGCGCGCGATGCAGAGCGAATGCCCGCCGCGCACGCGCCGCTGGCTCTCTCGACCAACGGACTTCGACCCCCGAAAGTCGTCCGCCGCGCCGTGGTGCTCGCTGCAGGACAGTCTCAGCGCCTGCGAACGACCAGTGGCGGCGGTTCCAAGCTTCTGCTGCGTATTGGCGGCGTGAGCCTGGTGCACCGCGCGGTGCAGGGCCTGCTCGACGCGGGCGTGGAGCAGGTCATCGTGGTTGTTGGACATGACGGCAAGCGCGTCGCCGCGGCGGTGGGGCGGCTGCCCTCCGAGCGGGTGCGCATTGTCACGGCCGAGAGGTGGCAGGATGGTAATGGCGCCTCGCTGGCCGCGGCCGAACCATTGCTCAAGAGCGCGAGGCTGTTCGCGGTGCAGACCGGCGACCACATCTTCGGTACCGGCGTCGTCGATGCATTCGTGAAGGCCGGCGAACCCGCAGTACTCGTCGACGACCGTGAACGCGGTGCGACCGACGAGGAGACGAAGGTGGACGTGGTCAACGGGCGTGCCGTAGCGTTCGGCAAGCATCTCAACGGGCCAGTAGTCGACTGTGGGCTCTTCCTTCTTCCATCGGAGATATTCGACGCGCACCGTCACGCGGCGGCCGCTGGCGACTGCAGTCTGTCGGGGGCGGTGACCCTTCTCGCCGGGCGGCGACCGATTCAACCCATCCCGATAGTCCGCGAAGGATGGTGGCAAGACATCGACACGGCAGGGGACATCGGCGTCGCGCGGCGTCGGCTGCGCTCATCGCTAGGCAAGCGGGAGGATGGCCTCGTGTCGCGCTGGCTGAATCGTCCGGTGTCGACCAGGTTGTCGATGGCGCTGTCGACGTGGCATCCGCCACCCGATCTCCTCTCAGTTTTCGGGTTTGCCGCTGCACTGGTCGCGGCTGTCGCATGCGCTTCCGCTGTTGGGTGGGCGCGCGCGGTGCTCGCTGGTGTGCTGATCCAAGCGGCGTCTGTCCTGGACGGCGTTGACGGTGAGACCGCTCGACTGCAGGGGCGCGCTGGGCCTTGGGGGGCTTTACTCGACGGCGTCCTTGACCGGATCGGCGATTCCGCCATCGTCGCAGGACTGTCGATCTGGACACTGCGAACCGGTGTTTCGCCCGAGGCCGCAATAGGACTTGGTAGCGCTGCCCTCATCGCGTCATTTCTCTCAATGGCCGTCAAGGATCGTGCGGCCGCGCTGCGATTGCCCGCCGTCAACGACAGCGTGCTGATCCAGGCGCTAGGGGGCCGGGATAGCCGATGTCTTACGCTCGCGGTGTTCTCCGCACTGAGCCTGCCCGCGGTGGGTCTCGTGGTCGTGAGTGTCACGGGCGCCCTTGTGGCGAGTACGCGTCTGTGGCGGTTGCACCCGCGTCGGTTTTGACGATCGTGTCATCCGAAAGGGCTCGCAAGGAACCCGCCTGTTAGCCCCTATCGGCGACGGTCCGCACCGCTGGGCCTTCTCGAAGTCATGGCGAACCCGGCGCGCGCGCGCTCGACGCGCGATCGAAACTGACGCAACTCCCACCAGCCCGGAAGTGCCGCCTCGACGGCGCGCAACTCTTCGTAGAGCACGAGTCCGTGCCAACGGCGCAGCGTTCGCACCTGGCCCGGCGTCAGCACCGGAATCCGGCGCCGTGACACGCTCCGCGTGACTGCGCCATCAGAACCGTGGCTGCGGCCCGCAGTTTCGACGTCCACCTCGCCGCACATGCGACTGATCATCTCCATGTCCCGACGCCCAAGAGCAAGAACATTGATATCTCAACGAACGAGGAGTGCCGGGAAAGGGAATTGAACCCTTACGCCCTTACGAGCACAGCGCCCTGAACGCTGCGTGTCTACCAGTTCCACCACCCCGGCGAGCGACGGCGGTCACCGATCCTAGCAGGGCGCCCAATCAGCCACGCCGCCAGCTGCTGATGTCGGCGAACCGCGAAGCGCTCGATCCCACGGGCGGCGTCATCACCGTGAGGCCGGGGCGCACAACCAGCGCCACCTCCGGCGTCTCCAGGAACACGGCAGGCAGATCCTCGGCGAGCTGGGACGAGACGGCCGCGGCGGCTGCCGCGCGCATGGCCGGGTCTGTGGTGGTGGTGAGACGGTCCAGTGACTCGTCGAGGAACGGGTCGGCCGGGCCTCCGGACACGTTCAAGCCCGCCGGCGGCACCGCTGTCGAGCGCCAGAAGGAGCTGACGTCAGGATCCGGGCCGCTGTCCCAGTCGGCGATGGCGAGGTCATAGCCGCTGCCGCCGATGAGCAGTTGCCGGAGCAACGCGATCGGCATGGAGGTCACCTCCACGGAGATGCCCACCTTGGCAAGTTGTGATGCCACGCCTGCCGCCACATCGGGCAGCGGGATGATGTCGGCGACCACCAGGTGCAGTTGCAGGCGTGTGGTGCCGCGGAAGCGCACGCCGTCCGTTCCCGGCACCCATCCGGCCGCGTCCAGGGCGCTGACCGCGGCCGCCGGGTTGGGCACCGGCTGCGGCGGTCGCGAGGCCGCCCACACCACCCCGGCCGGGATGGCGCCGACCTGGGGCACAGCCATCCCTCGGAGGGGGCCGGCGATCAGCGCCCGGCGATCGAGAGTGGTGGCGACGGCCTGGCGCACCGTGAGGTCCGCGGTCACAGGGTTGCGCTCGTTGAAGAGCAGGTCGACGAAGCGGAAGGTGGTGATGGAGTGCGAGATGCCGCCGGCGGCGGTGAGCTCGGCCCGCTGCAGAGGATCCGTGGCGAGGACGCCATCGACATTGCCCGCCCTGAAGGCCGCGGCCGCGTCGGCAAACGTCCCGAAGAGCACGATCGCCATCTGTGTGAGGCGAGGCGCCGCCGCCGCATGGGGGTTGGGCGACAAGAGCACCGTGCCGGCCGTGGTGCCGGCCACCTCGAACGCGCCCGACGTCGCCATCGGCACCGCCGCCGTTTTGGGCAGTGCCAGGAGCGCCGCATGGTTGAGCGACGCGATCGGCAGGATGGGCAGCTGGGCGAGCTGGGCGAGGAAGGAGGCGCGAGGGCCGGCGAGGTCGAAGCTGACACCGTCGCCGTCGATGCGGGCGTGCACGTCGCGCCACGCCGACGCGGTGGCCGCGTCACCGAAACCCGGCGACTGCACCCAGTCGATCGTGGCGATGACGTCAGCGGCGGTGAGTGGACGGCCGTCGGACCACCTCTGGGCGACCTGGAGTGGCAGGTGGTAGACGAGGCCGTCCGCGCTGACGGTGTACCGGAGGGCGAGGTCGGCCACGGGAAGGGCCCGGCCGTCGAGGCGCAGAAGGCTCCGGTATAGGAGCGCCCCGAGGTCGTGCACGGAGGGATCGCTTGCCCCGACCAGGGGGTTCAGGGAGATGGGGCGCTCGTCACTGACCAGGCCCTCGCGATAGTCGGGCACGGTGGTCTGCAGGCGGGAGAGCACGCTGCCGCCGAGGACGGCGATGGCGACGATGACCAGGACGAGGACCGCGCCGATCTCGGCGCGGCGATGACGGCGGGCTAGTGGGCGCCGACGTACGTCTGGACGATCGACACGCCCACGAACAGGACGATGAAGATGATCGTCACCCGGAGCAGGCTTGCCTCCAGCCCGCGGCGGCGGCGATAGCCGCCACCCGAGTCCCCACCGCCCCCGATGGTTCCCCCGAGGCCCGTCGCCTTCGGGGTCTGGAGCAACACGCCAAGCATCACCAGCACTCCGAGGACGTCCTGAGCGACGGCGAAACCAACCTTCACGCAACGAAACCTCCAGCTGCCACGGACGCAGAGTATACGTACCTCCGCTTCTCAACCCATCTCGACTGCGGTGCGAGCTACACTGATTCGTGTATTCTTGGCCGCCATATGAGTGGCCTCGTTGGCGCGGTCATCGCCGCCTCCCTCGCCATCTGCGGGTGCGCTTCGGCCCCGGCTGTGGCCGGCGCGCAGCGTCCCACCGCCACGGAGGCGCCGCTGCTCGCGCCCGCGGCGGCGGTGGCCGACGGCGCCGACACCGTCACGGTTCTGCGCTCAGGGGAGCCCACCTTCACAGAGTTGAACCGCCTGGTCGACGGGGCCCGCGCCAGCGTTGCCGTCGAGGTCTACGAGTTCGGTCGCACCGACCTCGCCGCCGCGCTGGTCAGGACACACGATCGCGGCGTGGCCGTGACCGTCATCGACGATCCTTCAGAGGCGGCCACGGCATCGACCGCCATCGGCCTGCGGGCTGCCGGGATCGACGTCCTCGACTACCCGATCCGCGCGCGCATGATCGACCACGTCAAGCTGCTCGTCGTCGACGCCACGGTGGCCGTCGTCGGCGGCATCAACTGGGGCGCCGGCTCGGCTGTCAACCACGACTTCGACGTCGAGGTACGCGGTCCGGTGGTCACCAACCTGGCGCGTGTCTTCACCCGGGACCTGGTCACATGCGGGCGTGTCGTCGTGGTGCCGGCGGCGCAGCCCGATCGGGCGGTGCTGGTCGGCGCCACCCTGCCCGGCGCTGAGATCCTGCCCATGGTGCTGGCGGCGATCGCGGGCGCGCACCGCAGCCTCGACGTGGCCATGTACACGCTCACCGACGCCGCCGTCGTCGACGCCATGGAGGTGGCCCGAGCGCGGGGCGTCGCGGTGCGCGTCCTCCTCGACCCCAGCGAGCGCCCCAGCGACCCGTCGGCCGCGTCGCTGGAGGCTCACGGCGTGGCCGTGCGGCTCTACCGGAGCAGCGGCGAGAAGCTGCACGCCAAGGCCGTGGTCGCAGACGGCGCTTCGGTGGTGCTCGGCAGTGCCAACTGGACGGTGAGCGGGTTCGAGCACAACCACGAGCTGGACGTGGCCATTCCCGGTGACACCGCCATCGCCACCGCCCTCGAGCAGCAGTTCAGCAGCGACTGGATGTCAAGTGGCTGACCCGAGCCCGTCTCAGGCGAGGCAGCGCCCGGTCATCTCCTCGGGCACCTCGAGCCCCATCGCCGTCAGCACCGTCGGAGCGATGTCGGCCAGGCCTCCACCCTCGCGAAGGCTGGTTGCGTCGGTGCCACACAGGATCACCGGCACCGGGCTGGTGGTGTGAGCCGTCAGCGGTGAGTTGTCGCGCGCGTCGATCTTGAGCTCCGCGTTGCCATGGTCTGCGGTGACTAGGAGCCCACCGCCGGCCGCGAGGACCGCGCGCTCGATGCGGTCGAGGCAACCGTCGACCACCTCGACGGCGCGCACCGTCGCCTCGAAGACGCCGGTGTGGCCGACCATGTCGGGGTTGGCGAAGTTCATCACGATGAGCGCGTCGTCGCCGCGCTCCACGTGCTCCACCACGCTGTCGGTGATCGCCATCGCGCTCATCTCCGGGGTGGTGTCGTACGTCGGCACCCGCTGCGAGGGGACGAGCAGACGCCCCTCGCCTTCGAACGCATCCTCGCGCCCTCCGTTGATGAAGTACGTCACGTGCGCGTACTTCTCGGTCTCGGCAACGTGGAACTGGCGCAGCCCGGCGGCGGCCACCTCCTCGGCGAGGGTGTGGGAGACGTCCTGGCGGGTGAAGGCCACCTCCGCGGCGAGGTCGCGCTCGTACTCGGTGAAGGTGACCAGGTCGATGTGTTCGAGGACACGCGATCGGGTGAAAGCGGAGAAGCCGGGGTCGACGAGCGCGTGGCTGAGCTGGCGGGCCCGGTCGGGGCGGAAGTTGAAGAACACGATCGAGTCGCCGTCCTCGATGCGCACACGGTCGCCACCGTGGGCAAAGATCGCGGCCGGCTCGATGAACTCGTCGGTGATACCCCGGGCGTACTGCGCCTCGACGTACGCCACCGCGTCCGTCGCCACCGCGCCGCCGTCGCCGACGAGCAGATCGTAGGCCCGCTGGGTGCGATCCCAGCGCGTGTCGCGGTCCATCGCGTAGTAGCGACCCTGCACCGTGGCGACGCGGCCGCTGCCGACGGTGGCGAGATCGTCGGTGAACTGGCGCAGGAACCCCGCCGCGCTGGACGGCGGCTCGTCGCGCCCATCGGTGAACGCGTGGAACCACACGCGCGTGAGGCCGCGGCGCCGCGCCAGGTCGGCGAGGGCGACGGCGTGTGACTGGTTGCTGTGCACTCCTCCGGGAGACACCAGCCCCATGCAGTGCAGGGCGCTGCCGCGATCGAGGACGCGGTCGACCGCCCGGCAGAGGACAGGGTTGTCGAAGAAGCTTCCGTCGCGGATGGCCCGGTCGATCCGCGACAGGGGCTGAAAGATCACCCGGCCGGCGCCGATGGTGAGGTGGCCGACCTCCGAGTTGCCCTGCTGGCCGTCCGGCAGCCCCACCGCCTCGCCGCTGGCGGCGACCGTTGTGGCGGGCCACCTCGCCAACAGGCGGTCCACGGTTGGCGTCGATGCCGCCGCGATGGCGTTGCCGAAGGAAGCGTCGGAGTGTCCCCAGCCGTCGAGGACGGCGAGGACGAATGGCCTGGCCGGTCTCACCGCGTACCGGCGGCGGCCACGATGGTGGCGAAGACGTCGGGCTTGAGGCTGGCGCCGCCGACCAGGCCGCCGTCGATGTCGGGGCAGGCGAAGAGCTCGGCGGCGTTGGCGGCGCTGACGCTGCCGCCGTAGAGGACGCGGGGCGCGGCACCGAGGCGGCGCTCGACGTGGACGCGAATGTGGGCGCAGACCTCCTGGGCCTGCTCCGGTGTTGCCGTGCGGCCGGTGCCGATCGCCCAGACCGGCTCGTATGCGATCACCCACCCGTCCGCCGTCAGCGCCGTCGACTGGGCGGCGAGAACCGCGTCGAGCTGGCGGTCGACCACCGCGAACGTGTCACCCGCGTCATGTTCGGACTCCGTCTCCCCCACGGCGACGATGCCGACCAACCCGTGGCGTACGGCGGCGGCCAGTTTGCGGCCCGTCTCCGCATCGGTCTCCCCGAGGAGGTGGCGCCGCTCGGAGTGGCCCACGAGAACGAGGTCGCAGAGGTCCGCGAGCATGGCCGCGGACACCTCGCCGGTGTACGCGCCGGAGTCCTCCCAGAACACATCCTGCGCACCCAGGCGCACGCGGCTCCCGGCAAGCACCTCGCGGACCGGCTGGAGGTGAACGAACGGCGGCAGCACAACAACGTCCACGGCCGTCTCCGCCGAACAGCGCTCCAAGACGGCCGCGGCGAGCGCCACGCCCTCGGCGACGGTGGTGTTCATCTTCCAGTTGCCGGCCACCATGGGCAGCCGCGGCGTCCCGCTCACGTGGTCACCGCGTCGCGGTCACGCAGCGCGTCCACGCCGGGCAGCCTGCCGAGCTCGAGGAACTCGAGAGTCGCGCCGCCACCTGTGCTGATGAAGTCGATCCTGTCAGAAACTCCGGCGGCGTCCACGGCGGCGTCGAGGTCGCCGCCACCGACGATGCTGTACGCGGCGCTGTCGCCGAGCGCACGGGCGACGCCGCGGGTGCCCTGCGCAAAGGCCTCGATCTCGTAGATGCCCAGAGGGCCGTTCCAGATCACGGTGCCGGCGTCGACAAAGGACGCCGCGATCGCCGCCACGGTCCGCGGCCCGACATCGACGACGATGCGGTCGTCGGGGATCGCGTCCCACTCGACGACCTCGATCGCGGCGCCTGCGACAGGCTCATCGACGACCACGACGTCGATCGGCAGGCTGACCACGCGGGAGCCGGCCCGTGCCGATTCGAGCAACGCCCGCGCCGAGTCCACCATGTCCTCCTCGACAAGCGAGCGGCCGGTGCCGGCGCCCATGGCGCGGAAGAACGTGCACGCCATGGCGCCGCCGATGTGCACACCATCGACGCGGCGGAGCAGGTTGGTCAGCAGGCCCAGCTTGCTGGAGATCTTGGCGCCGCCGAGCACCGCGACCAGGGGACGCCGCGGATCCTCGAGGACGCCGGTCAACACCTCAACCTCGCGGGCCATGAGATACCCGGCAACGGACGGGAGCAGATGGGTGACCCCTTCGGTCGACGCGTGGGCGCGGTGGGCTGTCCCGAACGCGTCGTTGACGAACACGTCGGCGAATGACGCCAGGCGCTTGGCGAAACCGGCGTCATTGCGTTCCTCTCCGGGCTCGAAGCGCAGATTCTCCAGCATGGCCACCTCCCCATCGAGCAGAGCCTCGACGGTCGCCAGCGCGGACGGGCCGACAACGTCGGCGGCGACGGGCACGTCGACGCCGAGCAACTCGCCGAGACGGTCGGCGACCGGCACCACGCTGAGGGCACGGTCGATGTGTCCCTTGGGGCGGCCCACGTGCGTGGCGATGATGGTGCGCGCGCCGCGGTCGCGCAGCGCGTTGATGGTCGGCAACGCCTCGCGGATGCGGCGGTCGTCCACGACGCGCCCGCCCTGCAGCGGCACGTTGAAGTCGACACGGAGCAGCACACGCCGGCCGGCGACGTCGATGTCGTCGATCGTGGCCTTGGTCATCGCGGAGCGGTCAGAGACGCCCGGCGATGTGCTCGGCGAGGTCGACGACGCGGCAGGAATATCCCCACTCGTTGTCGTACCAGGCGAGCACCTTGAGGGTGCGGTCACTCACAGCCATTGTCGATGGCGCATCCACCGTGGCGGAGTGGCTGTCGTGGAGGAAGTCCATAGACACGAGCAGCTCGTCGGACACTGCGAGGATGCCGTTCAGAGCGCCGTCTGCCGCCTCGCGGAGCACGGCGTTGACGTTCTCGACAGTCGCCGCGCGGCTGAGGTTGACCGTGAGGTCGACAAGGCTGACGTCGCTCACCGGCACGCGCAATGACATGCCGTGGAACTTCCCCTTCAAGTCCGGCAGCACGAGCGAGATCGCCTTGGCGGCGCCGGTCGAGGTGGGGATGATGGACAGGGCCGCGGCGCGGGCGCGGCGGAGGTCCTTGTGCGGGGCGTCGAGGATCACCTGGTCGGTGGTGTACGCATGCACCGTGGTCATCATCCCGTTCTCGATGCCGAAGCTGTCGCTCAGCACCTTGGCGACGGGCGCGAGGCAGTTGGTGGTGCACGACGCGTTGCTGATGACGTGATGCTCGGCGGGGTTGTACGCCGTGTGGTTCACGCCCATGCAGAGGGTGATGTCCTCATTTCTGGCCGGCGCCGAGATGATCACCTTGCGGGCGCCGGCGTCGATGTGGGCACGCGCCTTGGTGGCGTCGGTGAAGAAGCCGGTCGACTCGATGACCACGTCGACGCCGAGGTCGCCCCAGGGAAGGCGCTGCGGGTCGCGCTCGGCCAGGACGGTGAGGCGGCCGCCGTCGACGACGATGTGGTCGCCCTCGGCGGCGACCTGACCGGGGAAGCGGCCCAGGATCGAGTCGTGCTTGAGGAGATGCGCGAGCGTGGCGGCGTCGGCCAGGTCATTGACGGCGACGAATTCCAGCGAGGAGTTGCGCTCGCGAGCCGCTCGGTAGACATTGCGCCCGATCCGGCCGAACCCGTTGATGCCAACCTTGATACCCATGCCGCAATCTCCCTCGACGGACCGGCCCCACGCGCGAGGTCGAAGGCTTCCGACAGTACCACCGGCCGCCCCGCGGGCGTGCCGCGTTCAGGCGTCCGCGGCCTCCACAAGGCGGCGCAGGCGCCCGGCCATGGCAGACCGGCTGATCCCGGCGTGCACCGCGAGCGATTCCAACGCGGCGTCGGGGTGGGCGCGACGAAGTGCACCCGCCGCACGTAGCGCGGGCGGGAGCGCATCCCACCGGCGTGTGTCAGCGGCCAGCCGGTCGGCGGCTTCCAGCTGCCGCACCGCGGCGTAGACCGTACGGCGCAGGTTGGCGGTCTCGGCGTTGAGGGTGCGGTTGACCGCAGCGCGGACGTCGCGGACCACCCGGCCCTCCTCGAACGCCAGGCGGCCACCCTGCGCGCCCATCGAGCTGAGCGCGGCCCCCACGGCCGCAGCGCTGCGCACCGTGACCACCGGTCGCGCGCGACGCATCCGCACCACGGCCGGCACCTCCAGCGCGACGAGGTCCGCGATCAGCTGCGCGGCCGCCGCGGCGTCGCGGGTGGGGATCTCGAGGTGGGGCGGCCGGTCGGGGCGATTCACCGAGCCGAGCGCCATGAATGCGCCACGCAGCCGGCTCCTCCGGCAACAGTTGCCCGGGGTCACGGCGGGCCCGCCATCGGGAACATCCACGCGATAGTGCACGCGCCGCGCGGTCCGCACGCGTGAGGCGTGCCCGACACGCCCGTCGGCATGGAGGATCGCAACCGCACACCGGGCCGCCACCGCCCGAGGTGTCTCGACCACGTCCGGCCCGGCGGCCGGGTCGCCGGTGAGCGTCATGCCGTTCAGCAGCGCCGCCCGGCAGTGCGGCAGCAGCGGGAGATGCGGCGCCAGTTCGGCGACCACCGTGTCCGTGAACGACCCGCCGCGCATCGAGGCGACGCTCAGCGCGGGTCCGGGCGGTTGACGTCGCGGTGGCGGACGTCCACGGCGCGGCCGGCAGCGGAGAGACGCGCCGCCACCTCGACCGCGATGACCACGGATCGGTGGCGCCCGCCGGTGCAGCCAACCGCAACGTGAAGAGCCCGGCGACCGCGATCCTCCGCCGCCGACGCGACCCACCCCAGCAGGTCTGATGTCCGGTCGATGAAGTCGCGAGACACCTCGTGGCCGAGGAGGAAATCGCGGACGGGGTCATCGAGGCCGGTGAGTGGGCGCAGGGCCGGCTGCCAGAAGGGGTTGGGCAGGATGCGGCTGTCGATGACCCAGTCGGCCTCGATCTGGGGCCCGTACTTGAACCCGAACGACGACACCGTGCAGCGCAACCCGGGCCTGGCGGCGTGGCCCGGCGCCACCACCTCGAGTACCCGCTCGGCGAGCTGCGCGTCTGAGAGGGGACCTGTGTCCACGACGACGTCGGCGGCCGCGCGCAGCACCGAGATCATGGCCCGCTCGGCGCTCACCGCCGCCTGGCCGGCCCCCGCCGCCGCGCAGGGGTGGGGACGGCTGCTGTCGGCGAGCCGGCGCACCAGGACGGCGTCCGGCGCATCGAGGAACACGACCCGGGCACCGCTGACCCTTTCCAGATCTGCCAGGGCCGGGCCGCTGCGCGCGTCGACCACGGCCACCGCCGGCTCGGACCGCGGCACAGCGGTGAACGCCTCGAGGAGGGGCGCGGGCAGGTTGTCGATGCAGGGGATGCCTGCCGCCTCGAGCGCGCGCAGCGCTGTGGACTTGCCGGCGCCGCTCATCCCGGTGAGGACCCACGTCGTGGACTCCGCGTCGGCGCTGCTCACCATCCGAAGTGTACCGGCGTGGGCGGGAATGCCCGGACGCACACCCGCTGTCATGGAAGCGAAAGGTGGTCCGCGTAGCCTGCTCCCCACAGATCACCCACGCGGCGGTGTCGTCCCGGGGGTATCGCTGTGCTCAGACATCGAGCACATCCACGTCATGGCGAGATGTGACCTATCCTCAAAAACACCATGAGCCCCTCGGTGAGGACCTGACAGTGCGCATCCTCGTGGCCGAGGACGACCCGGGGCTCCGTGCGGTGCTCACGCAGGGCCTCCAGGACCACGGTTTCTTCGTCGACGCCGTGTCCCGTGGCGATGAGGCGATCGCCCAGCTGCGTTTCTATGAGTACGACGTCGCCGTCATCGACTGGCGGATGCCCGGTGCGCCCGGCATCGACGTCGTCGCGTGGGTGCGCCGCGAAAAGAGACCCACCCGTCTGCTCATGCTCACCGCCCGTGACACCACGGCGGATCGGATCGAGGGCCTCGACGCAGGGGCCGACGACTACCTCGTCAAACCGTTCGACTTCGGCGAGCTGCTGGCCCGCATCCGCGCCCTGCAACGCCGCCCGGCGGGCACCGACAGCGCCATCCTGGTGCGTGGCGGGCTGGAGCTCGACCCCAATCGCCGCGAGGTCACCGCCCACGGCCGCGCTGTTCGTCTCAGCACCACCGAATTCAACATCCTCGAACTGCTGATGCGCCGTGCTCCGCAGGTGGTCGACCGCAACAGCATCGCCCAGCACGCGTGGCGCGACGAGACCGACCCGCTCGGCTCCAACGCCATCGACGTCCGGCTCAGCAGGCTGCGAGCCAAGCTGCCCGACGCCGGGGTGCGCATCGTCACCGTGCGCGGCTCCGGCTACCGGCTGGAGCAGGCATGAGAGGCCCGTCGATGCACTGGGAACGCGGCCGCGGAGCGCTGGGGCGCGTCGCCGGCGTGGTCACGCGGCCGGTCCGTGACGTCCGCAGCGCCTCGCTGCGCGTGGCGCTGATCGCGACGGGGTTGGTCCTTGTGGCCTACGTGCTCATCGCGGCCGGCGTGGTCATGATCGTCAACCGTAACCTCACCACCTCGGTGGACGATCGCCTGCAGACGTACATGAGCGTCCTGTTGACCAGGGGACATGCCCTGCCCACCGGCAACGGCGAGACCTTCCCCAGCCCACCGGGTCAGCTCCTCCAGGAGCCGCTGCTGACCTGGGTGGTGCTGCCCAGCGGCCAGGTGGGAGAGGTCAACTCTGTCGGGCTGCTCCTGCCGATGTCCGCCAAGGGGACGGTGGCCCTCCCGGACAGTGCCCGCACCGTGGCCTCACCCACGACGGTACCTCTCCCGGGAAGCGCCGACCTGCGCGTGGTCGGGGCGGTCACCGACGCGCTCATCGGCGGCACCCCGGTCTCGGGGGCGCACCTGGTGGTCGGCCAGTCGCTGGGCAACGTGGCGGCCACGCAGCACAACATCGTCACCGCCGAGATGCTCATCGGACCGCTGCTGCTCATCTCGGTGTTCCTCGGGGCCCTGACCATCGGCCGCCGTGTTGCCGCGCCCATCGAGCGCGCCCGCCAGCGACAGATCGAGATGACCGCCGACGCGTCGCACGAGCTGCGCACCCCGCTGTCTGTGATCGAGGCACACGCCTCGCTAGCGCTGGAGCGCGATCGCGACACCGAGTGGTACCGCAACGCTTTCCAGGCGGTGGGCGTGGAGAGCAAACGGATGCGCCGTCTCGTCGACGACCTCCTCTGGCTGGCGCGCTTTGACAGCGGCGGTCCGGCGCCGACGTCGGAGGCCACCGACCTCGGGGTGCTGGCCGAGCAGGCCGCCGAGCGCTTCGCGGCGGTTGCGCAGACGCGCGGCCTCACTCTCCGGGTGGCGGTGGAACCGGTGTCCACAATGATCAGCGCTCCGCCCGAGTGGCTCGACCGGCTCCTCGGGGTGCTTCTCGACAACGCCTGCCGCTACACGCCCGCCGGCGGCAACGTCGACGTCAGCGTCGGCAGGCGCGACGGACGCGTCCGCCTGGCCGTGGACGACTCCGGACCGGGTATCGCACCCGAGGCGCGGAGCCAGATCTTCGATCGCTTCCGGCGCGCCAGCGACGCCCCGGGCGGCTCCGGCCTCGGCCTCGCCATCGCGGCCGCCGTGGTGGGGGCGAGCGGCGGACGATGGGACGTGGGCACCGCCCCAGCGGGTGGCGCAAGCATGGCTGTGACCTGGACACCGCTGATTCGCGGCGGTTCGGAGACCGAGACGGTGATGCGGGCCGGCGAGCCCGCCACCAGCCAGGGCATCGTGGCCGGTGGCGGCGGTGCGCTGGCGCCCCCGGCACCGCCCCAGCCTGCCTGACCGGCCCCGTCAGAGCAGCTCCTTGATGCTCAGCGCCACGGGGCGAGGCACCTCCTCCGTCAACGCGTCGACGCTGGCCGCGCGGATGCCGTCCAGGCTGCCGAAGCGGCGGAGCAGGGCTCGCTTGCGCACCGGTCCGAGACCCGGCACAGCGTCGAGGCGTGAGCGCAGCGCACTCCGGGCGCGCCGCCCTCTGTGGTGGGTGATCGCGAAGCGGTGCGCCTCATCGCGAACGCGCTGCACCAGGAAGAGCGTGGGGCTGTCCTTGTCGATGATCGTCGGCCGGGAGACGCCGGGCGCGTACAGCTCCTCGTTGCGCTTGGCGAGTCCGAACACGGGCACCTGGCCGAGGCCAGCCTCGCGAAGGACGCGGTGTGCCGCGGCGAGCTGGCCCTTGCCCCCATCGATGAGCACGAGGTCGGGGAGCACCTCGAAACTGTCCTCGGTGTCCGCGGCCCTGGCCTGACCGTCCGCGACCTCGGAGTTGTCCGTCGTCTCCCCGTTGCTGCCGGCCGGGTCGTCGACCGGGATGTCGTCTGCCTGGGCCCCCTCGGTGCGACTGCGCAGCAGTCGCGCGAAGCGGCGCCGCAGCGTCTCCTCGATGGACGCGAAGTCGTCACTGCCCTCGACGGTGCGGATGCCGAAGTGGCGGTAGTGCGCTGGCCGGGGGCGGCCGTCCTCGAACACGATCATCGAGCCCACCGAGTTGGTGCCCATGGTGTTGCTGATGTCGTAGCACTCGATGCGTCGCGGCGGACCGGCGAGGCCGAGGCGCTCCGCGAGGTCGACGAGCAGCGCCTCGGTGCGCTCGGCGTCGAAGTCGTCGACGATGCGCCGCTGTCGCAGTGCGCTCAACGCGGTGGTGCGCGCCTGTTCGACCAGCTCGCGGCTGGGCCCGCGTCGCGGCTGGCGGACCTCGACCGGGCCGCCGCGCTGCTCGCCGAGGAAGTCCGCCACCAACGCGGCGTCGTCGAACGCGTCGGACACGAGCACGCTGCGGGGCACGGTGGGCGCGTTGCCGTAGTACTGCGGCACGAAGGCGCCCAGGCATTCGCCGGCGCTGAGGTCGGCGACGCCCTCGAGCTCGTGGGTCTCCATGGCCATGACCCGTCCGCGCCGCACCGACAACAGCGCCACCATGGCCCGGCCGCCCTCCAGCGCGACGGCGACGCAGTCCTGGTCGGCACGTGCGCCGGTGAGCATCTTCTGCCGCTCGGCGATGCGGTGGGTGGCGCGGAGGCGATCGCGAAAACGCGCCGCGAGCTCGAAATCGAGCCTGCCCGCGGCGTCCTCCATCTGGCGGCCCAGCTGCGCGTCGAGCGTGTCGCTGCGGCCCTGCATGAAGAGGTCGACCTGGTCGAGCAGGGTGGCGTACTCGGGGGCCTCGATGTGTCCCTCGCAGGGGCCGCTGCAGCGCTTGATGTGGTAGTCGAGACACACCCGGCCGCGCCGGAAGATCTCGTCGCTGCAGGTGCGGAAGGGAAAGATGGTGCGCAGCGATTTCACCGTGGTGCGCAGTGATTGCGCGCTCGTGTACGGCCCGAAGTAGCGCGCCCCGTCGCGCGCGATACGGCGCGTGTAGTAGGGGCGCGGGAACTCGGTGGCGCGGACGCCGCGCTCGCCGCGCGGCGCACGCAGCCGTTCACGGGCTGTACCGGGGGCGTGCGGCGGGCCCGCTCCCGGCTTGGGGATCTTGAGGTAGAGGTAGCCCTTGTCGTCCTTGAGGCGCACGTTGAAGCGCGGCCGGTACTGCTTGATCAGGCTGTTCTCGAGGATGAGCGCCTCGCGCTCGTTGAGACAGGTGATCACCTCGAAGTCGAACACCCGGTCCACCAGCGTGCGCGTCCGCGGCGGCAGCGACTCCATGCCGGTGAAGTAGGAGCGCAGCCGGTTGCGCAGGCTGGCCGCCTTGCCCACGTAGGCGACACGTGCCTCGAGGTCGCGCATCACGTACACACCGGCGCCGGTTGGGGCAGCGCGCAGACGCGCCCGGAGAAGGTCGGCATTGTCGACCAGGCGAGCGTGTCGCGATGCCGTCTGCGTGCTCACCCCTTCACTGTACGGCCGCAGGCTGCCCGGTCCGGACTCAGCCGCCGGCAGCCGTCAGCTCGTCGAGGAAGGTCTGCTCGTCGATGACGCGAACGCCCAGTTCCTGGGCGCGGGCCAGCTTGCTGCCCGGGGAAGCCCCGGCGACGACTGTGTGGGTGCGCTTGCTGACGCTCGTGCCGGGGCTGGCGCCGAGTGCGCGGATGCGCTCCTCAGCGTCGGGGCGGGTCAGTGTCTCCATGCTCCCGGTCAGCACCCAGGACTGGCCGTGCCACGTACCGCCGGTGGCGGCGCGAACCCCCTCGGCGTGAACGCCGGCAGCATCGAGGCGGTGGATCAGCTCGCGCCCCTCACCGGTCGCGAACCAGCGGGCCACGCTCTCGGCGACGACAGGGCCGACACCCTCGACCGCTGTCAACTCCTCCGCGCCGGCGGCGGCGAGCGCCTCCATGCCACCGAAATGCCGCGCCAGCAGGGTGGCGGTGTGTTCACCGACGTGGCGGATCCCGAGGGCGTTGATGAGGCGTGTCAGCGGCACCGTGCGTCGCGCCGCGATCGCCTCGTGCAGTTTCTCGGCGGAGCGCTGGGCGAAGCCCTCGAGAGTGAGGAGCTGGTCGACGGTCACGGAGAAGAGGTCGGCGGCGTCGGCGACGAAGCCCGCGTCGACCAGCTGGTCGATGATCGATTCGCCGAGCCCCTCGATGTTCATCGAGCCGCGCGACGCGAAATGGCGGAGGCGCTCGCGGCGCTGGGCGGGACAGAGCGGGTTGACACAGCGGCGCACCACCTCACCCACCTCGCGCACAAGCTCCGTGGCGCAGGCGGGGCAGCGGCTGGGCATCACCCACGCAGCCGACCCGGCGGGGCGCTTCTCGAGGATGGTGCGGACGATCTCCGGGATCACATCGCCGGCCTTGTGGAGCAGCACCGTGTCGCCGATGCGCACGTCCTTGCGGGCCACCTCGTCCTCGTTGTGGAGCGTGCAGCGGCGCACCGTGGACCCGGCCACGAGCACGGGGCGCAGGTGCGCGACCGGGGTGACCGCGCCGGTGCGACCCACCTGCACCGCGATGTCGAGCACCTCGGTCTCCACCTCCTCGGGCGGGAACTTGTAGGCGATCGCCCAGCGCGGCGAGCGCGACACCTTGCCGAGCTCGGCCTGCAGGGCGAGCGACGACACCTTGATGACGATCCCGTCGGTATCGTAGTCGAGCCCGTGGCGCCTGGTCGACCAGTGCTCGATGAAGGCGAGCACCTCATCGAGCGATCCAGCCACGTGGCGGTGAGGGTTGACGCGGAACCCGGCCTGCTCCAGGAGGTCGAGGACCTCAGCCTGGGTGTGCGCCGGCGGCGAGGGCTCGAGCTGGTACATGAAGGTCGACAGCCCCCGCTTGGCGGTGACCCCGGGATCGAGCTGGCGCACGCCTCCCGCGGCGGCGCTTCGGGGATTGGCGTACGTGGGCTTGCCCGCCTCCTCGAGCTGCGCGTTGAGGGCGGCGAATCGCGCCTTGGGCAGGTATACCTCGCCACGCACCTCGAAAGAATCAGGCAGGCCGCTGCCCTCCTTGAGGCGCATCGGGACCGTGCGGACGGTGCGCACATTGGCGGTGACGTCCTCGCCCTCGACGCCGTCGCCGCGCGTGGCGGCCCGCACCAGGACACCGTCGCGGTAGGACAGCGAGATGGCCAGGCCGTCGATCTTCAGCTCGCAGACATACGCGTCCACCACGCCCGCGCCACGCTCGGCACGCCGGAAGAACGCCTCCACCTCCGCAGCGGAAAACGCGTTGTCGAGCGAGAGCATCTGGCTCCTATGGCTGACCTTGGTGAAGCTGTCCAGGGGTGCTCCGCCGACGCGCTGGGTCGGTGAGTCAGGGGTCATCAGCTCGGGGTGCGCGGCCTCGAGATCAACAAGCTCGCGAAAGAGGCGGTCGTACTCGGCGTCGCTGATCTCCGGGGCGTCGAGCACGTGGTAGCGGTGGGCGTGGCGGTCGATGAGCGCGCGAAGCTCGGCCGCGCGTGCACTCGCCGCGTCAGCCGTCCGTGTCGTGGTCATGAGGGAGGCTCCGTCACCCCGCTGTCGAGGGGATAGATGGCCGAGTCTGCGACGGCGAAGATCTTGACCCCGGCACCGTCGAACCTGATCACCACCTCCTCCCCAGAGCGGGTCATGGTGCTCTTGAGGATGGTGCCCTCTCCCAGCTTGGGGTGGACGATGCGCGCTCCCTCGCGGTATCGCTGGGGGGCCAGCTCAACGGGGTTGGGACGCACCGCGTGGGCGTGCACCGCGGCGCGCACCGCCCCAGGCGTCCGCGGCGGCGACGGCACGCCTGCGCCCGGCCGGCGGACGATGTCGAGCAGCTCCGGCGGGAGGTCGGCGAGGAAGCGGGACGCTTCCGCCAGCTGGGGCGTGCCGTACAGGTGGCGGCGGAAGGCGTGGAGCACGTAGAGGCGCCGCTGCGCCCGCGTGACGCCCACGTAGGTGAGGCGGCGCTCCTCGGCGACACCGCTATCGCCCTCCTCGAGGGCGCGGACGTGGGGCAGCAGGCCCTCCTCCATGCCGGCAATGAACACAACCGGGAACTCCAGCCCCTTGACCTGGTGCAGGGTGATCAGGGTGACGCCGACGGCGGAGTCGTCGAGGGTGTCCACGTCCGACACCAGGGCCACGTTCTCGAGGAACTGAGCGAGGCCCTGGGGCGGCGGAACGTCGGCGTACTCGGCGGCAAGGCCGACGAGCTCGGTGACGTTGGCCCAGCGCTCCTCGTTCTCCGGCGCGCCGTCGCGAAGCATCCGCTCGTAGCCGGTGTCTTCGAGGACGCGGTCGAGGAACTGCGGCAGGGGCATGCGCTCGGACAGGTCGCGCAGCTCGCCGATGAGGCGCCCGAAACCGGCGAGGGCGATGCGCGCGGCGGGTGTGATCTCCGCGCTGTCGTCCAGCGCTCCCGCCGCCTCAAAGGGTGAGATGCGCTTGCGGCGTGCCAGGCGCTCCACCTCCGCGACGGTGCGGTCGCCGAGCTTGCGCCGGGGCACGTTGACGACCCGCCCGAACGACACGGAGTCGCGGGGATTGGCGATCAGGCGCAGGTACGCGAGCACATCCTTGACCTCGCGACGCTCGTAGAAGCGCAGACCACCGACCAGCCGGTAGGGGATGCCCCGGCGCAGCAGCACATCCTCGAACGCGCGGGACTGGGCGTTGGTGCGGTACAGGACGGCGCAGTCGCTGAGCGAGAAGCCCTCGCTGCCGATCAGCATCTCGATCTCGGCCGACACCGCGAGCGCCTCCTCCTGCTCGTCATACACCGAGATCAGCCGGATCGGCTCGCCTCCGCTGCGCTCGGTCCAGAGCTTCTTGGCAGCCCGGTCGGTGTTGTGGCGGATCACACCGTGCGCCGCATCGAGAATCACCTGCGTGGAGCGGTAGTTCTGCTCGAGGGTGACCACGGTGGCGTCGGGGTAGTCGCGGCGGAAGCTGAGGATGTTGCTCACGTCCGCTCCGCGCCAGCCATATATCGACTGATCGTCGTCGCCGACAACGGTGAGGTTGCGGTGCTTGGCGGCGAGGATGGTGACCAGCACGTACTGGGCGAGGTTGGTGTCCTGGTACTCGTCGACGAAGAGGTGGCGGAAGCGTGTCTGGTAGTCCTCGCGGACCGGCTCACACTCGCGCAGGAGCTGCACGGTGCGCACCAGCAGGTCGTCGAAATCGAGGGCGTCGGCGCCGCGCATCTCCGCCTCATAGGCGGCGAAGGCCCGCGCGATGGTCGCCTCGTAGTACGCCCCGGTGTAGCGGGCGGCGTACCCAGCAGCGTCGAGAAGCTCGTTCTTGGCTGCGCTGATGGCGTGCCCGACCTTGTTGACGGGATAACGCTTCTCGTCGATGTCCTCGACGGCCATGGCGCGACGCAGGGCCGCCGCCCGGTCCGCCTCGTCGTAGATGGAGAAGCCGGATGGAATGCCGATCGCCGTGCCATCGCGGCGGAGGATGCGCGCCCCCAGCGCGTGGAAGGTGCCGATCCACATCCCCGACGTGCTGCCTCCGAGAAGTGCCTCCACCCGTCCGCGCATCTCGCGGGCTGCCTTGTTGGTGAACGTGACCGCACAGATCTCATGGGGACGCACGTCGCGGTTGGCGATCACGTAGGCGATGCGGTGGGTGAGCACCCGCGTCTTGCCGCTGCCCGCGCCCGCGAAGATCAGCAGCGGCCCATCGGGCGCGACGACCGCCTCACGCTGGGCGTCGTTGAGGTCGCTGACGAGGGGCGCGGAGGGGGTGGTGGCGCTCAGGGTGCAGTGGCAGTTGGGACCGCGCCGGCGGGCCGCGGAGGGGGAACGACCACAGCATTGTATGAGTCGGGCCGGCGATCCCCGAGGAGGTCGTTGCGGGGCGTCCGGCTCCTTGCCGCGGCGACGCCGTCGAGGTCGACGTCGGCAACCAGGAGCACCTCCTCCTCGGCGCTCGCCGGGCCGGCCACGGGCCAGCCGTCGGACCCAACGATCACCGAGGCGCCGAGGAAGCGCACCTCGCGCTCCACGCCGACGCGATCGGCGCAGGCCATCACCACGCTGTTCTGGCTGGCGCTCGCCATCGCGACGATGTCGCCCATGCAGTTGCCGGCGTCATCGTGGAGCTTGCGCCGGAAGGAGGCCACCCAGTTGGTGGGCACCGCGATCACCTCCGCACCGGCCAGTGCCAGAGCGCGCACCGCCTCCGGGAACCACAGGTCGTAGCAGATCACCATGCCCACCCTGCCGAACGGCAGATCCACGACGGGCAGCGCGCCCCCGGGTTCGAACCACGACTGCTCGTCGTTGAAGAGGTGGAGCTTGCGGTAGGTGGCGATGTGCCCCTCGGGACCGATGAGGATGGCGCTGTTGTGGCGCGTCTCGCGGTCGCGCTCGTTGAGACCAACCACGCAGTACATGTCGGCCGACGCGCACACCTCGGTGAGGGCCGTCACGATACCGCCCGTACGCGCATCCTCCGCACTCGCCGACGCCTCGGCATCCGAGGCAAAGACGTAGCCGCTCGAGGCGAGCTCGGGCAGCACCAGCAGGCCCACCCCTGCGGCCGCGGCGCGGCGCGCCCAGGTCACGGCCGACGCGTGGTTGCCGGCGACGTCGCCCACGTGGGGCTCGTACTGTGCCACCGCGATCCGCACCGACCTGCTCATCTCACACCTCGCTCGCGTTGACGGCAATCCTGGGCACACGCGCCGAAACAGCGCACAGCACCTCGTAGCAGATTGTGCCGATCCGGCGCCCGGCGGCGGCGGCATCGATGACGTGGACGCCGTCTGCACCCAGCAACGTCACCATGTCGCCGGCGCGCGTGGGGCCGGCGTCGCTGATGTCGATCGTGAGCTGGTCCATGCTGACCCGCCCGATGATCGGGCAGATCGCGCCACCGGCGATGACCACGCCGCGGTTGCCATTGCGACGATCGATCCCATCGGCGTAGCCGGCCGCCACCGTGGCCACCAGTGTGCGCCCCTCGGCGGTCCACTCCCGGCCGTAGCCGACGCTGTCGCCGGGCTGCAGTTCCTTGACCATGGTCACGGCGGCGCGAACGCTCAAGGCTGTTCGAACGTCGACCACACCCGCGCAGTGGTCCGGTGGGTACCCGTAGAGCACGATGCCAAGCCTGACCATGTCGTGGTGGGTGGCGCGCATGCGAAGCGCGGCGGCGCTGTTGGCGGTGTGGAGCAGAGCGTCGCTGAAGTCGTCACGCAGCGGCGCCACAACGTCGAGGAACCTCTGGTGCTGCGTGGCGGCGAAGTCGGCGGACGCGCCGTCCGCTGACGCGAAGTGGGTGAACAGGCCGGCCACCTTGAGATCAGCGCGAGCGGTGAGAAGCGCGTCGCGCATCGCGGCGATGTCCTCGATGCGCGTGCCCAGGCGGCCCATGCCCGTGTCGATCTTCCAGTGGACGCGCACGGGCGCGGCGATGTCGCGAGCCGCCCGGCGCGCGGCCGCGACATCGGCCGGGCTGAAGACAGCGACGTCGACGCCTGCCGCAGCCGCCGCGGCCATCTCCGAGGGCATCGTCCAGCCCACGTTGAGGATGCGGGCCGCGAGACCTGCCGACCTCAGCGCGACGGCCTCGGGGATCGACGAGACGCCCAGCCATGTCGCCCCGCCCGCCAGCGCGGCCCGGGCGGCGTGCACGGCGCCGTGGCCGTAGCCGTTGGCCTTGACCATGGCCATCAGAGCGCACCCCTCCCCCGCCCAGCGTCGTAGCGCGGCGGCGTTGTCGCGCACTGCGGCCACGTCAACCTCTGCCCACTTGGTGCCCACCGGTGCGGACGTCACATCGTGGGGCGGGCTCGAGGTCATGGCGGAGGCGTCTAGGGCGCCGCGACCGGGCGCATCAGCACGATCGGGGTCTGCTCCTCGCCCTGCCCGAGCGGATTGTCGAGCACCGCGAGGCGCACGTCGACAAGTGGGACGCGCACGCCCGAGCTGGCTCCGAGCACCTCGACATTGATGTTGTTGGCATCGACGATCACGACCGGCCAGCCGGTGGCGTCCTCGATGGCCTGCGCGTCCCGTGGCGGATCCTCGGGCCCCAGCATGGCGAACTCGTTGAAGGGGCGCACCGTGTGGGGATTGAACCCGTCGATCTCAGACACGCGATTGCCGGCGATCCGGTAGAAGTCCCCGTGGCGGCCGAACAGGCGGGTGATGCTGCCGCCCACCATGGCGATGGCCATGCGCACCCACCCCGCACGCATGATCGCCACCTGCATCTTGGCGGGGTCGGAGAAGCCGACATCGTCCTTCAGCTTGGTCACGCCCTTGACCAGCAACCTGGCCAGCAGACCGGGGCGCACCAGCGATCGGTGGATGACGCGGCCCTGCGTGATGGCCACGAATTTCTCGGAGAGAACGAGGAAGTCACCCGGTTCGAACACCGGGGAGACGTAGGTCTGCAGCACGTCGACGATGGGCTCCTTGACGTGCACGAGGTGGGTGCGCAGCGCGGCACGGCGGTAGGTGCGCCCGCCGACCACGCTGTTCTCCTGCCAGGAAACCGGCTCGTTCACCATGGTCATGCCGCCAGCGCGACGGGCTGGTCCATATAGCGTTGCATCCACAGTTCCGTGACCATGGTCCGCCAGAAGATGAGCGGATCGCCCGCCGCGCCGGCGAGCCACGCGTCGAAATCCCTGACCAGGCGGTCGTTGTCGTAGATCCCGCGCGCCCGGCACTCCGGTGAGTCGAAGATGGCGCGCATCCGCGCGGAGTACGCCCGGATCCAGGTGACCTCGGGGTTCGTGAAGCCGATCTTGCTGCGCCGCAGACGGTTCTTCTCGGGGATGCGCCCACGCATGGCACGACGGTACACAGCGCGGTTCCAGCCACCGTCGATTTTCTGGTCGATGGGCAGGTTGAAAATGAACTCGACCAGCTCGTGGTCGAGGAAGGGAACGCGAGCCTCGATGGAGAACGCCATCGAGTTCTTGTCCTCGTAGCGCAGCAGGTTGGGGGTCGAGTAGGCGAGTACGTCGCTGGCCAGGCGGGCGTTGAGGTTGCGGTCGGCGCTGAAGGTGACCCCGTCGAGGGTGCCGTCCTCGTCGGCCAGGAACGGGCGCATGCTGAGCAGGCCGCCCTGGCGGGGAAGACGCGAGCGCAGCGCCTCGCCGAGATAGCCGCGATAGAGGTCCCGGCCCCGGAACAGTTCGCGGGAGAGGGCCAGCCAGTGGTGCTGGTCGAGCGCCGAGGTCATGTAGGCACGGAAGTACGGGATGTACCCGGCGAGCAACTCGTCGCCGCCGTTGCCCGACAGCATCACCGTGACGTGCTCCTTGGCGATGCGGTACACGCAGTAGTACGCGTAGGGCGCTGACGCGATCGTCGGCTCCTCCTGGAACCAGATCCAGTCGGTCATCTCCGCCCAGAACTCGTCGACGTCGGGATACGCGTAGTGAGGCACGCTGTGGGTGCGTTGCTCGACCTCATGGATGTACTCGCTCTCGTCGATGCTCTGGCCGGGGAAGAGCGCCGAG
The DNA here is from genome assembly GCA_003153125.1 of Candidatus Dormiibacterota bacterium. Taxonomy (GTDB): domain Bacteria; phylum Chloroflexota; class Dormibacteria; order Aeolococcales; family Aeolococcaceae; genus Aeolococcus. The sequence continues at coordinate 6,461 of PLWW01000067.1, read as the reverse complement.
AAGGTGTGCAGCCTGCCCTTGGTGTGCAGGTCGGTGCCCTGGTCCATGAGGTGGGCCATCGTGCACACCACGCCACTGGAGTCGAGCCCTCCGGACAGCGGTACGCCCACCGGGACGTCGGAGATGAGGTGGCGGGCGATCACGCGGTCGAACAGCGCCGCGAACTCGGCCGCGTAGTCGTCATCGCTGCGGCTCCCCGAGAAGTCGGGGTTGACCTCGGGTTTCCAGTAGCAGCTGGTGCTGCGGACACCCTCGGGGCCGACCGTCATGGTGTGCGCGGGCAGGAGCCGTTTGATGCCCGCGAAGAACGTGTCCTCGGTGGCGTCGTGGACGCGGAACATGAGGAACCGCTGCAGCACCTTGAGGTCCTCGCCGCGAGGGATGGCCGTGTCCTGAAGGATCGCCTTGATCTCCGAGGCGAAGATGAACCGGCCGCCGTGCTGCGCCCAGTAGAGGGGCTTGATGCCGAGGCGATCACGCGCCAGCAGCAGCTCGGAGCGCGTCGAGTCCCAGAGCGCGAAGGCGAACATCCCGGCGAGATGGGTGACCACGTCGCGGCCCCATTCCTCATAGCCACGCAGGATCACCTCGGTGTCGGAGTGGTCGGTGCTGAAACGATGCCCTTTGCGCTCCAGCTCGAGGCGCAGTCCCGGCGCGTTGTAGATCTCGCCGTTGCAGATGAGTGAAAGCCGGTGGTCCTCGGTGTACAGGGGCTGGTTGCCGCCCGCGATGTCGACGATGGCGAGGCGTCGCATGCCCAGGGTGAAATGCTCGTTGACGTCGATGCCGAAACCATCGGGACCACGGTGCGCGATGGAGTCGAGCATCCGGCCCATGAGGTCCTGGTCGATGCCGGTGAACCCGGCGATGCCGCACATGCGCTGGCCAGTCTAGGCGGGCTGCGCGAGGCCGCGACACGTGGGCACGGGCGCCGCCTCAGAAGTCGAGGTCGTCCCCCATCCCCATGCCGCCGCCCATGCCACNNGCCGTGGCCGTGGCCGCCACCGGCCTCGTCCTCCTCGGGCTCGGGCGCGTCGGCGATCAGGGCCTCGGTGGTGAGCACCATGGTGGCAATCGACGTGGCGAGGGACAGTGCGCTGACCACCACCTTGGTGGGGTCGATGACACCGCTCTTGACGAGGTCGGCGTACTCACCGGTGCGGGCGTCGAAGCCCTCGTCGCCGGTCAGCTCACCCACGTGTTGCGCGACCGTGGGTCCGTCGAAGCCACCGTTCTGGGCGATGATGCGCAGCGGCTCCTGGATGGCGCGCCGCACGATCCGGGCCCCGGTGGCGGCATCGCCCTCGAGCCTGAGAGCATCGATGGCGGAGGCGGCGCGCAGAAGCGCAACCCCACCACCGACGACGTAGCCGTCCTCGAGAGCCGCGCGGACCGCGGCCAGGGCGTCCTCGACGCGCGACTTGCGCTCCTTCAACTCTGTCTCGGTGGCGGCGCCGACGCGGATCACACCGATGCCGCCGACGAGGTGGGCAAGTCGCTCCTGGAGCTTCTCGCGGTCCCAGTCCGACTCGATCTCCTCGATCTCGCGACGAAGGTCCTGGGCGCGCGCATCCACGGCGGCGCGATCGCCTCCACCCTTGAGGATGGTGGTGTCTTCCTTGGTGATCACCACGCGCTCGGCGCTGCCCAGCTGGTCGAGGCGGACGGCGTCCAGGCGCAGGCCCACCTTCTCGGTGATCAGCGTGGCACCGGTCAGTACGGCGATGTCGGTGAGGATGGCTGTGCGCCGGTCACCGAACGCGGGGGCCTTCACGGCGACGGCCGTGAATGCACCACGCACTCGGTTCACCACCAGGGTTGCCAGAGCCTCGGCCTGCACGTCCTCGGCGAGGATCAGCAGCGGCCGTCCCGACTGCACGATCAACTCCAGGGCAGGGAGCAGGTCGGCGACCGCGGAGATCTTGACATCCGTGACAAGAACAGCCGGGTGGTCAAGCACCGCCTCCATCGCCTTCTGGTCGGTGACCAGGTACGGCGATACATAGCCGCGATCGAACTGCATCCCCTCGACGACCTCGACCTCGGTGTCGATGCTGGTGCCCTCCTCGACGGTCACGACACCCTCGCGGCCGACGCGCTCGAAGGCCTCCGCGATCATGGTGCCGATGAGCTCGTCGCCGGAGCTGATGATCGCCACCCGCTTGAGGTCCTCGTTGCCGGCCACGGGGTGTGACTGGGCGCGGACCGCAGCCGCGACAACCTCCGAAGCGGCCAGCATGCCGCGGCGCAACTCGGTCGGGGACGCCCCGGCAGCGAGGTTGCGCAGGCCCTCATTGATGAGGGCGCGGCCGAGCACGGTGGCCGTGGTGGTTCCGTCGCCGGCGATGTCGTTTGTCTTGACGGCGATCTCTTTGAGCAACTGCGCGCCCATGTTCTCGAAGTGGTCCTTGAACTCGAGGTCACGGGCGATGGTGACGCCGTCGTTGATGATCATTGGGGCGCCGAAACGCTTGTCGATGACCACGTTGCGGCCGCACGGGCCGAGCGTGACGGACACCGCGTTGGCCACCGCATCGACACCGCGATGCAGCGCTTCACGCGCCTCGTTGCTGAAACGCAGCTGCTTGGCAGTCATGAGAGGTCAGGTCCTCCGGTGCTCACGCGCGCGCAGCCGGCCACCAGCGGGTGGCGGCCGTTGGCGCGACGTCGCTGGTCAGTTGGAGCCGTTGGTGCCGACGACGGCGAGGATGTCCTTCTCGCTCAGGATCAGGTACTCGACCTCGTCGATCTTGACCTCGCTCCCGGCGTACTTGGCGTACATGACGCGGTCGCCGACCTTAACGTCGAGCTCAACGCGTTTGCCGGACTGCTCGTTGTAGCGGCCGCTGCCGATCGCCTCGACCGTGCCCTCCTGGGGCTTCTCCTTGGCGGTGTCGGGGAGGACGATGCCGCTCTTGGTCATCTCCTCGCGCTCGAGGGGCTTGACGACGACGCGATCTGCCAGGGGGCGAAGCTTCAGGGCCACAGGGGACCTCCCTTCTCGGTGAAAATGGTTAGCACTCTCATGTGGAGACTGCTAACACTGTACGCCAGCGAGTGCCAACCTGGCAACTCCAAGGGCGGGACCGCGGTCAGGCACCGAGCGACTTGAGGAGCAGGTCGGTGCCGTACCCGGCGAGCAGGCCGCAGAGCAGTCCGAGCATCCCAACCTGGTGGCTGCCGATCTTGCGGTTGACGTGCTGGAGCTCGCCGACGACGTAGACGATGGCCCCGGCAGCGAGCCCGAGGAAGAGCACGAACACGGCCTGGCTGAACAGCGTCGACCCCCCAAGATGGGTGACCACGTAGCCGACCACGGTGCCGATGAACGTGGGACCGCCGCCAACCGCGCCGAGGAGCGCGAGGAAGCGCCAGCTGGGCCGCGCGCCGAGCAGCGGGCCACTGATGCCGAACCCCTCGGTGATGTTGTGGAGGCCGAAGCCGATCACCAGCACCAGGAAGAACCTGTACGCGCCCGCAGCGGCGGACTGCCCGATGGCGAGCCCCTCCGAGAAGTTGTGCAGGCCGATCCCGACGGCGATGAACAGGGCGGTTCGCATCGGTGCCTGCATGGGCGCTCGCGCGTGCACCCTGGTCGCCGTCGCCATCATGGCGCCGGGGCCCGTCCGCAGCGGCCGGCGTCGGGAGACGCGCTCGAAGCCCACCAGGACGAACATGCCCACACCCAGCCCGGCGGCGAGGAGGAGACCGAGGACGACGCCCTCGCCGGTGGATCCGCCGAGGTGGCCCTCCACTGTCTCGCTGGCGTTGCGAAGAACGTCGTAGAAGATGAAGAGCAGCACGCCCACCGACGCCGAGGTGAGGAAGGCCATGATCCGCGGCCCCGGCCGCCCCCATCGCGAGATGGGCAGACCGAAGAAGATGGTCAGGCCGGACACCGCCCCGAGGAGCGCTGTCCCTGCGAAGCTCACGGACTTAGGTTAGCCTAATCTAACCTTGGAGTCAGGCCGGAGCCGACTCCACCCAGACCGCGGCGGCCACGCCGGAGCTGAGCACGACGGGGTGCCCCTCGACGACGAGGCGGAGTTGTCCGTCGGCACGTTCGGTGAGCAGGATCCGGGCCTCAGGGACCACCCCGCCGTCGTGGAGGACGGCGAGGAGCTGCGGAGCGTCGTGCTCGGCGACCTCAGAGATCCGGAAGACGCGGGACCCCACGCCCGTGGGGAGGTCGACCAGCCGCTGCATGGGCCGCCCGGCCGGCGCGCGCCGGCCCGGGATGACGTTGCCGTGCGGGCACGTTGACGGCCGCCCGAGGTGCTCGTCGAGCCGCTCAAGCACCGCCTCGGAGACCCCGTGCGAAAGCGCCGCAGCCTCGCGGTCGGCTGTCGCCCAGTCCAGCCCGAGGACGTCGGTCAGCCAGCGCTCGATGAGCCGGTGGCGCCGTACCACGGCGGCCGCGGCGACACGCCCCGTATCGGAGAGGTGGACGCTGCGATCTGCCGCAACGGTCACCCACCCAGCGCGCGCGAGCCGCTGCAGGGTGACCGTCACCGTGGGGGCGCTCACCGCAAGCCACTCCGCGATCCGCCCCGGCCTCGGCACCTCGCCCTCGTGTTCGATGTAGTAGATGGCCTCGAGATACCGGTCAGCGACCTCGGACCGGGGGCCGCTCGCGCCGGGGATGCTCACGCGGCGATGGTAACCGGGCGCTCGCGCAGCGAATCCTCAGGCGTACTCGTCGAGCACCGGGTCAACGAGGATGCCCGACGCGTCGGCTCCGTGGATGGCCAGCCTGTGCCAGCCGGCCGCGCCGATCATGGCCGCGTTGTCGGTGCACAGCGACAGCGGCGGGATGCTCACCGGTAGTCCCGCGAAGTGCTCTGTGACCGCCTCGCGCAGCGCCTGGTTGGCCGCCACCCCGCCCACGACGGCGATCCGCTCCGCGCCGCTGCGGTCGGCGATGGTGGTGAGGGCGTGGAGCAGCTGGGACACCACCGTGGCCTGGAAGGCGGCGGCCAGGTCGGCCACCACGACTGGGTCGGAGGGGGTGCCATCGTCAGTCAGAGACCCCTCGCCGAGGTCACGGACGGTGTAGCGCAGTGCCGTCTTCAGCCCGCTGAAGGAGAGAGCGTCGTCGAGGCGAGTGTTCGGCAGGGGGAACCTGGAGGGGTCGCCGCCGCGCGCCGCGCGCTCGATCGCCGGCCCGCCCGGGTAGGCGAGGCCGAGGAGGCGGGCGGCCTTGTCGAACGCCTCACCGGCCGCGTCGTCGCGTGTCGAGACGAGGCGCCTGGCGTCGCCGTGGCCGCGCAGCTCGACGACATCGCTGTGGCCACCGCTCACCACCAGGGCCAGGTAGGGAGGCTCAAGGGTCGGGTCGCTCAGCCACGCGCTGTACACGTGGCCGGCCATGTGGGAGACGCCCACCATCGGCACACCCCGCCCAAGCGCCGCACCCTGCGCGTAGAGCACGCCCACGAGCAGGCAGCCGGCCAGCCCCGGGCCCCGCGTCACGGCCACCGCGTCGATGCCGTCCCAGCCATCCTCGAGCGCGCTCAGGGCCTCGACCACGACCGGTCCGATCGCCTCGAGGTGGGCGCGAGCGGCCAGGTCGGGCACGACCCCGCCGTGTTCCGCGTGCAGCGCGATCTGCGAGGAGACGACGCTGCTGACCACCTCCCGCCCGTCGCGCAACACAGCCGCCGCGGTCTCGTCGCACGAGGTCTCCACCGCGAGGAGGTTCAGAGCGGGTACTCCCGATCGGGAGGGCTGCCGATGCCGGCCACGTCGATGGAGGAGAAGATCTCGATGAAGCGACTCTTGAATGCCGGCGCGTGGATGCTGTCGCTCCACATGATCACCGCGTCCTCACCGTTGTCGGTGTAGTACCCGCGGCGCCGCCCGATCGACTTGAACCCGAACCACTCGTAGAGGTGGATGGCGTGCAGGTTGCCGGCGCGCACCTCGAGGCTCATCCAGCGCGCGCCGAGCTCGTAGCTGCGCTGGATGAGCGCCGCGAAGAGGGTCTTCCCATAGCCCTTGCCCTGGTCCTGGCCGCGCACGCCGATGGTCGTGACGTGAGCCTCATGCACCACGTTCCACAGGCCCGCGTAGCCGACGAGCTGACCGTCCTCGCGGAGCACGATGTAGGACGCCTGACGGTTCTGGGCAAGCTCGGTCGCGTAGGCGTTGCGCGGCCACGGCGACAGAAAGATCTCCCGCTCGATCACCTGGACGGCGGGGATGTCCTCGGGGCGCATACGCTCGATGGCGACGCGCGGCACGACCTGCATGAGACTCACCGCAGACAGCTGATGCGAAGGCCGAGCTTAACAGGGCGTCGCCCTTTGTCCTCGGCGGTCATGGAGCCGTTGCCGGCGCGATGAGCACGGCGGGCGGCCCGCCGCCTGCCGCCGCGACCGCATGGGTGGCGCTGAGACCGGCCGCGGCCAGCGGCGGCGACGCCAGCGCAACCGGGACGGCGGCGGCCAGGGCGCGCACCG
>PLWW01000003.1 GCA_003153125.1 Candidatus Dormiibacterota bacterium | reverse complement strand
ATGAGTAGGCAGGATGGTCGTGGAAACACACCACCCACGGGATCGGAGCGGTTCTACAACCGCATCGCCGTCCTGCGCGCCGAGCGCGGTCTGTCGCGCCAGGCCCTGGCCGACGCTGTCGGGGTCAACTACCAGACGGTCGGGTACCTGGAGCGCGGCGACTACAACCCCAGCCTCGAGCTGGCCTTCCGCCTGAGCGAGCTGTTCGGCGTCCCGGTCGAGGCCATCTTTTCGCGCCAGCCGATGCGGCCGATGAGCGAGGAGCTCTACAGCCGCACTGCCAACGCCGGAGGGGGCTGATGATGATCGCCGACCCGCCGATCCGGCAGCGAAGACTGCGTCCCGTTTTCACCCCGACGCGGATCACCCTGTCCATCTTTCTTGGATTGCTGTGCCTCACGTTTGTGCCCTTGCTCGCCCGCGACATCTTTCTGTTCGGGTACCTGGTGCTGGTGCTGATGACGTGCGTCATGCTGCGGATGACGCGGCGGGTGCCGGGCTCCTGGCTGGGCCGTCGCTCGGTGCGGCGCGCGCTTGTCGCGCTCATCGCGGCGACATGTGTTGCCCTGATGGCCAGCCCGAGTTACACCGGTGTCCGCGCTCCTGCTCCGAGCGACGACCTCGCGCTGTTTCTCCTCCTGATCGTGCTCAACGTCTCGCTGGGGACTGCAACGCAACGGGTGGCGACAGCGCCGGACACAACCGTGGACGAGCGTCAGGAGGCGATGCGCAACCGGGCTCACCGCATTGCATACACGATCTTCGCGGTGGTGGTCGGGGGCACCGTGGTGGTGGCCGACGTAGCGTCGCAACAGACGCGCTCGTGGCTGGGGTCCACCGTGGGCGGCGGCGGACTGATCATGTTCCTGGAGCTGTTGTTTGTGCTGCCGGCGATGGTGATGGCGTTCCTGGAGCCCGGGTACCAGGCGGTGGACGTCCGCGAGCTGGACGGAGACCGGCCCCACGGCGGACGCACCCGGACTGCGATGGCGCTGCTCGCGCTGACCGTGGCGATTCCGGTGGTGCTCTCGCTGGCGGTCGCGGTGCTACCGCTGAGCACGTCCACGACACTCGCCGCAACAACGGACGGGAGCGGATCCGGGGCGACCGCATGCCGGGAGTTCTACGCCAGTCGCAACGTGGGCCTGGGTATCCAGGCCACCCTCCCCTTCCATGCCAGGGTCTGTTGGAACGGGAAGCGGGCGTTCGAGACCTTCGGGATGAACAGCACCGACTGCGAGCAGTCCTCGTCGGCGCTGACCACGACCACGACCACGCAGTGCGCCCGAACCACCGCAGCGGACGGCACCCTCGCGTTCACATACCGCACCGATGTCGCCCCCAGCCTGATGCCGTTCGTGCACCGAGAGGTCACGTTGCGCCTGGTCATCGACAGGAACGGCACCGTGGAGCAATTCCCGTGAACCGTCTCACCCTTCGTCGCAAGACGCAGCTGGAAAGCCGGCGAGCGCGCCGCGTCGCGGTCCTGGTCACTCTGGTGGTCACCGCGCTGCTGGGATCGTCGGTACCACCCTCCTTCCACGGACTTGGGATCCTGGTGGTGCTGTGCTTGGTGGTCCTCGACCTCCTCCTCGTCCGCGCGACCGGTGGCCTGGCCTTCACGCGCAGACGGACGCTCGACGAGCGCGAGTCAGCTCTCCGCGACCACGCCTACCGCCGCGGCTTCCGCCTGCTCGGCGTCGCTCTGGCTCTCGAGGTGCTCATCGTCATCGCCACGGACTACCTGTCCTTTGCCCTCTCCACTCTCAGTCAGAACGGGTCCTTCTCGGGGAGCTCGGAGCTCAACAACGTCATCACCGGCCGTGGGCTGACGGCGATCCTCGAGCTGCTGGTGATGCTTCCCACCCTGATGATCGCGTGGTCAGATCCCGACCACGTCGAGCCTCGTGGCAGGGAGCCGGGGCGGCATGCGGCGTTGCTGTGGCTGGCTGTCCCCGCCCTCGCGGCAGCCTGGCTGCTGGCGGTTTCCACCGTTCCCGAACAGGCGACGGCTGCCTCGACCAACTCGAGCAGCTTCGGCCTGGAGGGGGCCACCTGCGCACAATTCTCCGCCGGCCGCGTCGTCGGCTCCCAGTTCGGAGCGACCGTGGGCCTGCGCGTTGGAGTCTGCTGGAACGGCACCACCGCCTTCGTGGCGGATGACCCGAGCATCCCGCTGCCACCGAGTGCCCTCGCCGCCATGGGTGTGCCGGCCAATACCCCCGCCAACTTCATCAATCCCGCCGAGCTCTCCGTCACAGCGTGCGGCGCCGACAACCTGGACGATTTCGCAACAGTGTCCGGGATGACGTGCCGCGGTGTGACCGACGCCGCGGGAACGTTGAACTACACGGTGCGCGCACACGTCTCCGCGTGGCCGGGCGGCATCGGTCAGCGCGACGTCAGCATGACCGTGGTCATCGACCGCAACGGACGTGTCCTCGCCCGGCCGTGACTCGTGTGCGCGATCAGCGCGCGTCGCGGTGGCCGCTGCGCCGCGCCACCGAGAACACCGACACCGCCAGTGTGAGCGCAACGCCGATGGGAACCAGCCACCACAGTGCGACGCCGGCGTGGCTGAGCACGGCTGTCGCCGACAGGAGCACGACGACACTGAGCGCCACGCGGTAGTCGTCGCCGACGATGAAGTCCCACCAGAACAGCGCGAACGAGCGG
>PLWW01000068.1 GCA_003153125.1 Candidatus Dormiibacterota bacterium | reverse complement strand
GGACGGCGATCGGCCACGCCGCGTAAGCCAGCCAGTGGATGACGCGCCAGGCGCGCAATCCGACGCGCCGGCGCAGCAGGCTGGTGATGACGAGGGCAACGATGATCTCGAACGCCAGCGTGCCGAGGCCCAGCCAGAAGCGGCGGTAGGTGGATCCGAAGGGGACGAGCACGGGGGTCAAGCCGAGGCTGGTGAAGGGGTCAACCACCGCGGTGACGATGTGGATGGCAAGGAAGACGAGGCTGAGAAGCGAGAGGTTGCGGTGCAGGTCGGCGCTGAGGAACCGCGGCCAGCTCGCCGACTCCACGCGGAGGCGCGCCAGCTGGCCGAGGATCACAACCGCGGTGAACAGGATCAGCGACACGACCCCCGCGGCTCGTGTCGTGTACCACAGCACCTGGCTGTTCACCGGGCCACCTCCGCTGGTTGCGGCCAGCGACCGACACGCACGACGGACACGTCGTTGGCCACCAACCGCGCGGGAAGCGCGCGCTCGACCAACCACGGCCCGGCGCGGACGCCGCGGATGATCGCAGCCGTCGAGGCGATATTGGCGTCGACGCAGGTGTCGGCGACGACGGTCGCCAGGCGCCACGGCGTGCGCGCGGGGGCGCCGGTGCGTGGGTCGATGATGTGGTGCTGCTCGACGCCATCGCGAACCCATCGACGCACCGTGGTGCTCGACGTCGCGATGGCGCCNNCGTCCAGCCACCGGGCGGCGGTGTCCCGGCAAGCGCGATGTCCCCGCCCAGGCTCACCAGGACCCCGCCGGTGCCGTGCAGTGCCTCGAGAGCCGCGACGGCGGCGAGATCGGCGGCCAGCGCCTTGGCCGTCGCACCGAGATCGATCTCGATCCCCGCAGGAGCAGAGACGCGATGGCCGGCCGCCGCGTAGCGAACCAGCCTCCAGCCGGGAATGGGGCGGGCCGTCACCGTGATGGGACCGCCATCGGCGGGGATGGCGGCGAAATCCACGTCGTACCCGGCGCGGCGCACGGCTCCGCCCACCGTGAGGTCGACGTCCCCCTCGGTGAGCGCGGCGGCGCGGAGAGCCTCCGCGATGGCGCGGCCGAGCAATGGGCTGACGGCGTGCTCGCGTCCGGCACCGGCATTGAGGCGGGTCAGTTCGCTGTCCTCGCGGAACCGGCTGCACGTGTCATCAATGTCGCGCAGCACCGCATCCATGGCGGCCTTGGCGAGGGAGAGCGCCGCCTGGTCACCTTGAGCGAGGACCAGGCGGACCCGCGTTCCCAGCGCCCAATCCTCAGCCCGCAGCAGGATGTTCGGCGTCGTCATGCCCCGCGGCCGAATGTGGCGGCCGCTCCGCGCGCCGGCAAGTGTGTGGGAACGAGCAGCGGTCATCGAACGATGGTCGAACCGCCGGTGACGGCGGCGGCGCTGGCGGTCGGCGCAGCGGGTGCGACAGGCGTGGTGCTCTTCAGCGAGCCCTCCGCCGACGCTTCCGAGTCGTCCGAGGTGGAGGTGGTGGTCGTGGTGGTGCCGACGATGCCGGCGGTTGCGGAGCCGGTGTGCGCGGTGGCGGCCAGTGCGATGGCCACCGTTCCTGAGCCGGCGGCGGCGGCGACTGCCACCGCCGTGGTCATCCGGCTGAGGCGGCGCTGGGCTCGGTCTCGATCAGTGGGGGTGCGAGGCGGGTTGCCTGTTGTCATGTTGTTGTCCTGATGGGATGAACCTGTCGGGTGTCATCAGGATGGAATGGCCCGCTGGGCGCCCCGTGGGCAATGTCTGGGGATTCGCTGTGAGACCAGGAGCGGCCGGCCTGGCGCGGACCGGCCCGGCGGATGCGAGGATCGCCGGTCGTCGCCGAGGCTCGGGTCAGTGCGACCGATACTCCGCGGCGGCGATCTTCATCTCGGCGACCATGGCGTCGACGGTGGAGGGCATGACCCCACGGATGCTCATGGCACGAATCTCCTCGAGCACGGAATCCAGGGGTCTCTGTTCCCGGGCCGCCTCGTCCAGAACGATCTCGACACGCGACGCTGAGAGTTGCAGCCTGCGCTGGGCGATCGAACGCAGCCCGGCGAGCATGTCCCCGACAGACGGCCGGGCGACCGGCGACGAGGGAGCGGCCACCCCGGATCCAATCGTTTNNATCGTTTCCGCGCCAAGGACCTCCTCCCGCCACGGCGTCTGCCACGGGGCCACCCAGGTGAGATCGGGCAACACCTCGTCCGCCACCGGGAGAGCCCGCTCCTCTCGTGACGCCTGGGCCGGCGGCACGAGGTCTGCCGTGTCAAGGCCGGCGGCGCCTGCAGGCTCCGGGGTGTCGCGCGCCGAGCCGTTGCTGTCGTCGTCGGAGCCCTGGAGCGCCGCGTGGGCTGCCGGGCTCGGCTCGGGGACGGCATCCTCCGCTCCACTCCGCGGCCTTGGCGCGAAGGCGGCGGTTGCGAGGCGCCGCACCCGGATGCTCCCGTCACGATTGGACGCCATCGCCTCGAGGAGCGCGGGGTCACCGAGGGAGGGGTGGATGTCCGTGTACGACAAGGTCTGATCGCCGGCCGCGACGCAGGTCACGCCGCGCCCCGCCGGGGTGAAGATCTCCACCGCGTACGTGCCGCCGCGCCGTCCCAGGTCGGCGAGCAGCGATGGCCACTCCACCCAGTCGAGGCGGAGGTCGGCGTACATGACCTCGCCACGGACAAGCGCTTCGCAGACGTCGACGAGCAGCGCGTCGAGGCGGTGCGCCGATACCAGGGCGTGTGACCAGGCCTGCACCTCGGCGAGCACGCCATCGCCGCTGCGCGCACTGCTTCCGTCGAAGGCGTGCACCTCGACGAGGGCGCCGTCGCGCACAAGCACCACCGCGCCTCGATCGCGGTCGCGCACCACGAGGCAGCCGTGGCCCAGCGTCGGCGCCAACGCCTCCAGGACCACCGCCCTGACCGGAATGTCCTCGAACAGCACGTCGCCGCGGGGCAGAAGTGGGAGCGCGTCGAGACCAACGTCGGTGGACGCCTGGACGCTGGCCTGGTCGCTCATGATCGCCCTTCCTGAACTGCTCGGTTGTCTGCGCTAGGTTACGGCGCGGCAATGGTCGGCTGTCGGAGGGCGCCGCCACGGTTGCGCACCCACAGGCGCATCGTGCGAGCGCTCCCCTTGACGTCGCGAGCCACCGTGCCGGCGTCGCGGAAACCACCGGCCTGGGCGACGCGCTCCGAGCGGGTGTTGCCGGGCAGGGTGGTCAGTTGCAGGAGCTCGAGGTCGCAGGTGGCGAATGCCCACTCGGACAGCAACCGGAGCGCGCGTGTCGCGACCCCACGCCCACGCGCTGACTCGAGCAGCCAGTAGCCGACCTCCGCTTCGCCGCTGTCGTTGATCCACACGGTCACCATTCCCGCGGGTGACAGGTCGGGGAGGCACACCTGGAGCCGGACAACGGTGGGGTTGCTCGACCAACCGGCGGTGACAAGGCCAGCCTCAAACAGGCNNAGACCGAGGTCGCCGTCGCGCAGCGGCGTGGGCGCCGCCAGCGCCGCGGTCAAGCCTTCGCTGGCGAGTGGAAGTGGTCGGAGATCTGCTGCCAGCTCGACGAGTTGGCGCCGCCGGGCAGGGGGGTGTTNNCGAACCCCGGTCGACGATGGCGACCCCGGCTCGCTGCGCCGGCCGGCACCGCCGCGTCCCGACTCGGGGTGATGGTGATCGGACACCTGCTGCCAGCTCGCCGCATTGGCTCCGCCGGGCAGCGGGCTGTTGCCGTCGAAGTAGCGGACCGCGTTCGTCTCCGCGTTGCGGTACTCCCCGGCACTGACCACCGTCCCCGCGGCGAAGCGCACGCCCGCGGACGATGGCCTGTCCGGCTCGCTTCGAACAGCGGGGCGGCCGCGCCCGGTGTTGGGGTGGTGATGGTCCGAGATCTGCTCCCACGAAGCGGAATTCACGCCGCCCGGTACGGGCGAACCGCCATCGAAATAGCGGGTGGTGCCGGTTTCGACATTGCGGTACTCGCCCGGGCTGACGACGGTTCCCGGACGAAAGCGCACACCGTGATCAGACATCGCAATCTCCCATGTGGGAGAGATGGTACGACGGCACGCCGGCTTGCGCAGCGCCCTCAGGCGCGAGCGTAGGAATGCAGCCCCGCGATCCAGAGGTTGACCGCGTAGAGGTCGGCGAAGATGGCCACGAGTCCGATGACGGTGATGAGGGCCGCGCGCGTCTCGCGCCACCCGTAGGTGACCCGTGCGTGCAGGTAGATGGCGAAGATCACCCACACGATGAAGCTGAAGGTCTCCTTGGGATCCCAGCCCCAGTAGCGACCCCAGGCGTGCTCTCCCCAGACCGCCCCCATCATCACCCCGAAGGTCCACACGGGGAAGCCGATCATCACGAAGCGGTAGCTCCAGGCATCGAGCGTCTTCGACGCGGGCAGCCGCTGCAGCGACCCGGCCAGCGATGACAGCGGACCGCCACCGCCGGTCATCACCGCCGCTCCGCCGCCGCCCGCCACGAGCGTTCCGCCCCCGCCACCGATGGCGCCGGCGAGCACATAGCCGTCGGCCCAGCGACGGGCAAGAAAGAACATGGCGAAGAAGCTGGAGAAGACGAGAAGTCCCGACGCGGTCGCCATCGAGGTGACATGGATGGTCAGCCAGTAGCTGTGCAGAGCCGGGACGAGGTTCCCGGGGGGCACGTAGAGCATGTAGGCCACCGCCATCAGCCCGATGGTGAGGATCATCGCGGGCACACCGATGAGCCGCTGACCGGCGCGCAGAGAGATGACCAGGAAGGTGGTGGCCACGACGAATGAGATTCCCGTCGAGTATTCGTAGATGTTGCCAAGCGGCCAGTGCCCGGACTCGAAAGCCCGGGTGAGGATGGAGGCGAGGTGGAAGGGCCATGCCAGCGCCACCAGGCTCAGGGCCGCGTCGGCGAGGCGGCGGCGCCGAACGGGGATGTACACGATGAAGCCGATCAGGGCGGCGACGTAGAAGGCCACAGCAACCCCGAAGAGCGTGAGCGACAGCGGAGTGCCGTTCATCGGGTCAGCACCTCCTCTCGCATGGGACCTGCGGACGGTGCACCCGGCGGGGTCGAGACTCGCCCACCGAGTGCTGGAGCGGACGCACGGGCCCGGCGGCGCCGCTCGAGGAATGGTCGCAGATAGAGCTTGCTGAGCAGGCCCACCATCGTGAGGACGAACGCCGTGTAGACCAGGGGCACGCCATTGTCCTTCTTGACGTGGAAGAGCGAGAACTGGCGGAGGTCGGGGAAGGAGACGGTGAAGTCGGCGGTGCCGCCGTTGGCCGCGGGCAGGCTCAGCGTGGTGGTCTGGTGGAGCGGCAACGCGAAGGCTGCCGCGCCGAGGTAGTACGGCGACATGGCACCGGTGTCGAGGGTGAACACGTCCTGCGAGGTTCCGTTGTCGATGCCGAGGTCGCCGATGAACAGCTGCACCTCGAGCACCGGGTTGTTGGCGGCCGCACTGCCGGCGGCGTAGGAGAAGTTGAGCGTGTTGGAGGCGCCGGTCACCTGCGGGAGCGCCTGCGCGTCCGGGTACAGCACCAGCTTGGCGCCGATCTGCATGGGCTTTGTCTGCCCGGGCAGGGTGTAGTTGAACGCGGGCACCTTGAGCACCCCGGTCGACGCCGTCTTGTCGTCGCTGATCATCTGGATGTCGGTGTCGCTGACCACCTCGCCGGCGGGGTTGCGCACCACCATGTGGGGCGCCCAGCCGTAGTCCTGCTGGTAGAAGTCGACCCCGTCGTAGCCCAGGAAATCGTTGACGCGCACGTCCTTGGTGAGCACCGCCCTGCCGCCGCTGTACACGGTCATGTTGCTCACGAAGTCGGACGGCATCCCGTTGGCCTGTAGGGGCGCGCGGAAGCTGTTGAGCTGCACCTCATAACCGGCGTGGTGACCGTCGAAGAGCATGCCCTCCTGGAGGGTGTCATAGCTGGCCCGGGTCTCCGCGACGCGCTGACCCTGGGTGATCGTCATGATCCCGTCGAACCCGGTGGCCTTGCCCCACACGACGGCGACGACGAGCAGGAAGAACGACGTGTGGAACAGCCACGACCCCCACTCACCCCAGTACTGCGGGGTGCGCGGATATCGCCGCACGGTGCGCACGATCAGCGCCCGGCCGCGGGTGATCACGCACGACAGCAGGGCGATGTACAGGCTGGCCAGGAGGATGTAGAAGAGCGGCGAGACGAACACCGATGTCAGGGGCAAACCGAGGCGCGTGAACAGGTCGTTGAGGTTGGGGTGTGCGGTGAGGAACTCGGTGACCCGCTGCGATGCCGAGGTGAACTCCTGCGGCACGAAGGTGCCGATGAGCACGATCATCAGGATGCCGATGAGGAAGTAGATCGCCGTTCGCATGCGCGTGTACTCGTGCCAGAACCGTCCCAGCCTGGAGCGCGCCCGAGTGCGCCGGCGGGGCGGGGGCGCGGCTGTGCGGCGCGGGCTCGGCGGCGGGGCGATGGTCGTGGCCATCTCAGGCGCCGCCGAGCAGCGAGTTGAGCGTTGAGGTCACGTCGACCAGGGTGCCCAGCTCACGCAGGCGGATGGTGCCTGAGCCGTCGACCACCAGCGTGGTCGGGGGAGCATCGACGTTGAAGGACGCCGCGTCGTCTGAGGCCGGGTCGAACACGCTCGGGTACTGGACGCGGAACTCGTGGACGTAGGCGAGCGCGTTGGCGGAGTCGTCGCGGATGTCGACCCCGACGAATTCGACACCGCGAGCGGTGAAACGAGAGACCAGCGAGTTGAGCTCGTCCTGCTGGGCCCGGCACGGCCCGCACCACGACGCCCAGAAGTCGATGACCACGGGGTGTCCGTGGAACGCCGACAGGGCGATGGGGGTACCGGTCAGCGAGGTGCCGCTCAGGGCCGGCGCCGGCTGACTGGTGCGACTCTCNNTGGGCATGGGCATGGGAGAACGCGCGAGTTCGCCGGGAGGGTACTCCAGCGGCGGCACGAGACTGCTGTCTGGCACCGTGTGCGTGGGTCGGTGGGCGCTACTCTTGCGCGGATGCGCCGCCGCCTCGCCGTCACCGGTGCGGTCCTCGCCGCTCTCGCCGGCGAGTGGCTGGGACACAGCCTCGCCTACTACCGGGTCGCCGGCGTCGCCGGGCTGCGCGCAGGGCTGAGCGGCGGGATCCACGGGTACATGCTCCCGATCGGACTGGTCATGCTGCTCGGGGCCGCTGCGAGCGCCACGGTGTGGGCGCGGGCCTGGATTGCATTGGGCAGGCGGCTCGATCGCTCCGCCGCGGTCCTCGCCCGCCTGCGGGCGGGGAAGCGCGTCGGTGAGGTGCCGGCAGCCATGGCGGCGACCGGCCGCGGCGGCGCGACCTCGTTCGCCGCCCTGGTGGGTGCCCTGGCCCTGCCCATCGCGCTGCTGCAGTGTGTCCTGTACCTGGCGCAGGAGAACCTGGAGCGCGTCCTGCACGGCCTCGCTGCCCCCGGCTTCTCCCCTGTCGTGGATGGGTTCGGGGCTGCGATATGGATCCAGGCGGCGGTGGCGCTGGTTCTTGCCACCGCCAGCGCGGTGGCGACCCACCTGCTCCGCACCCGCGCCGTGGCGACACGGTCCTGCGAGCGCCTCGCCCGCACGCTGTGGGAGCGAGCACGGCGCAGCGCCATCTCACCGCAACCACGCCTCCCGCACGTCACGGCTGCGCGCCTGCTGCTGCGCAGCGCCATCTGGCAACGGCCACCCCCGGCTCCCTGCGCCGCCTGAGCGACGTCGCCGCGCCCGGCCTCGTCGGGCGCTCCAGGCCACGCAACCGGAGAAACATCACGTGACACAAAGACTTCTCGCCGCGCACGACGGCACCACCGCGTTCATTCCGATCATCGCCCACGCCTTCGGCAAGCGCTACGACCTCCCCGTGCCCCTCTGGCTGTTCGTGTTCGGGGGCGCGGCCGTTGTGTTCCTCTCTTTCCTCCTCGTTCTGCCCCGCGCGGTGGCCCCGGCGACGGCCGGGGAGGCCGCGGCCGTGGACCGCGTCACGATGCGCTCGCCGACACCGGCGCGCTGGGTGATCGCAGGGCTGGTCGGGCTCGGTCTCGTGGTGTGCGGGTGGGTCGGGTCTCAGTCGGTGGCCGAGAACATCGTCCCCACCTTCTTCTGGCTCGCGGTGTGGGTGGCCGTGCCGATCAGCTGTGGCGCGCTCGGCGACTGGACCCGGCCGGTCAACCCGTTCGCTGCGCTGGCGCGCGC
Source organism: Candidatus Dormiibacterota bacterium (assembly GCA_003153125.1). Lineage (GTDB taxonomy): Bacteria > Chloroflexota > Dormibacteria > Aeolococcales > Aeolococcaceae > Aeolococcus. The sequence goes on along the minus strand of PLWW01000068.1, from coordinate 1,801 downwards.
CTGCGACCGCCCGGCGCTGCGTCGCGCGCTCCTCGGCGACGTCCGCGTCGTGTCCTGGCCCCGGGCCCTGGGGTGGTGGCCCGCGGTCGCGCTGTTCTTCACGGTTGCGTGCGGTGAGCTGATCTACAACGGCACGTCCACGCTCCCCGCGTTCACGGCATGGGGATTGGTGATCTACGCCGTGGTCAGCGCTGTCTGCGGCCTGCTCTTCGGGGCCGAGGCGTGGATCACCCAGGGCGAGTTGTTCAGCGTTCTCCTCGCGACATGGGGCCGGCTGGGTTGGTTCCGTTTCGGAGCTGAGGGCAGGCGCGGCTTCGGCGGTGGGTTGCGCGTCCCTTTCGAGGCGCACGTCAGCCGGGTGACGTTCGTTCTGCTCCTGCTCGTCTCGGTGTCGTTCGACGGTCTGCTGTCAACGGACGCGTGGAAGACGATCCGCGTGCACGTGGCCCTCACGGGGGTGACGTTCCAGCTCTTCGAGACGGCGGCGTTCGCGGCACTGGCGCTGGTGGCCTGGGCACTGTTCGGTGGCTTCGCCGCCCTGGTGCGGCGCGCCGGCGACGTCGACCGCTCCACGCTCGAGGTGCTCACCGGGTTGCTGCCCTCACTGCTGCCGATCGCATTCGGGTACCTCGTCGCCCACAACGCCGAATACCTGGCCATCAACGGGCAACTCTTCATACCGCTGCTCGGCAATCCCGCGGGCATCGCCGGCGTCAAGCTGCTCCCCCCACCGTTCAACGACAGCTATGAGATTAACCCCAACCTTCTGCCCTCATCGGTGGTGTGGTATCTGCAGGTGGCGCTGATCATCTTCGTGCACATCGCCGCGGTGGTGCTCGCCCATCGGGTCCTGACACAGGCGTCGCGCAGCGTGGCCGCCGCGCGGCGCAGCGAGTGGCCGTGGATCGTCGCCATGGTGGGCTACACGATGACCTCGTTGTGGCTCCTTGCCCAACCGCTCGTGCAGGAGACGTCCGCGGCTGCGCTCCGGGCCGCCACTGCGCCCCTCGCCGTGCTGCTGCGATGAGGGGCCCGATCCTGGCGCACATCATCGGCGGAGGACCGGTGTGGCCCCTGTGGCTCACCGGCGCCGTGCTCTTCGGCGGCGCTGTCGCGGCCATGGCTGTGCCCCACGCGCTGCGCCGCATCTGCCTGGCGGTGGCCGGGGTTGGGTTGGTCGCGACAGTGGCGGTCTACGTGGCGCTCCCCAGTGCCCCGCCGGCGCCAGCCGGCCTGTCGCTGAGCATCGCCGCCCCCGTCGCCGGAGCCATCGTGACCAGCCCCGTCGTGATCCGTGTGTGCGCCGGTTCGACAGCCCTTCCCGGGACGGGCCGGCTGCTGAACGTCAGCGTCGACGGTCGCCAGGTGGCCGAGGTGGACGCCGGGACGGCTGCCGTCAATGTGGACACCGGGACGCACACCGTGCGCGTCGAACTGGTCACGTCGACGCATCGTGCCTTTGCGCCGCCGGTGCTCACGGACGAGACCATCACGGTGTCCGGGGTCGGGCCACTGTCGCCGCCGCCGGACTGCCCGTGACGGCGTCATGAGCCGGCGCCGCAAGCAGCAGCCCCGCACCCGGCCTCGCGGCGCGCCGTCGCAGGCTGCACCCATCGCCGCCTCCACACCCGCGCGCCGTCCGCAGTCAGCGCGGCGCCGTCCTCCGCAACGGCGCCGATGGTGGCCACTGCCCGGCATCCCCATCGCGGTCGCGCTCGTCGCCGGGGCTGTCGTGGCGGCGGTGCTGGCCGTGCAGTCACCGCCCGCGCCGGGCCCAACACCGACGGGTGGAGTGCTGGCA
>PLWW01000036.1 GCA_003153125.1 Candidatus Dormiibacterota bacterium | reverse complement strand
CGCCATGGTGCGCGAGCAGCCTCTTCCCTGGCGCCTCGTCGAGAAATACTGGGCGGTGGGTCAGTCAGCCGCTGCTGTCGACATCCTCACGGTAGACCTCGTAGGCAGCGGTGTACTCCATGACGCGGGCGACCTCGCCGACGAAGCCTTCGTCGTACCCTGCTCGACGGAGAAGGTGAAAGCCCATCTCCATGCCCGAAGTGATGCCCCCGGCGGTGATGATCCGCCCGGCGTCGACGACGCGGGCTCGGCTGATCCGGCAGGCCGGGGCGATGTCGGCCAGCCGGTCGATGGGGACCTTGCCGTTGGGGCCGGCCTCGATGCGGTCGGGCTCCTTGCGGTTGGTGGCCGGCAGCCCGTCGAGGAGGCCCATCCTCCCGTACACCCACGAGCCGGTGCACACGCTGGTCAGCAGGGTGGCGTCCGGCAGGGAGCGGATGTACTCGTGCAGCCGTTGGTTGTACACCTCTTGGCGGGTACCGGACCCACCGGGGATGAGAAAGGCGTCCAGGGAGGGCCGGTCACCGAAGCTGTAGTTGGGTAGAACCGTGAATCCGGCCTGCGTCTGGACCGGCCGCTGTGAGTCGGCGATGAGGAACGCATCCAGCTCGGGGTCGAAGCGGCGGGCGACCGAGAAGACGCCGTACGGTGCCGCGAAGTCGACGATCTCGGCATCCTTGAACACATAGATTCCCAGGCGAAAACCTGGCATGTCTTGCCTCCTTACTCTTCGATTCCAGGGTGCCCGGAGGTCCCGTCACCACGATGGTGCGACTCGAGTATCCTGGCCGCATTGAGCGGGGACCCTCGAGGCCCGACCAAGCGGGTGCGTTATGGGATGGCGTTGCCGGTGGTGAGGATCCAGGCCGGTATCCAGAACGTGTAGATGGCTGTGCCGACCAGAATGGCGCCCAACAGCTTGGGGTTGAGCTTGCCGTAGGTGGTGGCAGCGACGGACAGGAAGGCGATCACCCAGACCACAAGAATCGAGCGGAGCATCCAACCGCCCGAGAAGACCTGCCAGTAAGGAAGCGGGACAAGGGCGACTGCGACAGCGACGTTGCCCAGCGGCCGCAGGTCGAGGCCGCGGATCTCGGTGATGCCGAGGAAGGTGAAGAACCCGGCATAGAAGATCACCAGGCCGCTGATCAGCACCGACGCACCACCCAGCGGCGCTGGGCGGGCGGCCATGAGGTAGAAGGCCTGCGCGAAGTCAGAGAGGCCAGCGAGCAGGGTGATCCAGCCGACCGCGACGAGGGGATTGGGAGCGTTTTCTCCAGCCGGCTTGGAGCCGACGCCCAAGAAGAAGAGGCCATTTGCCCAGACCGCGATGCCGGTGAGAAAGAAGACGATCGTGATCGGAAGTGGTGGCACCTTTCCTCTCCTCGAATGCGATGGACGCCGAAGTCCGACGGCGGTTCTGGCCGCGGCTCACACCTGCGGCCCTTGTGATCCCCTGGGGTCTTGCTGGCGTTCCCTCCAGGTTCTTGCGCGCGTGCGATCTATATGCGATCTATATAGGACCGCTGGCGCACCGTCGCCACGGCCTGCGTCTCGCATAACAGACGCTTTATCTCTGATAGTAGATACGGGTTCTCGGGCTTGTCAAGCCCCGCCTGAGCCGGCCCCGGCTGAACCTGGCGATCCTGTCTCAGATGTTGGAGATGGGCTGTACGCGTCAGCGCCCGACCGTCCCGCGGCCTTCACAGCGCGTTGGCCGACGGCATCTCTGATCAGCAACGGTTGTCTACCACGCTCGAAGATGCTGGTCACAAGCGATGCCCTGGCCCGAAGTCGCCCCGGCCAGCACTCAGGCTCGGCGCGCACAGCCTCGGCGACAGGCGTCTGCGCTTAGGCGACGCCTGCGCCTCGGGCTGCCCGAAGGTCTCGGTAGATGACGCGGTGCTGCCGGGCACAGGCGTCCCATGTGTAGCGCGTGGCCAGCGTCCCACCCGCGCTGGCTAAGCGGCGGCGCAGCTCGGGGTCATCCATCATCTGCCGCATCGCCGCTTCGAGAGCGGCGGCGTCCCCGCTGGGGACGAGCATGGCCGTGTCCGGGCCGAGGTACTCGCGAAACACGGCGATATCGGAGGTGATCACCGGAATGCCGGCGGCCAATGCCTCGAGCACTGCGAGGCCCCAGCCCTCGTTGATCGAGGGGAAGACGAAGGCATCCGCAGCGCGATACCAGGAGGTGACCTCGTCGTCGCTGACGGTACCGAGAATGGCGAGGTCGCGGCCTGTCGTCAGTCCCAGCGCCTCCGCGCGTTCCAACACTTGCTGCCGGTAGGCGGAGTGGTCCTGAAAGGAATGGCCGCCGACCACCACCAGCGCCGGGGGGACGTCGCAGCTGTGGCGCAGCCGGCCCAGGGCTTCGATGAGGACCGCGCTACCCTTGCGCGGCTCGATGCCGCCCACGGTTAGGAAGATGAAGCGATCCTCGAGCCCCGCCCGAGCGCGCAGCTCTCCCGGGTCGATTGCCGAGGGGCGGCTGAAGCGGGCGACGTCCACCCCGTTGGTGACGAGGTCGGCGGAAACTCCGAAGTCGTCGCGCAGCCGGCGCTGCCAGTACCGACTGACGACGAGGAGGTGGTCGGGCTCGGTGATGGCGAGGCGCTGACAATCGACCAGTGCCGGAGTCGTGAAGTCGTCGACGTGGTGCACGGTGCGTACCACCACCACCGGGGCGCCCTGATCGCGCACACGGCAGGCGGCCCGGGCAGCGATGCAGTCCTGGGTGTGGAGGATGCACGGCTCCTCGGCGAACGGAGCCAGCCCGGCCACGAGAGCCTCCAACGAGTCGGCGACGCGCTCTTCGAGGCTCGCCGCGGGCTGAGGCGCGCGGACGATCGTCTGCGGGACTGCCGAGGCGCGGAAGAAGCCGCGCTCGGGATCACCGAGGGCCACCAGGCGGACCGGTTCGCTGATGTGCTGGAGAGCATCGGCGAGCTCCAGGGTGTGAACGACTCCGCCGCGCGGCTTGGTCGAGTAGGTGACCAGCACGACGGGCAGGCCAGTCGGATTCGGCGGGATCATGAGCCCTCCTCGGCGACCCCGGGGCGCCGCCCGGCGATCGCCGCGGCGAGCAGGGCGGCGCGCGCTCCGGTGGGGGCGATCACGCATCCGGCCTCCCGGAGCCGCCGTCGCTGGGTGTCGGCACCCTGAGGATCCTCATCGGTACCGAGCACGTAGACGACCACTCGCGGTCCCTGCCGAGCCGCCTCGGCGAGCACCGGCGCGAGGACGCCGGCGGGGTCCGGATGCGAGCCGTAGCCGAGCACGATATCGATGAGGAGTACCGCGACTGACGGGTCGGCCGCCTCGCGGCGGATGTGTTCGGCGCGGGCTTCTGCATCAATCATTGGATGGGGTCGTCCCCGCGTGAACTCCTCCTCGCCGAGGTCGAGGCAGACATGGCTCCCGGGCGGCGCTGGCAGCGCCCACCCCGGGCGCAGCGGGGTGTTGGAGTGGACGGCACCGAGGTGCTGGGCGAGCAGGACCATGGCCTCGAAGCACAGCGTGCCCCCGGAGAAGAGGCCGCGGACGGCTCGTCGCGACGGCGCCAGGTCCTGCTCGGCGGCGGCGGCGACCGCGGCGAGGCCCGTTGCCGGCGCAGGCGGTGAACCGCCGGCGAGCTCGACGGCCAGTGCCGCGCCGCCCTCGAGGCTGCGTGCCAGATGCACGCGGTCCGGGACGGTGACCGAGGCGTCCATGCCGATGAGCGCGGCGACCAGCGGCTTCTTGCCCGGGGTGGCCAGCACCGTGGTGGCCACCCCGAGCGAAGGGGGCTTGGACACCAGCAGGATCGTCGAGGTGTCGGGGTCGTCCTCGAGCGCAGCAAGAGCCAGGCCGGTCATGGCACCACCGACGCTGGCGGACAGGTCGCGGCCGCCCACGCCGATGACGTGCGAACAGCCCTGGCCCCAGCGGTGGACCAGGCTCATCACCTCCTGGGCGCCGGTCCCGGCAGCGGCGACCACTCCCACCTGGCCGGGCCGCACCGCGTTGGCAAAGCCCAGCCCGACCCGACCGAGCATTGCCGTGCCCGCTCCCGGCCCCATCACCAGCAGGCCGAGGTCGCGACCCCTCTGCTTGAGCTCAACCTCATCCGCCAAGGGAACGTTGTCGCTGAACAGGAGCACGTGGAGCCCTGCCGTCAGGGCGCGGTGCGCCTCGAGGGTGGCGAACTCCCCGGGCACCGACACCACGGCCACGTTGGCCTCGGGGATCTGTGCCATCGCTTCAGGGATGACCCGGGCACGCCGGGCCTCCTCGCCGGCGGTCGCCGCGGGTCGCTCGCGGAACAGGGTTGCCCTGGCAGCCTCCAGCGCCGCCGCCGCAGCGTCCTGGGACGTCGCGCGGACGGCGAGGACGAGGTCGTTGGCGCGAGCTCCCGCCAGGGCGCCGGCATCGAAGCCCGCGGCGCGGAAGACGTCGAGGTTGGCCGGCGTGCCCATGACGGCGGCCCCCCAATCCACCTCGGGCGCCTCGAGCATGCTCCTCGAGGCGGAGAGCAAGAGGACGGAGTCGAGATAGGTGTCGGGACGGATCTCTACCAGCGAGGTCAGGCTCATGTCACGGCCGCCGATCGCCCGGGCACCATCCGCGTCCCGTGGTTCCCCAGGACCGCTTCCCGGACGTACTCTGGCGAGGTGATGACGGCCAGCTTGCCGCCCCTTGCGAGGAAGTGCAGCCCGGCGGACACCTTGGGCCCCATGCTCCCCATTGGGAACTGACCCTCCGCGGCCAGCGCCGCCGCCTCGGCTGCGGTCATCTCGTCGACAGAGCGCGCCTGTGGAGTGCCCCAGTCGAGAAAGACGTGGCTGACTCCGGTGACCATGGCAAGGACGTCGGCGCCCAGGTCGATGGCCAGCTGCTGGGCAGCCAGGTCCTTGTCGATGACCGCCTCGACGCCGCGCAGGCGACCGTCGACGCTTGCCACCGGCACGCCCCCGCCACCGCAGGCGATCACCAGGCTGCCGCGGTCGACCAGAGCGCGGATGGCCGCGAGCTCGACGATGCCACGTGGGTGGGGTGAGGGCACCGCCCGGCGCAGCCCGCGCCCGGCGTCGTCGATCAGAACCCAACCTCTGGCGGCGGCGAGCTCCTCGGCGCGACCCGGCTCGAAGAAGGGCCCGATCGGCTTGGTCGGGTTGGCGAAAGCGGGGTCCGAAGGGTCGACCAGGACATGAGTCACCACCGCCACCGGGTCGATGCTCGCTCCCATGACATTGCGAACCGCCAGCCCGAGCAGGCTGCCGATCTCACCTTGAGTCATGGAGTCAAGGAGGAACAGTGGCAGGGACGGCAGGAAGGCGGCGCTCTCCTCTTGTTGGTAGGCGAGGTTGCCGACCTGGGGGCCATTGCCGTGGACGATCACCACCCGCCACCCAGTGGTGAGCAGATCCTTGACGGAGCCCGCCATGCTCAATGCATTGGTCTCGAGCTCCTCCACGGTGCCAGTCTGACCAGGCAGCGTCAGGGCGTTGCCGCCGATGGCCAGGACGAGCGTCCGCTTCATGGAGTGGTTCTCCGCTGAATACACTGATCACGGCCGCGGCTGGCCTCCAGACACAGGCCCATTCTCTACGATGGAGGATGGACCGTCGAGTATAGTAGACGGCTCGCACTGGGTAAACCCTACGTGGGCCAGCCATGGCGGTTCGAGCCAGGTAGCGACCGGCGCGGAGGGACGATGAGCGCAGATCAGATCGCCGACGCGACCCGCCGCTGGCGAGCGGCTGAGGCGCGCCTCTATCCGGTGGTCACGGTGCGACCTGACCTCTACGAGACGATTATCGCCGCAGTGCGTGAGACGGTGGATAGCCTGCAGCGGATCAGCAGCGTGGAGGCTCTGGTGGGCGTCGAAGCGGAGGCTCCTCACCTGGTCGCCGATGCCCTGGGCCGCCTCGGGACAACCGCCGCGGAGCTCGACCTGACGCTGATCGCCGGCGCTTCCTTGAGCATGCGCGAAGCCGAGATCGAGGCGGCGTCGGCGCACTCCCGGCGCATAGCCCTGATCGCGGCGGCGCGAGCGCACGGCGATGCCTGGGTGCTGCTCAATGAGACGCAGGAACCGCGGGGGCATGAACCTCCTCCGCCCCCCTACCACCGCCTGGAGATGCGGCTTGCCGACGGCCTCGGGCTGCACCTCTTCATCGAGCCCGACCCCTCGACCGCGCGGCCAACTTATGCTCTGGAGACCATCCAGCTCGACGTCGTCACTGGGGAGTGGCTGGGCGACGCGGCGGTGGCGGTGACGGCCAACTACGCCACCGCAGAGCCTTGGGATGCCGAGGCCCTGGAGGTGCGTCAGGGCCGCCCCCCGAGCTTCCCGGCGTCTGCATCTGCGCTGCCTTGACATCGCCTCCGGGGCCGGTGCACCATTCGGGCGGGTTATCTCCTTTGATGGACGTGCATATCGCAAGGTGAGTGCCCTGGCACTCGATAGGAGGACGACATGGCGGACGCCCCCAAGGTGAGTCGGCGTGTGATCGATGGGCACAGCCACCTCGGCGAGATGGCTGCGTGGAAGTTCTACGACCTCAAGGAACCGGTCAAGCCCACGGTGTACGAGTTCGCCGACCAGAAGAGCTACATAGATAGGCATCTCGATGCCCTCGGCGTCGAGCGCGGCCTGGTCATCTCCAACTACGGGATCCCGGTTCAGGAGCAGCCGTTTTCGCTGAACCCACTGGTTATCGAGGCTGTGCAGGGCTCGGATCGACTCTGCGGAGCGCTCTGGGTTTCCATACTCCCCAAGAACCGGGAGATGACTCTGGAGGCGCTCAAGCACGCTGGTGAGCCGCGGATCGTGGCCCTCAAGACGACGTTCCTGCTGGGCGGTAACCCTGACCCGGGGACCTGGGACGATGAGACCCGTGAGCTTGCCAACGCCTGCTTCGACGCCGCCGAAAAGCACGACCTCGTCTTCCACTTCCACACCAGTCCGGGGGGTGCCTCCGACATCAACAACTTCATCCCGCTGGTGGAGATGTACGGCAAGCGGGTGAAGTTCTACCTGGTCCACTTCGGCGGCGGCGTCAGCGGACATATCAAGCTGGTGCCCCGCTTCCTCGACTGGGTCGAGCAGGGTTACAAGGTCTACACAGACACCACGTGGGCAATCGGCTTCGCAAGCCGCTGGCTGCTGACCGACATCGAACGCCGCGGTATCGGCCACGACCGGGTCATCTTCGCCTCCGACGAACCGTGGAGCGACTTCTGGGGCGAGTACTGGAAGATCGAGGGAACCAGAGTCGGTGAGGAGTTGAAGGACCGCATCTTCTATCAGAACTTTGTCGACCTCTACGGCCACAAGTGGTGAGCTGATGATCGCCACGGTTCAACTCGGTGACTTGATCACCGACCTGCAGAGCCTCGGGCTCCGAGTTGAGTCCTCCGGCCTCGACTCTCGCCGCGGCGGCGCCGGGCCCTCGGACGCAGGCATGGTCTGGATCGAGGGGGTGGCCGTCACCGTGCCGGTGGCGGCGCCGTACGTCGCCGGCTCTCCCTACGTGTTGCGCAACGAAGACGATGGCTGGGCGGTCTATCGCGACGGGACGCGGGTGGCCTCGGCGGCGCTAGCTCCGCGGCCCCGGTACTATGACCTGACGACGGCCGACGGCATTCCCTACTGGCAAATCGCCCTGCTCCACCTCGATTCGCTGGCGAGCACGGTCAACCAGAGATGCGCGTATTGGGACACGGCCGACCAGTGCCAGTTCTGCGGCATCGAACTCTCCCTGCAGGCGGGTCGGACCATCGCGGTCAAGCGGCCCGAGCATCTCGCGGAGGTTGCGGTGGCGGCTCGCGACCTCGACGGTGCGGTCGATATCACGCTCACCACGGGCAGCACCAGTGGTCCTGACCGTGGCGCCATTTACCTGGCACGATGCGCGCGAGCGATGAAGGAGGCCAGCGGTCTGCCCATCGAAGTGCAGTTCGAGCCTCCGTCCAACCTCGCGGTGCTGGAGCGCGTTCGCGATGCCGGTGTCGACTCGGTGGGGATCCATCTCGAGTCCTTCGATCCCGTGGTCCTCGCGCGGGTCGCCCCGGGCAAAGCGCGAACCGGGATCGAGGGTTACTTCCGCGCCTGGGAGCGCGCCGTCGAGGTCTTCGGCCGCGGCCAGGTGTCCACGTACGTCATCCTGGGCATGGGCGAGGATCCCGACATCACGGTCGCAGGATGCAAGCGCGCCATCGACATCGGCGTCTACCCACTCGTGGTGCCGCTGCGGCCCGTACCAGGGTCCCTGATGGAGGCTTGCCTGCCCCCCTCCCCCACCGAGATCGCGCGGGTCTACCAGCGCGTGGTCCCCTACCTCGCTGAGCGCGGCTTGCGTGCCGCTGACGTCCACGCCGGATGCGCGCGGTGTCAGGCCTGCTCCGCCATCGGCCTGCTGGAGCGGAGCGCCCACGAGAATGATGCCAGTGTCGCCGGTCGTATCCCCCTTCGTCAGGTCTAGCGACCTCGACCGAGTGCTGGCGGCGCGGTCGCCTGACCTCGTCGCCCGCTTGGTGGCGTTGCCCGAGGAGCTCGAGCTGCACCTGAGGATTCGCCATGAGGTGTTCGTAGGTGAGCAGGCGATCTTCGCCGGCACGGACCGGGACGCCCTCGACATCGACGGGACCGCCCTGTACATCCTCGGAACATGCGACGGTGTCGCGGCGGGCGCGGTCCGACTGTATCCGGTTGATCCCCCGGAACTCACCTGGCAGGGAGACCGCCTCGCCGTGCTGCCGGCCTTCCGGGCTCACGGACTGGGCAAGCCGCTGGTCCGTCTCGCCGTGCGCACCGCAGCACTTCGTGGCGGGCGAGTGATGCGCGCCCACATTCAACTCGCCAACGTCCGCTTCTTTCAGCGTCTCGGCTGGGAAGCGGTCGGCGAGCCGGAACCGTACTGCGGGCTGCCCCACCAAGGGATGGAGATAGATGTCCAGGCCCATGCCTGGGACTGAGCCGGTCGAAGGCATCGACAGCGGCTGGGTGGCAGAGAAGATCACACCAAGCTTCCTCTCCCTGCCCACGCGCACGTCGAAACCGCGCGCCACCGGGGTGACCCACGTCCTCGACAAAGGTGTCAATATCACCGAATTGTCAGCCGGCATCGGCTTCATCGCCGGCTATACGGACATCTGGAAACTGGGATGGGGTACCGCCTATGTCGATCCCGGCGTGGCCGAAAAGGTCGCGCTGCTCGCCGCACATGACATCGTGGCCTGTTCGGGCGGCACGCTGCTGGAGATCGCCTGGGCCCAGGGCAAGGCCAACGAGTTCCTAGCCTGGGCCGCCGACGTGGGCTTCGCCGCCGTCGAGGTCTCCAACGGGGTGGTGGACATGCCCATCGCTGAGAAGCGGCGGCTCATCGAGCGCGGCGCGAATCGTTTCATGATCCTGGCCGAAGTCGGCAGCAAGGATCCCCAGGCTCCGGTCTCGCCTGCGCAGTGGCGGAGGGAGATGCGCAGCGACATCGCTGCCGGAGCCCGGTGGGTCATCGCCGAGGGACGGGAGAGCGGGACCGTGGGCATCTACAGTGGCGACGGATCGGTCCGCGAGTCGCTGGTGCAGGCCCTCGTAGAGTTCCCCGTGATCTTCGAAGCACCGCGCAAGGACCAACAGGCCTGGTTCATCCGGGCCCTGGGCAGCAACGTCAGCCTGGGCAACGTCGCCATCGACGACGTCCTCAGCGTGGAGGCGCTCCGTCTGGGCCTGCGGGCGGACACCGCGACACTCACGGTCCCCGGCCTGGCCAAAACCGCCTCGGCTCCATGACCAACGTCCTCCCCCATCGCTACCGGGAGGTGTCACTGGCCCGCGTCGACGAGCCGCTCACCCCTGAAGCGCTGCGACACCACTTCCTGGGGCGGGAGGCCTACCGCCGCACCCGCTACATCATCGCCCGGCACGGCGAGGCGGTAGCGTTGGTCGCGGTTGACACGGCGTCGCGGACGCCGCTCTTTGCGCCGATCACCCAAGTGACGGTGCTTGCCGCGCCCGACGAGTGCGCCGTCCTCGAAGCGCCCACGGTGGACTGCGACGTCCCCAACCAGCTGGCCCGCGTTGCCGAGGAGCGGGCCCCGGGAAAACGCTGCGTCATCGTCCACGGCCGCTACGAGCACGTCAGCTTCATCCTCGAACCGCACCGGCACGACGTCCGCGTCGTAGAGGTGGTGCCGCCCACCCCGCCCAAGCTTCTCGACCTGGCGCAGCGGGTGCTGGACAGCGCCGCCGACCTGCCGCCGATGCGACTTACCCCCGTGCTCGTCGATCTGGTCGACCTCGCCCACCAGGCCGCCTCACCGCGCTATCTCCTGCCCTGTCGCGGCTCGGGAATGACCATGGGTGACATCCCCACCTCGTTCCTCGACGAACGACCCTCGCGAGAGGAGTGGGTGCAGATCGGCTGCGCGCGCTCGCGCGAGATCCACCGCTGGTTCTACGGCGTCGACGTCACCTGCATCGACATGTGTCCCCGGGTCCTCGGGGAAGCCCACTCCGGACCTCTCCTCACCAAGTGCTGCCTGCTCGAGGAGCACGTCGAGAGGGACGGTCTGCGGGTGACCGTGCCCTGGGGCTCCTCGCTCGAACTGGTGCACCAGGGTTTGCACCGCTTGGCCCAGGCGATGGAGCCGGAATGGTCGATCGCCTGAGCGAGTCGCGGATGTACGCGCATCTGTGGGGGACCGACGAGCTCCATGCAGTCTTCGGCGAGGAACATCGCCTCCAAGCCTGGCTGGATATCCTGGCAGGTCTTGCCGCGGCGCAGGCGGAGGTGGGCATCGTCCCCGAAGAGGCGGCCCGCGAGATCGCGGAGGGCGCGCGCTACGAGCGCCTCGATATGGAGTACGTGGCCGCGGAGACCAGGACGACGTCGCATTCCACTCTGGGGCTGATCCGCGGCCTCCAGCGCATCCTTTCGCCGACCGCCGCCGAGTACGTCTACTACGGCGCCACCGTGCAGGATCTGACCGATACGTGGACGGCCATGACCATGGCCCGGGTCGGCGCGGTGGTGTGGCGCGATCTCGGCGACATCGAGCGTCTCCTCGTCGAGATGGCGCGGCAGCATCGCGATACCGTGATGACCGGACGCACCCACGGCCAACCGGGGGCGCCGATCACCTTCGGCCTCAAGGCGGCCAGCTGGGCCGACGAAGTGCAGCGCCACCGCGACCGGCTGCGCCAGGGAGCGCCTCGCTGGCTGGTGGGTCAGCTGGCCGGAGCGGTCGGCGCCCTCGGGTTCTTCCACGGGAAAGGGACCGCACTGCGCGCAGCTTTCTGCACTCGCCTGGGGCTGGCGGACCCTGGCATCTCGTGGACCAGCTCGCGAGACCGCATCGCTGAGTTCGGCTCGCTGCTGGCCATGGTCACCGCCACCCTCGCTCGCATCGGCAACGAGGTCTACCAGTTGCAACGTCCCGAGATCGGCGAGCTACACGAGGCCGGACGGACGACGACCGTAGGCAGCATCACCATGCCGCACAAGCGCAACCCGGAGGGATCGGAACACATCGTGACCCTCAGTCGCCTGGTGCGGGCGAACGCGGTGCTGCTCGTCGAGGGTATGGTGGCAGAGCACGAGCGCGACGGCCGAGCTTGGAAGGTGGAATGGCCGGCGTTCACAGAGGTCTGCCTGCTCAGCTGCACGGCCCTGCAACTCACCCGCGATGTGCTCCGCGGCCTTGAGGTCGACACCGCCGCCATGGCCGGCAACCTGGCCGCAGCCGGCGGCCCCCTCGCCTCCGAGAGGCTGCTCGCCGAGCTCGCTCCGGTGCTGGGCAAGCACCGTGCCCAGGCGGCGTTGCAGGATGCCATCCAGCGCGCTGGCAACAACGGTGAGCCCATCGAGCAAGCGCTGCGTCAGGTCGCCGGCGACCACCTCGAGGCAGCCATGCTGTTCCGCCTGCTGGAGACGCCGGACACAGGCGAATGCGGCACCATGGTCGACGAGGTGACTCGGCGCTGCACCCAGTCGCTGGCCACTGACCCCGCGGAGTGGCCGTGAGCGCCCCGCCGCGCTTCGCGCTCGGCATTGTGCCGACGCCCTTGGTGCGCGTCGAACGCCTGGAGCGGGTCTTGGGCTGCCCCCCGCTCCACGTCAAGCGCGACGACCTCATCGGCTTCGCCCTGGCCGGCAGCAAGACGCGACTCCTCGAGCACCTCATCGGCGATGCTCTGGAGCAGGGCTGCACCGTGCTCCTCACCGGTGGCGGGGCAGCCTCGAGCTACTGCGCCGGGGCGGCGGTGGCCGCGACGGCGGCCGGGCTGCGCTGTGTTCTGGTCATCTACGGCGACAACACCCAGGAGTGCCATCCCAACCTGGCCCTGGCCCGGGCGGCGGGGGCCCGTGTGCGCTTCACGGGCGCGGCCGCGCGCGAATCCGTCGACGCGATCCTGGCCATCGTCGAGGCCGAGCTCTGGGGTGCCGGTGAACGTGTGTACGCAGTGCCTCGCGGTGGCGCCACTGCGGTTGCGGCGGTCGGCGCCGCCCATGCCGCCGTCGAGTTGGACAAACAGCTCGCGGCCGCGCGGATCGACGCGGAGACAGTGCTGCTGGCCACTGGCTCGGGGACAACCCAGGCTGGGCTGGTGGCGGGTTCGGTGGCGGCGGGATGCGGCTGGCACGTGGTGGGGGCATCGGTGAGCCGGCCGCCGGCGGAGGCGGAGGCCCAGGTCCAGCGGCTGGCCGACGAGTGCGCCGCGCTGATGGGGACGGCGGCGACGGGCTCGGATCAGATCGATGTTCGTGACGCACGCGGTCCCGGCTACGGAGCTCCGTCCGATGCCGGTGAACGGGCGGCGATGGTCGCGCTCCACGAAGCCGGGCTGGTGCTCGATCCCGTCTTCACCGCCAAAGCCCTGGCCATGCTGCCCACCCTGATCGCGGAGGGCGCCCACGGACCGATCGTGTTCTGGCACACCGGCGGGATCCCCGTCGCCCTGGCCCACCTTGTGGGTAAGGACTCCCCGACATGACCCTGGCCGGCCCGTCCGATGACGCCCCCGCCGAGTCGCTCATCGAGAGCGGCTTCGCCCTGGAGATCGCCGACGCACCGCTGCTACACGTTCCCCTGACCCTCGCCGACCTCGCCCACGTGCTCGACCTCCGCTCCCGCGGTATCGTCCCCGCCGACGCGACTGCCCGCCTCGTCGGGCTGCTCCTCGAGGTGTACGACGTCCCCGCTGAGCGCTTTCCGTACGACGCGTCAGTCGGCGATCCCTACAACTGCCGCGAGCGCTACTTCATCGAAAGGATCGGGGACGACGCCGGCTGGCTGCACGCGGGCCGGCCTCGCCGCGAGGCGGCGCGGGTCGCCCTGCGCATTCTCCTACGCAGGCAGCTGGCGGATCTGATCATGCGGGCGGCCACGTTCAGCGCGGAGGTCGCCACCGTCGCCGGCGACCACGCCGAGACCTACATGCCGGACCAGACCTACCTGCAGCAGGCGCAGCCGTCGACCTTCGGCCACTATCTGCTCACCTTCGCGTACTCAGGGTTGCGCGACGCTGAGCGGCTCTCGGGGTGCCTGGACTGGATCAACCAGAGCCCCGGCGGCGCCGGCTGCGTCAACGGCAGCCGTTTGGTCCATGACCGCAGTACGGTGGCGCGACTGCTTGGCTTCGACGGTTTCATCGTGCACACTCGCGACGCCATGTGGCAGGTCGACGGTTTCATCGACCTGCTCGCCGCCGCGGTCAGCCTGGTGATCCACGAGAGCAAGCTCGCCGAGGACCTCGAGATCTGGGACAGCCAGGAGTTCGGCTTCGTCGACCTCGCCGGGCCCTACACGCGCGCCAGCGTTCTCATGCCCCAGAAGCGCAACCCCTACGCGCTCGCCATCGTGCGCGGCGCCGCCGGGATCATGATCGGCCGGCTCTCTGGCTTCCTCGCCCTGATCAAGACTCCATCGGCGCGCAGCGACAACCTCATCTACTCCCAGGGGGAGGTGCCACGTGCACTGGACCTGGCCGGGCGCGTGACACGCCTCATGGGCGAGGTTGTGGCCACCCTACGGGTCGATGCCGGGCGGATGCTCGAACAGTTGGAGACGGGCTTCTCACAAGCCACCGACCTCGCCGAATTCGTCATGCTGGAATGCGGACTCGACTATCGCACCGCGTATCTGGTGGTGGGACGCACGGTGCGCAACGCGAGTCAACGAGGCCTTCGCGGCATGGACATCACCGGGGCAATGCTGGACCAAGCCGCTGAGGAGTTGCTCGGGCACGGTCTAAAACTGAGCGGACGCGGGTTATCGGAGGTGCTCGACCCGCGTGCCATCGTGCAGACGCGCGATGCTGCCGGAGGCGCCGCGCCCGAGGTGGTGCGCCAGATGTCGTTGTCGTGTCGCGCCCAGGCCGAGGACTCGAGGCGGATCGCCATGGCACGCGCTGAGGCGTTCAGGGAGTCGGAAGCGGAGCTGCTTCGACAGGCGAAGGAGGTTGCCGATGGATAGACATGTCCCCGACGAGGTACTCGATCTCCGGACCTCCCCGGAGAGTATTCGACACGTAGCACACGCGGATAGCCCGTCGCGCCAGGTCGACGAGATCGTCGACAGGATGCGCCGAGTCGACGCGCACGATGATGCGGCGGAAGCGCGGGCCCTCGTAGTCGCCGGTGGCGGTGACGCTCATCTCCGCCAGGGCCGCACCCGTTTTCATGGCGACGTGGGCGATGGCCAGGGTGAAGCACGAGGCCACCGACGCCAACAAGACTTCGGTAGGTTGCATGCCGGTGTCGGTGCCACCGCTCGCCGGCGGCTCATCAACCCGCAGCTGGAACTGACGGATCCGCATCGTGCAGCGGTAACCACCCTCCCAGCGTGCCGTGACCTCCATGACAACAGAGGAATCTAGCATGCGGCCGCGGCGGCTGAGACTGCCCGACCAGGTGCAAGTGGTCAACGTGGGCTTGTCCATGTTCGGCGACGCGGTGCGGGCCCAAGGTGCTACCGCCGTCGACGTCGACTGGCGCATTCCTGCGGGCGGGCGCCCCGAGCTAGTGCGGGCGCTGCAGCAACTCTATGGTCCATGTGCCGGGAGGATCGACGCCGCCAACGGCGAGGCGCTGCGGCGCCTTGACGAGGGCCTCCCCATGCTCAGCGCCATCGCGACGATGCGAGACGTGGTTCCGGGTGTCGACGGACGCACCATCCTGCATTGCGGGCCGGCGCTGGACTGGGCCGAGTTCTGCGATCCCCTGCGACGTTCGGTGCGGGCCGCGGTCATGGCCGAGGGCTGGGCGCCGAATCCCGACGCGGCGGAGGCGCTGATCGGCGATGGTGGGGTTCGCCTCGACGCCGCCAACGATCACGACATGGTGGTGCCGATGGCCACCGCCATCGGTCCCAGCAGCCCCGTTCTGGTCGTCGACAACGAGCGCGGCGGCAACCGTGCCTTCGCATCGCTCAACCAGGGGCCGGGAAAGGTGGCCTGGTTTGGGGTCGAGGCTCCCGAAGCGGTGGAACGATTGATCTGGCTGCGGGACGCCGCCGCTCCGGTCCTGGCCGCGGCGCTCCGCCGCAGCGGGCCCATCGACGTCTTCTCGCTGGTCGCCCAGGGGGTGCAGATGGGCGACGACGTCCACATGCGCACCCAGGCGACGACCAACCTGCTGTTGCGCCACCTCCTCCCCCACCTGGTCAGGGTGGACTCGCCAGACTTGCCGGCGGTCGCGGACTTCCTCTCCGCCAATCATCTCTTCTTCCTGAATGTGGCGATGGCCGGCGCCAAGGCGGTCGCCGATTGGGCTTCGGAGGTCCGCGACAGCAGCATCGTCGTCGGCATGGCGCGCAACGGCACCACGTTCGGCATCCGGGTCAGCGGCCTGGGCGGACGCTGGTTCATCACCGGTGCGCCGCCAGTCAGCCAGGCGCTCTACTACTCCGGCTACGGTCCGGAGACCAGCGCCCCCGACATCGGCGACAGCGCCGTGTTGGAGTTGGTTGGACTCGGCGGCTCCGCCGCGGCGGCGTCGCCGGCGGTGGCCAGTTTCGTCGGCGGCTCGATGGCGGATGCGGTCGCGACCACGCTGAAGATGGATCGCATCTGTGCCGGTCGGAGCAGTCGGTTCAAGCTTCCTACGCTCGGCTTTCGGGGAACGCCGATCGGTGTCGATGTCCGCAGCGTCGTCGAGTTGGAGATCACCCCGGCGGTCAACACCGGCATCCTCCACGCCACTGACGGCACCGGCCAGGTCGGAGCGGGTGTCGCCGAGGCGCCACTCGAGTGTTTCCAGGAGGCCATGCTTGCACTCGCCGCCGTACTGCGTTGATGTCACCCGTATCGGCGCGGGTGCGGCGCGCGCCCTGAGTGCGGGCGCGACAGGGCATGTCGTCGTCGCTTTTTCGCGAGCTACCTACGTGCGGACGCCGCGAGGCCTGGTCGCCTTCACGCCGCCGGGTACGCACCCCGGGCCTCTCCACGCTGTGCTGGCCGAGCCGATTCCCCCTCTCGCAACCGGAACGCCGGTCCACGTCGACGCCTCGTGCGTGGTAATGGGTGACGTCGTGGTGATGAATCTCGTCACAGCGGAGCGCTGGACCGGACACCACCCCGAGCCATCGGCGCTGAGAGCGGCAAGGCGCCTCGCCTGCCAGGCCGTCGCCCCCGTCGTCTCTCGTGCGGCGCTGCTCTCCGAGCCCTGGGTCGGCGCCACCGAGGGGTGGCTGGCGGCGCTCGCCGGCGGTGACCTCGAGCGGGTCGCGCGCCTGCTCTGGGGTGTGGGACCGGGGCTGACACCGTCAGGTGACGATGCCTTGGCGGGTGTGCTCCTGGTCGCGCGCCTGCTCTGGGGTGTGGCTGCCGAGGCACGTCTGCTGCGCTGCGTGGCCCTGGACGGCACGTCGGAGCTGAGCATCGCGTTCCTGCTCTGGGCGGCGCGGGGCCAGTCGCTGGCGCCGGTCCACGATCTCCTGCGGGCCGCCGTTGAGGGGAGACGGGGCGATGCCCTCCAATGCGCCCACCTCCTGGCTCAGGTCGGCGCATCTTCCGGCGCCGACCTCTGCCTGGGGATGCAGCGAGCCCTGGACCACCTCCCCGCTATGTAGGCCGCTGGGTCATCCAGATCGCCCGGGCGGGACGGGCGCTGGGATTGCGCCAGCGATGCGGCCGATCGGTGCGGAAGTGAATGGCGTCCCCGGGCCGGAGCCGGAAGGTCTCGCCGGCAACGTGGACCTCGAGGGCACCCTGGAGAAGGTAGATGAGCTCCTCACCGGGGTGCTCCATGGGGGTCTCCCCACTGCTGGCGTGGGGCTCGAACGTCGCTGCCGCCCCGGCCAGGTAGAAACGGCCGTAGGGCCCGGTGATGCTGGTCAGGGTCAGGCCCGACTTGGAGGTGAAGACGGGGCGGCCGGCGCCGGTCGAGGTGAGGGCAACCGGGCCATCCGGTGTCGCCTCGTCAATCAGGAAGGACACTGGGCGGTTCAAGGCGACCGCCAGCTTCATCAGTGTGGCAATGGTCGGCACCATGCCGTTGCGCTCGATCTTGTGGATCGCCGCCGGGGAGACCCCGGAGCGATCCGCCAACTGCTGTAGGGATAGGCCGCGCTGGAGACGCAGCTCGCGAATCTTGGGGCCGATGGCGCCGACCACGTTGTCGACAGCGTGCGCCGGCTTTGGCCGCCTCGGGCTGGCGCGCTTAGCTTGGGACCGCTCAGCTGTGTTTCCCTTCCTCTCGTTGGTGCCTTCTGCCGGCTTTGGCATCTCGATCCTCACGGCTTTGGTGGCGGCAGGGCCATGCCTCTCGTCCGTACGGCAGCCGCGCACAGCCCGGGCCCCGCCTGACCGGAGCCACGGCCGCTCCAAGCGTTGCCTCGAATGGTATAGCGGCCACGGGTCATTGTCCGCGGGTTCCGTCAGGTACTGCGACGGGCGCGGGTCAGGCCCGTCACCGGCTGCGCGCTCAGGTCGATGAGTTGACGCTCCTGGCCGTCGAGGCGAAGCCGGATCACGCCGCTGCCGTCGAGCACGCCCACATTCTCACAGTCCAGGCCGCGGCGCCGGAAGACCTCCCGGCACGCCTGGGCCCGGTCCGGCGGGGTACAGAGCAGGAACGAGAAGGTGGGGAAGGTGATTGCCCACGTTGGCAGGTCCACACCGCCTGGGCGCGGCAGGGCCTCCAGGTCGACGACGGCGCCGGCGCCTGAGCACTCCAAGAGCGTGGCCAGCGAGCCGAGCACCCCCGCCATGCTGACGTCCTTGGCGGCGACGCAGAGGCCGGCGTCGGCGACCTCCGCCAGCGTGCGCACATCATCCCCGAGCCGATCGCTGCGTTGGGCGATGGAGCTGAAAAAGGCGAAGTCACTGCGCATGCTGCCGTCGAGGCATGTGACCACGAGCAGAGCCTGGCCTGAGGCGGCGTTGGCTGACGAGAGCAGGCCGTTGGCGGCGCCGATGCCGAAGGCGGACAACGAGGGCGGACCGTCGAAGACGGTGAGGTGACCACCGACGATCGGCACACGGTAGATGGCCGCGGCGTGGGCCATGCCCTCCAGGGCCAGGCGCGCGATTGCCTCGGTAGCCACGATCGTGTCGACGATCCCGAGCGGCCGGGCGCCCATCGCAGCGAGGTCGTTGACGTTGGCGACGATCGCAGCGATGCCTGCGCCGCGAGGGTCGGCCTCGACGAATGGCGGCCACAGGGCCTCACCGCCGACCACAACGGTGCTGGTGCCGACGTCGATGACGGCGGCGTCATCGCCAGGACCGAAAACCCAATCGGTCGGTCCCAGCACTTCGGTCACCAAGCCAAGCGCCTCCTTGCCCCGCAGCCCAGGGTGCTCGCGCACCGCGAGCACCACGTCGTCGAGGGTCGTCGAGAGGCTCACTGCCTCGCCTCCTGCAGCCCGTGGCTTGTAACAGAGGACACGATCATCCACTTGCAGACTACGCCGGGCACCGGAGCCCACCTTGGCTCCATCCTAGTCTCGGATGCCCTCGCCGCTGTGCGACGACGCGGGAACGGAGAACCCGCGGCAGCCACCGCTGTCATCCCTCGATCGGCGGTAGACTTCCTCACTCACCGGGTGATATCGTATCGGACACGTTCCATATATCATCAGAAACGCTGGAAGGCGCCCGGGCCGAGGGGAGCGCGATGTCGAAGCGGATCGTGGTCATCGGTGGTGGTGCGGCCGGGATCGGCGCGGCCGGTGCAGCCAAGCAGGTGGACTCGGCCGCCAGCGTTACCGTCTACACCGAATTCGAAGACGTCGCTTACAGTCCTTGCGGGATCCCTTATGTCCACGGCAAGGAGATTCCCAGCTTTGAACAGCTCTTCCTAGAGACCAAGGAGGCGTACGTCGAGGCGGGTATCGACATCCACTACGAGACTAGGGTCCAAGCCGTCGACCTCAAACGCCGGGAGATCACCGTCGAAGGCGAGGGAACGGTAGAGTTCGACCGCTTGGTGATCGCCACTGGTTTCACCTACGCGGACCCGGGGATCCCAGGTACCCACCTCGAGGGGCTGTACTACGTCAAGAACATCCGCCGGGCGATGGAATGGGACCGCGTTCTCGACAAGGTGCGCTCCGCTGTCGTGCTTGAGGCTTCGCCGCTCGGCCTGGAAATGACCACGGCGCTCGGCCACCGTGGTATCGAAACCCACCTGGTCGACCCACGGCCGTGGGCCCTCGCCGAGGTCGCCGATCCGGACATCATGCAGCCGGTGCAAGAGTCCTGGACCGAGATGGGCGTGCAGATGCACTTCAACACGCGCGCCGAGGCGCTGCTGGGTACCGATCATGTCAGCGCAGTGAAGACCTCGGACGGGGATATCCCCGCCGACATCGTGGTGATCTGCACCCACAAGCAGGCCGAGGCCGAGCTCGCGGAGGGCGCCGGGATTCGCATCGGCTCGACCGGGGGCGTCATCGTCGACGAGCGCATGGCCACCTCAGCCGAGGGCGTTTTCGCGGCAGGGGACTGCGCGGAACTGCCCCACGGGGTGACCCGCGTGCCCATCCAGGGGCTATCGGGAAGCCACGCCTACGCCCAGGGCAAGGTCGCCGGGGCCAACGCCGCCGGTGGCGGCCGCGTCTACCAGCCGGTCTACGTGCCATGGGGGATGGTGGCCGGGCGCTGGATGATCGGCGGCGTCTCCTTCGGCGAGACCCTGGCGACGGCGCTCGGAATCCCGTTCATCGTTGGCGCCGCCAACGGCATTACCCGGGCCCGCTACTACCCGGACGTCAAGAAGATCCGAGTCAAGTTGCTGGCCGAGCCCAAACACCACCGGCTCATCGGCGCCCAGATGGTCGGCGGTGAGGGTATCAAGGAACGCGCCGATTTCCTGGCCGTGGCTGTGAAGACCGGAATCACCCTTGCCGACCTCGCCTGGATGGAGAACGTGTACTCGCCGCCCATGGGCGCGCTCAGCGAGCCCATCGCGGCCGCCGCGCAGAACGCGTTGGCGCAACTGAAGGATTGAGCCGTGCGACCCTCCCAGTGGCTCCGATCCAACTCCGAGCACTACCTCATGGAAGCTGCCCAGCGACGCTTGGCGGTGCGCTATCTCGGCAAGGCCTCGGTGCCTCCGCTGGGGATGCGGAGCTTCTTCTGGAGACGTATCTTCGTCCCCGTCTACAC
>PLWW01000020.1 GCA_003153125.1 Candidatus Dormiibacterota bacterium | reverse complement strand
CTCGCTGCTCGACGCCTGGTAGAAGTGGATCTCGGGGTTGACGGCACGGACTGCCTCAAGCATCCGGACCACGCCCAGCCCGGTGACCTCGCCGGTCAGCAGCGCCTGCTTGAAGCTCAGCCCCACAAAGCTGATGGCGCCCAGGTTGTAGACCTCGGTGGGCTGGCATCCTTCGAGAGCAGCCACCAGCGAGGAGTGATCGAGGAGGTCACCCTCGATGAATTCGATGCCAGGGCAGAGGCGGCCCACCATGTCGAGGCGGGGATTGTTCTGGCCGCGCACCAGCCCGTAGACGTTGTAACCCTTGGACAGAAGGAGTTGGGCGAGGTAGGTGCCGTCCTGCCCCGTGATCCCGGTGATCAACGCTGTTCCCGGCACGCGTGCTCCTCAGGTTGGGTCGTGGTGCGCCGCACCCACCTCAGGCGGGGTGCATGTGCAGCCCTCGGCGGTCCGGCCATGATATCGCGGGCCAGCCCCAGGCCCGGTGGTCAGCGGCGTTCGAGCGCGGTCGCGTAGACGCGCAGCGTGGCCGCTGCCGCTGCCTCCCAGGTGAACGAAGCAGCGAGCTCGCGGCCGAGGCGGGCGCGGCGCGCACGGTCGGCGGGATCTCCAAGAAGCGCGCTCACGGCGCCCGCCATGGCCGCCCCGTCCCCGTCTGCGATGACCAGACCGGCCTCACCCACCACCTCGCGCAGCGAGGAGTTGTCGAAGACGGCGACCGGCGCGCCGGCGGCCATCGCCTCCAGCGGAGGCAGGCCGAAGCCCTCGTACGCCGAGGCAAACAGGAGGCAGTCGGTCAGCGAGTAGAGGCCGGCCAGGTCCTCACCGGTGACGTGGCCGAGGACGCGGGTGTGGTCACTGATGCCCGAGTCGTGCAG
The DNA here is from genome assembly GCA_003153125.1 of Candidatus Dormiibacterota bacterium. GTDB lineage: Bacteria > Chloroflexota > Dormibacteria > Aeolococcales > Aeolococcaceae > Aeolococcus. The sequence goes on along the minus strand of PLWW01000020.1, from coordinate 31,446 downwards.
GGCGCGCTCGACGTCGCCGGCGAAGTTTCCCTGGAACCCGGCGATTACCAGCCCCACGTCATGGTCGGCGCGCAGCCTCCGCGACACCTCGGCGACCAGTTCGACGCGCTTGCGCGGGTCAAACGTGCCCACGGCCAAGACGAAACGCGCCGGGAGCCCGAGGCGCACGCGCAGCTCGGCGAGGTCGGCATCGGCGATGTGCCGGGGTGGGTTCACCCCCTCGGCGATGACGGTGATCCGGCGAGGGTCGACAGCGGCGATGCGCTCGAGGTCGGCCGCGGTGGACCGCGACACCGCGATCACGGCATCGGCGTGGCGGATCTGACGCATTGCCAGCGCTCGCTCTCTGCGCATCCAGGGGTACTGCCCGGGCATCACGAACGGGATGAGGTCGTGCACGGTGACCACGACCGGAACTGGCGGGAAGACCGGCTGGGCGTACTCGATGGCGTGGTAGAGCGCGGGCGGATCGACGCTGAGGGCGCGGCGCAGCTGGAACGGGTCGAGCGTCGGGCGAAGGTGGCGATTGAGCGGTCGCAGCCGCGAGCGGTGGATCGTGACTCCTGTCGCCGTCACGTCGGGCGGCGCGCTCGCGCCTCGCTCGAGAAGGAGGCCCACCTCGCCGCTCACTCCGAGTGCCTCGAAACCACCGAGCAGCCCACGGAGGTAGGTACCGATGCCTCGAACAGACGAGGCGTCCCGCAGCGGCCTGCCGTCGAGGAGGAAGCGGATCACAGGCGTCGATCCTCGGCGAGAGGCACCCACCCTATCGGTGTGGCCGCCGCGAGCAGCGCACGCAGGCGCGTCTCGGCCAGGTCCCATCCGTACGTCGCGGCGACCCAAGCGCGCCCGGCAGCGCCCATCGTGGCGGCCAACCCCGGGTCGGCGACCAGGCGCGCCGCCTGCGCGGCCAGTTCCTCGGCGTCGGCGAAGGTCACGCCGCCGCCGCTGCGCGCACCCTGGCCGACCAGGACCGGCGACGCCGCGTTGAGCAGGCAGGGCCGTCCCGTGGCCCACGCCTCCAGCGCCAGCAGCGACAGCGATTCCAGCGATCCCGGGACCACGACCGCCGCTGCGCCGGCGATCGCCTCCCAGCGCTCGCGCTCGTCGAGGCGCCCAACGCTGTGGATCCACGGCGCGCGTGGCACGTCGCCCGCCTCGCCGCTGAGCACCAGCGTCGCCGTGGGGTCGCGACCGTGGAGCAACTCCGCGGCGGCGAGAAGGTCGGAGAGGCCCTTGCCGCCGCTGCTACGGCCGCCGTAGTACAGGTACGGTCCGGCGATGCCGCGGCGGGCGGCGAACGCAGCGGGGTCGACGCCCGCCGGAGCCTCCACGCCGACCACGCCACATTCCGACGGCAGCCGCCCCGCTGCCCGGTGGGTGGTCAACAGCAGCTCGCGCTCCTCCGGGCTGTGGAACCACAGCGCGTCGGCGGCGAGCACGGCGCGGCGGACCACGTCGAGGCGCAGGGCGGGCTCGTCGTGGGCGGCGGGGCAGAGGATGCGCGGGTGCGGCGCCGCCGGCAGCCCGAAGAGTGTCGGGTAGAACAGGTACGGCGAGAAGAGCGTGGGTATGGGGTCGGCGCGGCGCAGCGCGCGGATCAGCCCCGGGGCCCAGGGTCCCTGCCCGATCGCCCACAAATGCTCGGCACGGAGGCGGCGGGGAAGGTGATACGCCGCGTGCGACTGCTGCCGGAACAGCCACGGGTGGCGGCGCGTCAACACGGGAAATCGGCGCACCTCGATGGCGCCGTCGCGCTCGACACCGGACGGGAAGCCGTTGCTCCAGGTCGCCTCGTCAGCGGCGGTGGTCGTCCACACCTGCACACGCCAGCCCCGCGACGCGAGAGCGTGGCCCAGCTGGCGCATGGCGCTCTCCGCCCCGCCCACCACCGACGCCCCGTAGCGCGGGACCACGATTCGCAGCCGGTCCTGCCGACGTTGATCGAAGCCGTCGGCAGTGATGTCAGGGGAGGTCATGGGCGACGCGCCCGGCGGCACTATGCCCCGGGACACCGGTGGCGGGCAGGTTGGCGAGGTACGAGGTCAACCCCTCACGCCAGTCCGGGAGCGGATCCTCCCCGAGGAGGCGCCAGGCGCGGTTGTCGAGCACCGAGTAGCTCGGTCGCGGCGCCGCCGTGGGGTACTCGGCGGTGGTGATGGGGATCACCGGCGTGGACCTGCCCGCGGCGGCCACGATTGCTTCCGCGAACCCGTGCCAGCTGACCACGCCCGAGTTGGTGAGATGGAGGGTGCCGGGCACGTCGCGTGCGATCGCCCGGAGCACGATCGGCGCGAGGTGGCCCGTCCAGGTGGGGCTGCCGACCTGGTCGGACACCACCCGCAGCTCGGGCCGCGCTGCCGCCGCGCGAAGCATGGTGAGCACGAAGTTGGGCCCGTCGCGTCCGTACAACCAGGACGTGCGGATCACCAGGTGACGCTTGGCGAGGGCGCGCACCTCGTACTCCCCGGCGAGCTTGCTGGCGCCATAGACGGACCGGGGGTGGGGGCGCTGCCACTCGTCGATGGGCGAGGTGGCAGTGCCGTCGAACACGTAGTCGGTGCTGATCTGCACGAGCAGGACGTCGCGGGCGGCACACGCCCCGGCCAGGACGCGGGGGCCGATGGCGTTGATGAGGAAGGCGGCATCACTCTCGGACTCGGCGGCGTCGACCTTCGTCCACGCGGCGCAGTTGATGACCACCTCGGGGCGTGCGTCGTCGAGGACCGCTCGTACCTGCGCCGGGCTGGTGATGTCGCACTCGGCGCGCGTGGTGGAGCGCACCTCGTGCCCTTCCGCCGTGGCCGTGTCGAGCAACTCCCGGCCGAGCTGACCGGCCCCGCCCGTGAGGAGGATCCTCACGACGGTCGCGCCGCTCCCGCGTCCAGCGGCTTGTAGTTGCGCCGGTAGAAGTCCCAGAACTCGCCTGACTTGAGCGGGCGCCACCACGCTTCGTTGGCGCGGTACCAGGCAACCGTCTCGCGGAGGCCGCGTTCCAAGGGAACCTCAGGCCTCCAGCCGAGGGAGCGCAGCTTCGCGGTGTCAACGGCGTAGCGACGGTCGTGCCCGAGGCGGTCGCGGACGTGCTGCTTCAGCGAATCCGGTTTGTCGAGGGCAGCGAGGACGAGGTCCGCGATCTCGCGCCCGTTGGTGGCGCCACCGAAGCCCACGTTGTAGTCCTCACCCGGCGTACCTGTGCGCAGCGCCGTGTCAATGCCGCGTGCGTGGTCTGCGACGTGGAGGTAGTCGCGCACGGCGCTGCCGTCGCCGTAGATGGGCAGCGGCTGGTCGTCGATGGCGTTGGTGATGAACAGGGGGATGATCTTCTCGGGGTATTGGTATGGCCCGTAGGTATTTGAGCCCCTGGTCGTGATGACGGGCATGCCGTAGGAGGCGCGGTACGCCCACACCATCAACTCGGCGCCCGCCTTGCTCGCCGAGTACGGGCTGCGCGGCCGGAGTGGATCGCCTTCGGAGCTGGTGCCGAGCTCGATGTCCCCGTACACCTCGTCGGTGGACACCTGCAAGAAGCGGTCGTGCCCCGCGCGGCGCGCCGCCTCGAGGAGGACGAAGGTGCCGAACACGTCTGTCTGGATGAACTGTCCTGGCGCCTCGAGCGAGCGGTCCACGTGCGACTCGGCGGCGAAGTTGACGACGACATCAACGTCGCTGATCAACGTGTCGACGAGTTCCATGTCGCAGATGTCGCCATGGACGAACCGAAACGACGGCACCTCTGCGACCGGGTCGAGGTTGTGCACGTTGCCCGCGTAGGTGAGCTTGTCGAGCACGATCACGGAGTCCTCGGGATGGCTGGCGATCGTCTGCCTCACGAACTCGCTGCCGATGAACCCCGCTCCGCCGGACACGAGCAGCCTCATCCGGCTGTACTTCCCTGCCTGTGCATCAGATGTTCTCGATGCGCCAGTCGAAGCTGATGCGCGGATCATTCCACGCGATCCGGCCCTCGTCCGGGTCGGCGGGGTCGTACGGTTCGGTGACGTAGTACACGAGATGCACGTTGTCCATGCCGAGACACTGGTACCCGTGGGCGACCAGTGGTGGAATGGCCACCATGCGCGGGCTGTTCTCGCCGAGGATCACGGTCTGGATCGTGCCGGCGGTGGGGGAGGCCGGGCGCAGGTCAACCAGCACCACGCGGGCGTTGCCGACCACGATATCCCAGTAGTCCCACTGCTTCTTGTGCCAATGGAATGCCTTGATCAACTCCGGTGGGTTGCCGCCGCGTGCATACACGAGGCTTCGCGACATCTGCGCAAAGGGGCGTTCATCCATGAAGGGGCGTCCGTCATCATCGACGTCTCCGCGCTTGAGTTGCTCGATGAAAAAGCCTCGCTGGTCGGCGTGCTTCACAAAGGTCTTGACCTGGACGTCACGGATGCGGCCCACACGCTGCGAGGCGGGGCGGTTGCCCATGTCTTCCAGCGCCGTCTCGATCTCCGGGGTCAGCGCCATCCAGGCCATCAGCGCAGCTCCACGCGGCTGTGGTCGCCCACCATCAGCTTGATCGTGCGCGGCCGCAGCGGCGACCGTCCGATCCGGCACTCCTTACCGATCAGCGAGGATTCGATGCGGCCGTCAACGTCGTCGATCACGCTGTTCTCCAAGACGATGCTGTGCTCGATCTCTGCCCTGCGCACTGTGCAGCCATAGTAGATCGACGTGTAGGGGCCGATGTAAGCATCATCGATCACCGTGTTCTCACCGATGATTGCCGGCCCGCGCACCGTGCAGTTGCGCAGGGTCGCGCCCGATTGGACGATGACCTTGCCGTGGAGGCGAACATCGTCACCGACGGTGCCGTCGATGTGGGCGGGCAGGTCGTCGAGCACGATGCGGTTGGCCTCGAGCATGTCCTCGAGGCGGCCGGTGTCCTTCCACGTCGCGACCATGGCCTCGTGTGGCTCGGTGATGAGGTGGGATTGGACGCGGCGACCTCCGTCGATCATCTTCTGGATCGCGTCGGTGATCTCGAGCTCGCCGCGCGCCGAATACTCGATGGAATCGATGGCGTCGAACACAGTGTGGTTGAACAGGTAGACGCCCACCAGGGCGAGGTCGCTGACGGGATGCGCCGGCTTTTCAACCAGGCGCACCACCTTGCCGTCGCTCAACTCGGCCACGCCGAAATGCTGCGGTTCAGGGACGCGGGCAAGCAGGATCAGTGCGTCCGGAGTGGTCTCCTTGAAGCTCTCGACGATCGGCACGATGCCGTGGCGGATGAGGTTGTCGCCCAGGTACATCACGAATGAATCGGCACCGAGGAAGGCCCTCGCACTGAGGACCGCGTGGGCGAGGCCAAGGGGCGCTGCCTGCGGGATATAGGTGAGGTGCGCGCCAAACCGTGACCCGTCGCCCGCGGCGGCCTCCACCTCGGCACCCGTCTCGCCTGTGATGATGCCGATATCGGTGATGCCGGCGGCGACGACCGCTTCGATCGCATAGAAGAGGATCGGCTTGTTGGCAATGGGTACGAGCTGCTTTGCCGAGGTGTGCGTGATCGGACGGAGGCGGGTACCCTTCCCTCCGCTCAGGATCAGACCCTTCACCCGCGCAATGGTACACGGCGCCGTCGAGATCGCGGCTACCATGTTCGTACGCCAACGGTTGTTTTCGAGGTGAGATCCTTGTCGTCGGCAAAGCGTTCTGAGCTGGCCCGCTGGCTTGGTGGTGAGGGCATCGAACTCGGTGCACTCCACCAGCCGCTGCCTGTTCCTGCCGGTGTTCGCGTGAACTATGTCGACCGGCTCAGCGTTGACGACCTTCGTCTGCAGTATCCGGAGCTGGCGCAGGCCGACCTCGTGCCCGTCACTCACATCGGCAGTGCTGAAGATCTCGTTGCCATCGCGGATGAATCGGTCGACTTCGTGGTCGCCTGCCACGTGCTCGAACATCTCGAGGACCCGACGCGAGGCCTCAACGAGATCCACCGCGTGCTTCGCGAGGGCGGCATCTTCTTCTGCGCGCTGCCGGAACCGCGCGTCACCTTCGACCGAGAACGTGAGATGACCTCGGTGGAGCACCTCATGCACGACCATCCCGCAGGACGGACCTCGCGCAGGGATCACTTTGTCGACTGGGTCGACAACGTCGAGCGCCACCAACCGTGGTGGCTCACCGAAGAACCTGACCCGCAGGAGCGCGTCCGGCTTCTCCTCGACATGGACTACAGCATCCACTACCACGTGTGGCGGCCGGACACGTTCCTCGACTATCTCGGCGCGGTTCGCCGCGAATATGGGCTCATCTTCGAGACCCTGGCCTTCGCCGGATGCCAGCCCGGCGTTGACGACGAGTTCATATTCATTCTGCGCAAGGGCGTGGCGCCGTTGCCGGTGACCGCGCCCGCCCCCTCCACCTACGCGGTACCGGTGGTCGCTGAACCTGAGGCGCCCGCCGCTCGACCCCCGGGCGCCCGCCAGGCGTTGCGCGACGCAGGCCGCGCCGCCGGGGTCGCTGCTGGGGCTCTGTCTGCCGCCATCCGGCGCCGCCTGCGCCGGCCTCCGCACGCTTCGTGAGCGCCAGCACGAGATGACCATTGCGCCGGCGCAGGCCACCGAACCCGAGGGTCCACGCGTGCAGCGCGGCGCGCGGGTGCCGGATGCGCCGTCCGTCTCGATCATCGTGCTCGTGACCACGAGCACGGACCGCCTCCAGCGATGCCTGGCGTCGATGGAGGCCGGCGTGGAAGGCGGGCCAGTCGCAGAGATCATTGTGCTGGCCAACGGGACGGCGCCGGAGGCACTGAAGCCCATCGCCGGGCGTGACGACATCGTGCTGATTCGCTCCGCCGTCAACCATGGGTTCGGCGGGGGTTGCAACTGGGCCGCTCGGTTCGCCTGCGGAGCCCGCCTGGTGTTCATCAACGACGACGCCGTGGCCGACGCCGGCTGGCTCGCAGCTCTCGACAGCGCCATGAGCGAGGATGCCCGTGTCGGAGTGGTCGGAGGACGGGTTCTGCTCGAGAGCGGACGCCTCCAGGAGGCGGGAAACGTGGTGTGGCGGGACGGAAGCACGTCGCATATCGGCAGGGGACTCCCGGCAGATCAGCAGCCCCTGCTCGCTCGACGTGACGTCGACTACGTGTCGTTCTGCTCGGCCATGATCCGCCGTGAAACATGGGTCCAGGTGGGCGGATTCGACGAGAGGTACTTTCCCGCCTACTACGAGGACGCCGATCTGTGCCTCTCGGCGCGGGCCCTCGGCTGGCGTGTCGTGTGCGAACCCGCCTCGGTGGTCCTCCATGATGAGGGCGCAAGCACCCCGGTGGCGTTGCGGCATTTTCTGAGCGCGCGCAACCAGGGACTGTTCGTCGCCAAATGGAGATCGACGCTCGCCGAGTACGACGAACGGCCGAAACACGTGACGCCGGCCGCGGTCATGCAGGCAGCAGCGCACACTCCCGTCCAGGCGGTGGCAGCCGCCGGGATGCACGAGCACGCACCGGACGCCGCCACGCCCATCTCGCGCGCACGACGCAAGCCCCGCAATCGCGCCGGATCCCCACCGGCTGAGGCTGACAGGCTGGCCCTGGAGGCGCGTCACCTCGCTGCCGATGTCGCGTTGAAGAACGAGTACGCGACCAACCTCGCGGCTCAGCTGGAGGCATACGGAACTGCCGCACTGCTGCGCAAGAGGTACGTCTCATTGCGGCGTGCGCTCGGCGTGCAGGTACGACGCCGTCCAGGCGTCGCTCGGGCTGTCGAACGGCTCAGGTCGCGCCTCGGCGACCGCGAATAGCCATCACATGTCCCACCACGCAGCGGCTCGGGATCTCGTCACCACGACTACAATTGAGGCGTTTTGATGCCTGAGCCGTCGCGCACGCCCAAACGAGGGCGCACGCGGATCGCCCGGGACAAACGCTTTCACATCCCCAGAACATGATCTCTGACCCCGCACTCTCCGAGCGCCCGGTCACGACGCGTGAGGTCGGCCCCCGCCCGTCGGCGTTCCGTATTCATCTCAACCTCACGCGCGAACTCGCTGTGACCGCGTTCAAGCTGAAGTACACCGGCTCGGTCCTCGGCTACGCATGGTCGTTGGTCAAGCCGCTGCTCATCTTCGGCACGACCTACCTGGTGTTCGCAGTCTTCCTGCTGCGCGGCCGCACCAAGGCGGGGGAGAACTTCCCCGTGGAACTGCTTGTGGGGATTGTGATCTGGACGTTCTTCGCCGACGCCACCCAGTCGGCTGTGGGCGCCATCGTGGGCAACGCGCACATCGTGCGTAAGGCGTATTTCCCCCGCTGGATCCTGGTGCTCGCCTCGACGCTCAGCGCGAGCATGACCTTCGCGGTGAACCTCGCGCTGGTGCTCGTAATCGGCTTTCCCCTCGGCTGGTTCCATGTGGGGCTGCAGGCCCTGCTGCTGCCCCTTCTCTTCGTGGAGCTGTACATCCTGGTGGCGGGCATCGGGCTGCTCCTCTCGTCGTTGTTTGTCTTCTATCGCGACCTCGGTCACGTCTGGGAGATCACGCTGCAGCTGCTCTTCTACGCGAGCGCGATCGTCTTCCCGTTCTCTCTGATTCCCGGCCGATTCCGGCTGCTCATCGCCTTCAATCCCCTCGCCCAGATGCTCGAGGACACACGCCGTGCCCTGATCACGCCCGTGATTCCGTGGTCGTCCGACATCCTCGGGTCGCTGCTGATCGTGCCCTGTGCGGCGGTGTGCCTCGTCTTCCTTGTGGGTCTCCTCGTGTTCAACAGGCTCAGCCCCAAATTCGGTGAAGCCCTGTGAGCGACCCGGCAGTCCGGGTTGAATCGGTCACCAAGCACTTCCGGATCCCGCTGGATCGCAGCTTCACGCTCAAGCACCGCATCACGCACCTGCGCAGCGCCGCGCGCTACCGCGATCTCCTGGCGCTGGACGACGTCAGCTTCAACGTCGGCGCCGGCGAGTTCCTAGGCATTACGGGGCCGAACGGGTGTGGCAAGAGCACGTTGTTGAAGATCCTGTCGCGGATCTACTCCCCCGACTCCGGGAGGGTCCGCATTGCCGGGCGCGTGGCCCCGTTCCTCGAGCTCGGGGTCGGCTTCAACCCGGAGCTGTCAGCGCGCGAGAACATCTTCCTCGGCGGCGCCGTCCTGGGTTTGACCCGCCGGGAACTTGCCGACCGCGTCCACGGCATCCTCGATTTCTCGGAGCTCACGGAGTTCGCCGACCAGAAGGTCAAGAACTTCTCGTCGGGCATGGCGGTGCGCCTGGCGTTCACCGTCGCCATCCAGGCAGACGCCGACATCCTGCTGATGGACGAGGTCCTTGCGGTCGGTGACGCTCGATTCCAGGAGAAGTGCTTCGACGTCTTCTCCGACTACAAGCGCCATGGCCGCACCATCATCCTCGTCAGTCACGACCTCAGCTCCCTGAACCTCTACTGCGACCGGGTCATCCTTTTCCAGAAGGGCCACCTCGTGTCCGACGGGCCGGCGGCCGACGTCACCGCCCAGTACCGCCGGCTCGTGGGGGTGATGGCGGAGGCCGACGACAAGGACCACCACGCCGGCGCGGCCATGGCCACGGAGAATCGCTGGGGGACGCGGGACGTCGAGATCACTGCGGTGCGATTGCTCGACGACGCGGGCAGCGAGCACTCCTCGTTTGCCACGGGTGGCGGCCTCACCGTGGCGATCGACTATGCCGTCCACGCCGACGTCAGCGACTTCGTCTTCGGCCTCGCCTTCAAGCGCAGCGACGGGATCAACATCTCCGGCCCCAACACCCGGACCGCCAACTGCCGGGTGAGCTCATCCGGGCCAGGGACGCGAGGCACGATCACCTACACCATCCCCCACGTCGGCCTTCTCGGGGCCAGGTACGTCCTCACCGCGGCGGTGTACGACAGCGTCCTCAACCATCCGTTCGACCACATCGAGGACGTCCTGTCCTTCCGGGTGGTCGACGAGCAGGGCAGGTTGGGGATGGTCGACCTCGACGGCACCTGGCAGCAGTCGCGCAATGGCAGCGGGCCGGGGCGTTTCGAGGGAGCCTAGCCGCTGAGGTTCATCGGCCCATACCAGCGACCGGCGAACCATGCCTCCCAAAGAGTGGAGCCGGAGCCCTGCCAGAAGACCAGCTGCTGTGAGCCGTCGGGGAGAACTGTGGCACTCGGCGCCGAGGCCAGCGTGCCAACACCGCCGAAGGTGGTCCCGGTCCAGTCGGCAGGCCCGTACCACCGGCCGCCTGCAAACCAGGCCTGCACGAGGTGTCCGCCCGCACCCGTCCAGAAGACGAGTTGCTGCGAACCGTCGGCGAAGATCGTGGCGCTCGGCGCCGATGCGAGCAGGCCGGCGCCCCGCAGGGATCCGCCCGTGATGTCGACCGGTCCGTTCCACCGCGCCGCCGCCCACCACGCCTCGTACAGGTGTCCGCCCGGTCCCTGCCAGAAGACCAGCTGCTGGGAGCCGTCCGGCATGATCGCCGCGCTCGGGGCGGACGCCAGCGCGGCGGCATCCGCGAAGGCTCTGCGGGACCAGTCCACCGGCCCGTTCCAGCGTGCCCCCGCCCACCACGCCTCGTCGAGGTGCCCGCTCGACGATCTCCAGAACACCGTCTGGGTCGATCCGTCAGGTGTGACCGCGGCACTGGGCGCCGACGCCAGCACAGCCGTGGGGTCGCCCGCTGCGCTGGTGACATCCAGCGGCCCGTTCCAGCGCCCGCCTGCCCACCACGCCTCGTACAGGTGGTTGCCGGGCCCCTGCCAGAACACGGTCTGGGTCGACCCGTCAGGGGTCACGGCGACGCTCGGAGCCGATTGGAGGACGGCGTTGGGGCCGAGGAGGGTGGTGAGGTCCAGGGGACCGCGCCAGTACCCGCCGGAGTACCAGCCCTCGACGAGGTGGTTGTCGGCGGCGCTTCGCCAGAAGACCAGTTGCTGGGAGCCGTCGGGCAGCACGGCCGCCGCCGGCGCGCCCACGGACTTGGGCTGGAATGGCGGGAACTTGGCGACGCTGAACTTGGCGGCGATCTCGTTCCACAGGTCGTTGCTGCCGCTGTCGTAACCGAGCGCCCAGATGGCGATGCCGCGCAAGCCGCGGTTGTTGACCAGGTCGTACTTGAGGCCGAGTGACTGGGCGTTGTCGTAGTACAGCTCACGGTAGGAGTTGTGGTTGCCCCCGCACGGGTCACCCGTCGCCGGGCTGTACCAGGAAGCCCACGGCTCCTGGAACGTCGCGTCCCAGTGCTGCTGGAGCTTCAGCGCGCAGCTGAAGTCGGAGAGTGCGCCGGCGTAGGTGTCGGCGCTGTCGGTGCTGCCCGGAACGGCCGCGTCCTGCCCGGCGGCGCCGACGCCGCTCACGCTCCACTTGTAGCCGTAGTACGGCACCCCGAGGAGCAATTCGCTGGCCGGGACTCCGAACCTGGTCATGTAGTCGGTGACCGACTGGGTGACGCTGTACCAGCAACCGCCCATCGGGGCAGTCGGTCCGGAATGCCCCGCCACGCACGGCGCGAAGCCGTAGCCCATGAGGTCGAGAGCGTCGACGTGGTGCCAGAGCGCCGCGAGGTCATACATGCTCCCGCCCAGCCCGGCGCTGGCGTATGTGTCCACGGTCAGGTAGGAGCGTCCCGCTGCCCGCGCCAGGAGGGCGCCCTGCAACTCGCTGATGAACGTGGTGAAGTTGGCGGACAGGCCCGCACTGACTCCTTCGAAGTCGATGTTGACCCCGTCCGCCGGGCGCGTCACGACCTGGTCGATGATGCTGGTGATCAGGGTCTGACGGGCCTGTTCGGTGCCGGTGACCGCGGCGATCAGCGGGTCGTTGAAAGCCTTGACGGTCAGCACGACGCGGTCGCCGGCGACGTGCGCCGCGTCGATCAGGTTGGTCTCCTGACTGCTCCACCAGGTCAGGTACCCGGTGTCGCTGGTGACCAGGGTCCCGTCCAGGTTGAGGTTGATGCCGAAGTAGGCGATCGTCGAGAGCAGGTTGAAGCGGAGGTCCGCGATCCATGCCCCCGAGGCCACCTCTCCGGACTGTGCGAAGCCGAGGATCTCGGGGTCCGGGGGAGGGATCGAGGCGGTCTGACCCGCCGCGGCGGCTGTGCTTGACGTGGATGCCGCGCGCACCACGGGCACCTTGGGGTCGGTCAACACGCTTGCGACCGCTCCGCGGACAAGACCCGCTGGTGGTGGGCCCATGGTGTCGTCGAAGAACACGTGCGCGCGGAACGGCATGACGGCCGCGCCGGACGCCGCCGCGGTGGCCATCGACACGGGACCTAAGCCCGTGCTCACGAGGCACATCCCCAGAACGGCGGCCACGAGCCGGAGCGGCCCCTTCAGGTCCATGGAACCGGGAGGATAGCCACGCTACCCGAAGGGAACCGCTCCGTCGCCGGGTCGGAACGCGGCTGCTTCAGAGCCGGGTTCAGCCGCTGTAATTGACCGGTCCGTGCCAGGCGCCGCCCGCGTACCAGCCCTCCCAGAGGGTGTTGCCGGAGCCCTGCCAGAAGACGATCTGGGTGGAGCCGTCGACGGTGACGGTGGCGCTGGGTGACGATGTCAGCAGGCCGGTGCCGCCGAAGGCGGTGGTCGTGAAGTCCACGGGGCCGTTCCATGTTCCCGTGTACCAGGACTCGAGGAGGTGCCCGGCGGCGCTCTTGTAGAAGACGAGCTGGGTGGAGCCGTCCGGGGTGACGGCGACGCTGGGCTGCGAACTGACCGCACCGAATCGTGCCGGCCCGTTCCAGACACCGGTGAACCAGTCCTCGGTGAGGCGGCCGTCGCTGCCCTGGAAGAAGACCAGCTGGGTGGATCCGTCGGCGGTGATCGTGGAGCTTGGCGCCGAGGTCAGGGAGCCGAGGGTGGTGAAGTCAACCGGGCCGTGCCAGGTGCCCGAGAACCAGGCTTCGGCGAGGTGGCCGTCGGTGCCACGCCAGAAGACCAGCTGGGTGCCGTCCTTGGTTGTGGTCACCGAGGGAGCGGAGCCGAGGATGCCGTGGCCGCCGAGGTAGGTGTTGGTGATGTCGAGGGGCCCGTTCCAGACGCCCGTGTACCAGGCCTCCATGAGGTGGCCCGAGGGGCCTTGCCAGAAGACCAGCTGGGTGCTGCCATCCTTGGTCACGGCAACGCCGGGGGTGGAGGAGAGGGCGCCCAGCTGGGGGAACCCGACCGGCCCGTTCCAGTAGCCGGTGTACCAGGCCTCGGCGAGCTGGTTGGTGGCGGTGCTCTTCCAGAACACGAGCTGGGTGGAGCCGTCGGGGGTCACCGCGACCTGGGGCGCCCCCACGCTCTGCGGTGAAAAGCTCGTGACGAAGGTGAATTGGTCAGTGGAGGGGTTGACGGGGCTGGTGCCACCGGCTGTCGTCACCTTCACGTCATAGATCGTGCCGAACGTGAACCCCGTGGTCGGAGCCGTCAAGATGTCGAGGTCGGCACTCTCCTGATAACAGCCCGCGGCGGGGGCCGGGCTGGGACAGGGATGGGTGCTGACTGAGATGGTGGGTCCAGACGCCGGAACGAAGTCGACCCTGGTCGTGAAGTCGTAGGCCGACAGTTCCTGTTGTCCGTCGGCGGGAGCGACGGTGATGCGCGAGCCGGGCGAGCCGGAATGTACCGAGAGGCTGACCGCTTTCGGTGGGGACGCGACCCACATCATCTGGTCCGCGCTGCTCGTGGAACTGGTCCCGCCGGGGGTCGTGACCGTGACGTCGGCCGTCGATTGCGGGTGGCCGGGGGTCAACACCGTGATCTGTAGGTCGCTGTTGACGGTGAAGCAGCCCGCCGACCCCGTTCCGGTCGGGCAGGCGAAGGTGCTCAGCACGACAGTTGCGTTCGAGGTGAGACCGAACTGGATCGAGGTCGCGCCGGTCAGGCCGGTCCCGTAGATGATCAGTTGTTGGCCACCTTCGGTGGTCCACGTCCCTCCCGGCGCTACCGACAGTGACGTGATCGCGGGAACCGTAGCGTGAGCGACGGTCACGAAGCCACCGGAAAGCACCAGGGCGAGGACGCTGCCCAGCAGCACGGAGCGACGCGACGACCTCATCAGCGAAACCTCACCTTGCCTGACGTGTTCGGACGGCATTAGCGTACGGCAAGGGTACTCGTCAGGTGCGAACTTAAGGTCGGCGGAGCGGACCCCTCCCAGACAGGAGCCCGTGCGGTCAACCGCTCCAGTCGACTGGGCCGTGCCAGGCACCGCCGGCGTACCAGCCCTCCCAGAGCGTGGATCCGGCGCCTTGCCAGAAGACAAGCTGGGTGGATCCGTCCACGGTGACGGTGGCACTGGGCGAGGAGGTCAGAACGCCGTCGCCGGCGAAGGCAGAGTTCGTCCAGTCCACGGGGCCGTGCCAGGCACCCCCGGTGTACCACGATTCCTGGAGGTGCCCGGCGGGCGTTTTGGAGAAGACGAGCTGGGTGGAGTTGTCGGGGGTGACGGTGACGGTCGGCGAGGAGCCGACGGTGCCGAGGGTGGTCCAGTCGGTGGGCCCGTTCCATGCGCCCGTGAACCAGTCCTCGGTGAGGTGGTTGTCGGTGCCCTGGAAGAAGACCAGCTGCGTCGAGCCGTCGGGTGTCACGGCGGCGCTCGGCGCTGAGGCCATGGAGCCAAGGGTCGTGAAGTCGGCGGGGCCGTGCCAGCCGTTGGAGTACCAGGCTTCGGCGAGATGTCCGTCGGTGCCGCGCCAGAAGACCAGCTGGGAGCCGTCCATGGTGGTCGCCACTGAGGGCGCGGAAGCGAGGATGGAGTGGCCGCCGAGATACGTGGCCGTGATATCGAGGGGCCCGTTCCATGTGCCGGTGTACCAGGCCTCCAAGAGGTGGCCATTCGGCCCCTCCCAGAAGACGAGCTGGGTACTGCCGTCCTTGGTGACCGCGACCGCCGGGTTGGAGGTGATAGTGCCTAGCTGCGAGAAGCCGACGGGGCCGTTCCAGGAGCCCGTGTACCAAGCCTCGGCGAGCTGGTCAGTGGTGGCGTCCTTCCAGAAGACCAGCTGGGTGCTGCCGTCGGGGGTCGCGGAGACCTGCGGCGCCCCGACGCCCTGGGGCGAGAAGACGTGTGGACCGGGGGCGAGCACACACGCACGCTGGGCGTTGCTCCAGGCCTTCTGGACCGTATAGGTGAACCCGTCCTCGCCGGTGACCGTGCCGTCGATGCCGTTGCAGAGGTCGGCCGCCTCACCGTTGTTCTGCACGTCGTACCAGGCGAGTGGGGGCCCCGGTGTGTCCGCCGTGGCCAACCCCACCTCGGGGTCGGTGATCGCCTCGGCCAGCTCATGTGAGGAGACGGCCGTGACGTTCTGGAACTCGCTGCCCGAACCGCAATTCGTTCTCATGCCGTTGGTGGTGAAGTCGGGGAGGACGCTGTAGTACGTCTCCCGTGACGGTACTGTTCGCGATGTCGTCCCGTGGTACGCGCAGAAGTCCGTTCCGGAGCTGGCGATCGTGCCGTCAGTGTTGTGGATGGTGATGGTCACGGCGTGTGGGAAGTAGATGGCGTACAGCGTCCGGATGTTGTTGTTTGCATCCCTCTTCGGGGCCGGGATATTTCCCGCCGCGATCTGCGCGGTCAGTTCGTCCTGGATCTGGCCATCGTCGATCAGCGCTGGCGACACCGCGAATGGATCATTTGCGGCCGACGGCGTGATTGATACCTGTGCGAAGAAGCCGCCGCGGGCGATGGTCTGGTTGGTGCCGGCGATTCCCTGCGGGCTGCCGAGGGTGTTGTACTCGGACATCCAGTCGAGGTACGGCGAATTGGTGAGCTCACCGTAGAAGCTCGCCACGCTCGGCGACGGCGTGGCGTTCTTGACCTGGCTCTCCCAGGTCAACGTGGTGGCCAGTCCGCTGCCGTACAGCACCTGGACGACGCTGATCGTCGAGATCACCCGGCCACCCAGATAGCTGAGGTGAGCGGTGGGCGGGGGCAGCACACCTGCCGCGCCCGTGGCTGGGGCCGATCCCAAGCCAGCGCCCACAAGCGGCATCACCCCCGGCCGCAAGCGGGTCGCCGGGGTGGCGGCCGGGCTGGGCGCGGCAGTCAACGCGGCGGCGGCACTGGCCGTGACCGCGCCACCACGTGCGCTAATGCCGGAGGCGGCCAGCACGACGAGGAGGGCAACCACCCGAACCCCCTTCACACGGGCCATGCCACCTCCCCACAGCGCCCAGCACGTCCAGCAGCCAGCCGGGCAGAACCAAGCGTGGCCCAAGTCGGCGCAGCCAGTGTATGCCGAGCGACCGGGCGGAGCGTCGTATGGCCCGCCCCTGACCCGCCCCAGCGAGGACACCGTCAGATCCCCTGACACCTCCCGCCCTGCGTCCAGCCAGGGACGGTCACGATTTCTCGGCGTGTGCGCGCAGGCTGAATTTCCGTGGTCTACTCGAATCCACCGGCATTCCGCCACCGGTTGCGGAGGACCGCCGCCCCATGATCGCCGCCCGCCGACGCGTGCCCGCCGCAATCCTCCTGGTGCTCGCCCCCGCAGTGTTGCTGCGCGCCCCCACCCCGGTTCATGCGGCCACCTCAGCGAACATCCCCATCGTCCCCGTGGTGCAGAAGTACAGCCTGGACTGCGAGGCGGCGGCGCTTCAGATGGCACTCTCCGCCGTCGGTATCAGCGTCACCCAGGACCAGCTCCTCCAGCAGTTCGGGGCCGACCTCCGGCCGCCGGTCATGTCGGGCGGCAACCCCGTCCGCTGGGGTGACCCGTACCAGAGCTTTGTCGGCCACGTCAACGGCAACTTCGTGGTCACCGGGTACGGCGTGTACTACCCGCCGATCGCCAGCGCCGCCATCGCCGAGGGGGCAGCCGCCGACGGCGAGGAGGGCTGGCAGCCCGCCCAGCTCTACGCTGCCGTAGCCGCGGGCGACCCCGTCGTGGTCCTGGTGCCCCACCTCCTTGCCGCGGCGTCGGTCGGCATGTGGACGGCGTGGGACGGCCGCCAGGTGTGGTACTCGCACAGCGACCACGCCCAGGTGCTCGCCGGCTTCGACCAGGTCAACGGGACTGTGACCCTCGCCGACCCGCTGGACGGCAGGATCCATGTGTATCCGATGGCTCTCTTCGAGGCCCGGTTCGCGGCATTCCACGGTGACGCGGTCGTGGTGAGCACGAGCGGAACGTCCGTCGCGGAAGCGATCTCGCCGACCAACGGCAGCGTCAACGTCGCCGTTCAAGGCTCCGACCACTCGTTGCACTTCTACTGGAACGTTGCCGGCCGGTGGTACGGGCCGCTGGGCCTCGGCTCCATCGACGCCGCTTACTCCGCACCCGCGATCGTGGCCCAGAGCGACGGCAACCTCGACATCGCAGTCGAGGGTCCCGACCACAGCCTGTACATGTACTGGGACATCTCGGGCAGGTGGTACGGCCCGCTCGGAGTGGGCGGCACCGGCATGGTGTACTCCACGCCGTCCATCGTGGTCGACAAGAACCAGCACGTCACCGTGGCCGTGCAGAGCCCCGGGAATGGCACGTACCTGTTCTGGTGTGTTGGCGGCACATGGAGCGGCCCCTATGGTCTGAGCGCACCCAACACGACGTACTCGGCGCCGGATCTCTCGCTGGTGGGCAGCGGAGCACCGATTCTCCAGACGGTCGTCCAAGGTGGCAACGCCGCCCTGTACGCCTACCTGCAGCACGGCGACGGGTCCTGGTCCGGTCCCGTGGCCTGGTCGAGCGCGTACGCCGATTACTCAGGCGCGTCGAGCTCGGCCACGGCGACCCTCTACCAGGGAAGTGGGGCCACGCTCGAAGCCTCCGCGGGGGGCGGCTCGACCAGCCAAGTCGCCGCCTCGGGGACCGCGTACTCTGCGCCGGCGGTGACCGTCTCCGGGGGGGACACCTATGCTGCGGTGCAGGGGCCGTCGCACAGCCTCGATGTGTACACAGGTCACGGTGCATGGAGCGCGCCCGTGATGATCGGAGGCGCCGGTTCCACGTACTCCGCGCCATCCATCGCGGCCGAGGCGAACGGCAACCTCGACGTCGCGACCGAGGGCCCTGGGGCGGCGCTCAACTTCTTCTGGCGGATCGGTACCACCTGGTACGGACCGCTCGCCATCGGTGGCGGAGACACCGCGTTCTCCGCGCTGCCCTAGCCGTCCGGCCGGCGCGGTCAGAGGGTTTTCGCTAGCATCCCCCCGGATGGCGGACGCCCTCTGCAGAATGGCTGAGCGGGCGACGATGGTCGCCGACGGTGCGACGTCGAGCCTTCCCGCAGGGTTCCGCGACCGGCTGACCCCGCGCCGCCTGACCATCGTGGGGAGCGGCGTCTGGACCGTGCTGGCTGCCGCTCTGACCGCGCCCTCCCCGGTGGGCGGCGTCGGGGGCTGGCTCGACGGCTCGTGGCAGGTGGCCTTGTTTCTCTCCCACCGGGTCGGCCTACCGCTGGGCTCGCGGCTGCTCTTTCCATACGGTCCGTACGGCTACCTCAGCGTGACCATCCCCTTCTTTGTCCCACAGTGGTTGCAGGGAGTGGCCGTCAGCCTGCTCGTGCACGTGGCCCTGGTTGTGCTGATCTGCCTGCTGCTTGTCCAACGGCGTGTGAGCCCGGTCCTGTGGGTCGTGGTCACCGTGGCCGTGCTCATCGGCCTGCCGTCCTTTGCCGCTCCCGACACCGAAGGCCAGTTGGTGGCCGTCGTGCTGGCCTACCTCGCCGTCAACACCGAGAGCCGCCGCGGGCGAACCGCGGCAGCTGCTCTCTGCGGCGCGACCCTGGCCCTGCTTCTGCTGATCAAGGCCACCGCCCTGCCGCTGGCCGCCGGCGTCCTCGTCCTCGCGGTTGGGGGTCTGCTGCTGCGACGGCATGGACGCGCCGCTGGTGCGCTTGTCGCGGCCCTCGTCGTCGTCGGCGCGGCGTTGTGGTTCACCGCCGGGCTCGGTCTCGGCGACGCCGGCCGCTACCTGCACGCAGCCCTCGACCTCGGTTCGGGTTACAGCGCGGCCATGTACGTCATGGGGCTGACCACCGCGATCGTCCTGGGAACGGCCCTGATCGGGGTGCTCGTTCTGCTCGCGCTGGGGCTGGCCGCGCGCCGCCGAGCTCTCGACGCGCTATGGATCCTCCTTGTCTGCGTTGCACTCTTTCCGCTGTACAAGGACAGCTTCGTACGCGACGGACCAATCAGGGATGACATCTTCTTCGGGGTGGCGGGCTTGCTGGCCGCGCTGAGCCTCGTGGTAGTTGCGCCAGGCGTCCGGGCCTGGATGTCGCGTCGCCAGGCGGTCCCAGTCGCAGTGCTGTTGGCCTGCATGGCCCTTGGGGTGGGCTGGCGTTCCACCGACCTCTCCGGCTTCACAGGCGCGGGCGACCGGCTCGCCGGTTATCGCACTGCGCTGAACGCCGTCTTCAGCAGCAGCGTCAGGCAGGGATTGGAGGCAGCACCGCTGAGCAGCGCACACGACTACTACCAGGGCACCATCAGTGCCCTCCCGGCCGCCGCCAGGGGATCCACGATCGACGTGATGCCCTGGGACATCGGGATCTTCTATGAGCAGGCCAACCTGCACTGGGACCCGCGGCCACTGCTGCAGTCATACACGGCGTACACACCGTGGCTCGACCAGCAGGACGCCGATTTTCTGCTCGGCCCCGGCGCACCCGAGTACATCATCTACAGCTACCTGACCATCGACGATCGATACGCGGCGTTCGACGAGCCGGCAACGTTCCGAGCCCTCCTCGACAACTACCGCATGGTCGGCGTCCTCGGGACGTCGGCGGTTCTGCTCCAGCGCGTCTCGGTCAGCCCGTCGCCAGAATCGGTCGAGAGCACCACCTGCGTCAAGCTCGGTTCGCCGGTCATCGTTCCACAGCGCAGTGGTGTGCGCACATACGCACGGGTCGCCGTGTCGCGGACCCTGGTGGGAAGCGCCCTGAACCTCCTGGCCAAGTCGCCCGGCCTGCGGGTGATTCTCAACACCATCGCTGGCTCGTTCAACCGACGGCTCGTGCCCGCGGTCGCCGCCGACGGCCTGTACCTCTCCGACTACCTGACGTCGAGCCCGGACATCGGCGCGGCCATCACCGGCTCCGGCGGCGTGCCCATCACCTCGTTGACAGTGAGCGGCAACACCGGAGCCTGGTCTTCAAGCTATTGCGTGACCTTCACCACCACGCCGGTAGACGGAGGTCAGAGCCCTTGATCCCTGAGAGAATCCGCCGAGCGAGGACGTGGCCGGCGCTGTACCTGTTCGGCGTCGCCGTCGTGTTCGTCGTGCTCTGGCGCACCGTGCTCGCCGGCCAGGACGGCCTGGTCGGCGGCGACATCCTCAAGAACATTCCGCCGTGGAGCGGCGGCGGACCGCCCCAGCCTCCTCGCAACGCGCTCGTCGCCGACCCCGTCACCCAGTTCGTGCCCTGGCTCACCACCGTTCGTGCGCAGTGGCTTTCCGGTCACATCCCCCTGTGGAACCCCAACGCACTGGCGGGAGCGCCTCTTCTCGCCAACGACCAGTCGGCGGTGTTCTCACCCTTCACGCTCCTGGCGCTGCCGTTCTCGCCGGCTCACGGTTACAGCCTGGCAATGCTCCTCAAGCTGGTTGTGGCCGGTGTGGGGATGGGCGCCTTCCTCCGACAGCTGCGAGTCGGCTTCAGCGCCGCCATCGTCGCCGGCATCGCCTACGCATGCAGCTCCTTCATGGTCGACTGGCTCGGCCACCCGCAGTCGGCGGTGGCGTCCATCTTCCCCTGGGCGTTTGCCTGCGTGGAATTGTGGCTGCGCACGCGAAGGAGGACAGCGCTGGCGGGCCTGGCGGTCGCCGTGGCACTGCAGTTCTTCGCGGGCCACGCGGAGACCACCTTGCACCTCGGCTTGATGCTCGCCTTCTACGCGGTGGTTCGCGCCGTCGCCCAGGAGCGGGCGCGCTGGGAGGCGACGATCGGCCTCGCCGTGGCCGCGGCACTCGGGACCGTCCTTGCCGGCGTGCAACTGCTGCCCTTCCTCGCCGAGCTTCGCAACTCGACCCTGGTGAGCGACCGTGCCGCCAGCGGTGCCGGCTTTGCCCACCTCCAGGTCCGTGAGGCGATGAGCTGGATCATCCCCAACGCGTTCGGCAACCCCGGGATCGACCGTGTAGGCGGCCCGCTTCCCAACTACCTGGAGGCGACGGGTTTCGTCGGTGTGGCGGCGCTGCTCCTGGGGTTCCTGGGGGCGGCGGCGGCGTGGCTGAAGAAACGCTCGGTCGCGGTGGCACTTGGCGTTCCCGTGGTCCTCGCCGCAGGCGTTGTCTACGGGCCGCTGGCGCCGATCGCAGGCCGTCTCCCACTGCTCTCCTCCAGCAGCAGCCCGCGCATGCTGGCGATCATCTGCCTGGGCATGTCCGCTCTTGCCGGGCTCGGTTTCCAGGCAGTCGTCGACATGCGCACTCGGTGGTCACCGCGCTGGTCGACGAGCGCGGCGCCGGCACTGCTGGGCGTCGGCGCGGCGGCGCTGGCCGGCGTGGTCGCCATGGGCATTGTTCTCGCCGCCCAGGGCAGTGGAGTGGACAGCCTGCTCCCCAGCTGGCATGGGAGGATCGGGTTCTGGATCCTGCTGGCCGCCATCAGCCTGCTGGCGGCAGTCTGCTTTCTCGGTGCGGCCGCCATGGGCAGGGGCCGGTCCGGGGCGGCCAGCGGACTGGCTTGCCTGGTGCTCGCCGAGGCGGCCATCTTCGCCGGTCCCTTCCAGCCGCGGGTACCGCTCGCCGACGTCCCGCCGCCCAGCCCGGCGATGGCCTGGCTGCAGACCCACGCGGGCGACGGCGCCGTGGCCGCCCCGGCCCTCGCGCTCATCCCGAACCTCACCACCATGTACGGGGTACGCGACGTGCGCGGCTACGACGTCACCATCGACCCCCGTGTTCGCCTGTTCTGGAGCCACGCTGACCCCGGCTACAACGACTCGACCGACTACACACAACTCGCCAATCCGCGCCCGGCTTGGCTCGCAGCCGCCGGGGTGCGCTACTACCTGTCGCCGCCGGGCGCCGTCCCGGCCGGTGCCTCACCGGTGTACCAGGCTCCGGGCTTCGTCATCAGCCAGGTGGAGGGAGCACGGCCATTCACGTTCGCGGCCTCCTCGGTGACCGCTGTCATTGGCGAGAACGACGCTGTCGCCAAGCTGGCGACGGACCCGCTCGGCCCGGTCGTCATCGAGACCGGCGCACCCTCGCTACCCAGCGGTGCGGCGACCGTCGCGGTCACCCGGCAGGATCCCGGGGCGGTGGACCTGGAGGTCACGGCGGCGGCTCCGGCAACGGTCGTGGTTCTGCAGTCGTACTCGCCGGATTGGGCCGCCACGGTTGACGGCTCGACCACGACCCTGCGCCCCGCGGACGTGCTGTTCCAGAGCGTCTCAGTTCCGGCCGGGCACCACGTGGTCAGCCTGCGCTATCACCCGGCCAGCGTGTCCGCGGGCCTGGCCACCAGCGCACTCGGCGTCGTCGGCATCGGTGCGCTGTGGCTCATCCCGGCCGCTCTTGGCCGCCGTCCCCGTCGCCCGGGGTCACCCGGCGCCGCCGCGGCAACCTGATAGGGTCGGACGCCGTGAGCAAGCCACCCTATCTGTCCGTCCTGATCCCCGCGCTGAACGAGGGTTCCACGCTGCAGGAGGTGCTCGACGAGGTCCTCCACGTCGACGAGCAGATGGAGGTCATCCTCATCGACGACGGCTCGACGGACAACACGTGGGCGGTCATGGAAGCGGCCACCGCCGACGCGCGGGTTCGCGCCTTTCGCCACGAGCGAAACCGCGGCAAGGGCGCGGCCGTGCGCACCGGCCTCGAGCAGGCGAGTGGCGAGGTCGTGATCATCCAGGACGCCGACCTCGAGTACTCGCCCTCGGAGTATCCTCTGCTGCTCAAACCCATTCGTGAAGGCCGCGCGCGCGTCGTCTACGGCACCCGCTCCTTCTCCAGCCACGCGTCATTCAGCTTCTGGTACGTCATCGGCAACCGCGTGGTCACGCTGGCCACCAATATCCTCTACAACTGCTACCTCAGCGACATGGAGACCTGTTACAAGGTCATGCCACGCCAGGTCGCGCTATCTCTAGACCTGAAGGCGCGCGGCTTCGAGATCGAACCGGAGATCACCAGCAAGCTGCTCCGACTCGGCGAGCGCATCTACGAGGTTCCCATCTCCTACGCGGCGCGCTCGAGGGCGGAGGGCAAGAAGCTCACCGCGGCGGACGGGATGAAGGCGCTGGTGACGCTGTTGCGCTACCGCACCTGGACGGCGCGCGGCACACGCTAGACCTCGGCGGTGTCGCGCCACCATGCGGCTGTCATGGTGAGCCCCACACGCAGGTCGATGGTCGGCGCCCAACCGAGGATATCCCGCGCTCTGGCGATATCAGGGCGGCGCCGCGATGGGTCGTCCTGGGGCAGCGGCAGGAACTCGATGTCGCTCGTGCTCCCGGTGATGGACCGCACCAGTTCGGCAAGCTGCAGCATGGTGACCTCCTCGGGGTTGCCCATGTTCATGGGGAGCGCATACTCGCTGTCCCACAGTTGCAGGATGCCCGTGATGAGGTCATCGACATAGCACAACGACCGTGTCTGCGAACCGTCTCCGAAGACGGTGAGAGGCTGACCCGCCAACGCCTGGGTGAGGAAGGCGGGCACCGCTCGCCCGTCATTGCGGCGCATCCGCGGTCCATACGTGTTGAAGATACGGACGATGCGCACGTCGAATCCATGGCGCCGCTGGAACGCCGTGGCGAACGTTTCGCTCACACGCTTGGCCTCGTCGTAGATCGCGCGTGGTCCGATAGTGTTGACGTTGCCCCAGTAGTCCTCCGTCTGTGGGTGAACGAGCGGGTCGCCGTAGATCTCGGAAGTGGAGGCCTGCATGAAGCGGGCGCTCTTTCGACGCGCCAAGTCGAGCGCGTTGAGGGTCCCCACAGTTCCCGTGAGCAGCGTCTCCATGGGCAGGCGGGCATAGTCGATCGGCGACGCAGGGGACGCGAAGTTCATGACCCCGTCAACAGCTCCTTCGACGTCCCACGGCTGCGTGATATCGGCTTCGCGAAGTATGAAACCGCCAGTGCCGAGGAGGTGCTCGACGTTCTCGCGCCGACCGGTTATCAGGCTGTCCACCGCGATCACCTCGTCGCCGCGCGCGAGCAACCGCTCGCAGAGGTGCGATCCCAGGAAGCCCGCCCCTCCGGTGACCACGACGCGGCCCACACATTCCTCCTGCCTCGAACCGCCGACGCGGCGGGTGTCGGTATGATTCGCGGCCGATGACCAGCGCCGATACGGCCATGGATGATGGCACGATTGCCGTCATCGGCGCCGGCTACGTCGGGCTAGTCACGGCCGCATGGCTGGCTGAAACCGGTCGGCACGTCCGCGTCGTCGAGGAGGCCCCGGAGCGCCTCGATCAGTTGCGACGAGGCATCGCGCCGATTCACGAGAGCGGCCTCCAGGAGCTCCTGACCGCGGTCATGGATGACGGACGGTTGTCGGTCACCGATGACATTGCCGATGCGGTGCGCGGCGCGGGGATCGTCTTCATCGCTGTGGGAACACCGCCCCTCCCCGACGGAGGAGCCGACCTGCGCCAGGTGCGCGCCGCACTCGGGCAGCTGAAGAAGCATGTCGGTGCCACCACCGTCGTGGTCATCAAGAGCACGGTCCCGCCGGGCACGACCCAGGCGCTCATCGAGTCGTCGCGTCGTGATCGTCTCAAGGCTCCGGTGCTCACCTGCCCCGAGTTCCTCCGCGAGGGAAGTGCCCTCCACGACTGCCGCCACCCGTCGCGAGTCGTCATCGGCGGTGACGACGAGAGCGCCCAGGCGCGCGTGGCGGCTCTCTTCGAAGAACTCAACACCGTTGTCATGCAGACGGACGCCACCTCCGCGGAGATGATCAAGTACGGCTCCAACGCCTTCCTGGCGCTGAAGATCTCGTTCATCAACGAGATGGCACGCCTCTGCGAGTTGATAGGCGGCAACATCGACGTGGTCGCCGACGGTCTCGGCACGGACCCTCGCATCGGGCGCGCGTTCCTCAACGCCGGTCTCGGTTTCGGTGGCTCCTGTTTCCCCAAGGATGTCGCCGCGCTCGACGAGACCGCCGGTCTCCATGGTCATTACTTCTGGCTTCTCAAGGCGGCCACCGAGGTCAATCTCCAACAGAGACGGCGTTTCGTCGTCAAGGTCCAGGAGGCGGTCGGCGGATCGCTCAGCGGGAAGAGGATGGCTGTCCTCGGGCTCGCCTTCAAGGCCGGCACTGACGACCTCCGTCAGGCGCCGTCCATCGACGTCATCCGCCAGCTGGTCGACTTCGGCGCGCACGTCGCCGCCTACGACGCCGTGGCCGGTCCCAAGGCGGCGGAGATCATCCCCAACGTCACCATCTGCGCGGACGCCTACGAGTGTGTGCGCGGGGCCGACGCGGTGCTGGTGGTCACAGAGTGGCCCGAGTTCATCACACTCGACTGGCGTCGCATCGCCGGCCTCGTTCGCCGTCGCATCATCGTGGACGGCCGCAACCTCCTCGACGAGCACGTCCTCGCTGACCTTGGCTTCACGTATGTGCCGGTCGGACGCCGACCCGGCAAGAAGTCCCTGCGCCGGCGCAACGCGAGTGCGCTGCTGCCTTCGCCCGCGGTGGGCTGAGGGGCGCTCGGCAGGACCGTGTCAGCGGTCGATGGGGATGCGGTCGAGACGCAGTTGCAGAGGGTTGAGATCACGGATGTGGGGGCTCAGATAGGGGTCGTGGATGCCGCCTTCGACGCCCCATCGCTTCCAGAACAGGTCGTAGTCGGCCACCGGGTCGAGCGCCCGGCCGCGTGACGCGCTCTCCGGGTGATACAACTCAGCGTGGGGCGTGTACACGACGAGGTAGCCGGCCTCGTGCACGCGCAGGCAGAAATCGACGTCGTTGAATCCCACCTGCAGGGTCTCGTCGTACCCACCGACCTCGTCGAAGGCAGACACCTTGATCATCTGACACGCCCCCGTGACGGCGCTGACGTCGCGGATCACTCGTCCCATCCACCACGCGTCGAGATTCGCCGCGATGTACCCCCCCCGGACGTTGCCGACGCCGATCCCCTCGTGCTGTACGCGCCCGTCCGGGTAGAGGAGACGGCCGCCCGCGACGCCGACCTCGGGTCGCTGAACCTGCTCGAGGAGAGCTTCGATCCAATCGGGGCTGATCACAGTCACGTCGTTGTTGACCGTCAGCATGTACGGCGCGTCGATGTGGCTGCGGCCCACGTTGACAAGGCGCGAGTAGTTGAAGTGACCAGCCCGGCGCACCACGTGGTGGCGCGTGTTGTCGAGGTAGGCGAGTGTCTCGGGGTCGACGCTGTCGTTGTCGACGATGGTGATCGACCAGTTGGCATACGTCGACAGACTCTCGATGCTGTCGATGCACTCACGCAGCAGTTCCACCCGGTCGCGCGTCGGAATGACGATGGCAACGTGGGGCTGGCCGACGATGTCGAGCCGAACGTGGTACCTGCCCAGGTCCTCGGCGCGCGTCACGTGGCCGGACAGGCCGCGGCGCACCAGGGCGTCCTCGACCGCGAGCACACCGGCATCGTACGCGTACATCTTGGCGTCACCGGCCAGCGCGACCGAACCGGGCACCTGCCGCCACGTGTAGAGAACGTCAGGGACGTGGCCGACACCCCGGGCCTTCTCCGTGGCGCGCAGCACGAGATCGTGGTCCTGGGCGCCGTCGAAACCAGCGCGGAACCCTCCGACCTGTTCGACGAGGCGGCGACGAATGACCAGGAAATGTGTGATGTAGTTGACCGAGAGAAGGAGATCCGGCGACCAGTCAGGCTTGAAGTGCGGCTTGCCGAACGTGCCGTCGGGCTGCAGCATGTCCTCGTCCGAGTACACGACGTCGAGATCGGGCTTGGTCTGCAACAGCTCGATGACGCGGTGAAGCGCGTGCGGCCGAAGCAGGTCATCATGGTCGAGGAGCGCCACGAATTCGCCCGTGGCCATCTCTAGCCCGCTTGCCGACGCCGCGGCGATGCCGCCGTTGGTGTCACGCCTGACGAACCTGATGCGCGGATCGGAGGCGGCATATCGCTCCAGGATGTCCGCCACGTGTGGCGCCGTCGAGGCGTCGTCGGCGATGCAGAGCTCCCAGTTCTCGTACACCTGCCCCAGGACGGAATCGATCGCCGGTTCGAGCCAGTCACGGCGGGGGTTGTACGTCGGCATGATGATGCTCACCATCGGCCGCGCCGTCCAGAGGACGTTCTCGTGGCGCATGCGGTTGAGGTCTATCCACGTGGGCTCGTGGCGGGCGCGCCACTCGTCGTATTGCTCCTGCACTGTGCCTGCCTGGCCACGGTTCCTCTCGCGCACCGCCCGTCGAAGCCCGGCAGGGCCGTCCTCGCGAAGAAGGATGGCGGCGCGGACGAGGCGGTGAAGGGAGCGCTGGCGGCGGGTCCCGGGTGGCGCCATCACCTGCGCGCTGCGCTGCACGGCAGCGACAACCCTGCCTGCGCCGCTGCCGCGGAGGTTGTTCAGGTCTGCGCTTGTCGCCATGAGCAGGCGCTGAGTGATCCCCAGGTCCGAGGACAGCCTCTCGTTCTCGGCGAGGAGGCCGTCACGCTCGTACACCAGTGTCTCGGGAGCGGCGCGGCCGAGCTCTTCGATGCGTGCCTGCTGGGTGATGACCACGGCATTGCGTTGCTGCGTCTCGTCGCGGAGCCGCCAGAGCTCGCGCTCGTACTCGCGAACCAGTCGCGGCAGCGGGTCCCGAGAGCGCCGGACGCGCATTGCCCAGGGCGCCAGGTAACCCACGTCGTAGGTGAGGTCACGCTGAAAACCGAAGCGGGCAAAGAGCTCCGCCCAGTGCTCGGGAGGATTGACATTGATGTGCGTCTCCTCCCGGTAGTCGATGGGCGTTGACGCAAAGACGATGTCGTCGGTGTGGGCGCACATGTTCTGCACCACGCCCTCGGCGTCGGCGGGGGACATGTGCTCGATGACTTCGATGCACGTGATCAGGTCGAAGCGCCGTCCGAAGGGCTCCAACGCCGAGCCCACGTGACAGCGATCGCGCATGTCCGGACGGACCTGGCTGATGGCATACTCGGAGATGTCGATGCCGTGGGCGTCGATGCCGCGATCGGCGAGCGCCTCGACCAGGAAGCCCATCGCACAACCGACGTCGAGAGACGAACCTGGAGCGATGTCGCGTGCGATGTGCTCGGCGACGCCGCCGAAGAACCTCAGCCAGTGCTCGTTGCGTTCGTACGCGATTCCGCAGTGGCTGGCGAAATACTCGGCTCCGTACTCCGCGATCGGCGACGTCGCCAGCGAGACGCCGGGCACGGGGAGATCACTCTCGGTCTTGGGCATCAGGTCTCATGTGAGGCAGCATTGCGTGCGGCGGCAGCGGCTTGCCGCTGCCGCAAGAGTATGCCAAGTCAGGGCCGCCCGCGCCCGCCCAGTGGCTCCGTCATTGGCAGAGCATGTTCTGGTGGCGACAATGGAATCGTGCATTGGCACGGGTAGAATCCGTCAGCGATGCCACTGCCTCCGGCCGACTCTCCAACCGACGCTGAGCGCGAGGCCGTGGTGGCGCGACTCGCTGCCGCCCTTCGCGTCGTGCCCGACTTCCCGCGCCCGGGGATCCTCTTCCGCGACATCACCACGCTCGTCGGTGACCCTGTCCTCTTCCACGAGGCGGTCGACGAACTTGCCAACGCGTGCCGCCCGGGACCGGTCGACACCATCGTGGGCATCGAGGCTCGCGGCTTCCTCCTCGGCGGAGCGCTGGCCTACGTCCTGGGAGCGGGCTTCGTACCGGTGCGCAAGCAGGGACGGCTGCCCGCCGCCGTGGAGTCCGTCGCCTACTCCCTGGAGTACGGGGAGGCGATCCTGGAGATGCACACGGACGCTCTGTCAGCCGGCCATCGCGTGCTCATCGTCGACGACCTGCTCGCCACCGGCGGCACCGCGTCCGCCACTGTTGACCTCGTGGAGCGGATGGGCGCCACGGTCTCGCGGCTGGTCTTTCTCGTCGAACTGAGCGGCCTGGGCGGCGCGGACCGTCTCGGCGGTCGCCCGCACACGTCGATCATTACGCTCTGACCCGGCCGGCCAGGGCCCGTCATCGTCCGCGGACGCGTTCACCCACGTAGAGACTCTGCTTGCCAAGCAGCAGCCAGGCCGGCGGGAAGCGAAGGTACATCCTCACCAGTCCCGCCGTCTGGGGGAGGCGGGTCTTTGTGGTGAAGGGCAGAAACCGCGTCACCAGGTGACGGGTGGTGAACCCGACCAGCTCCGCCGCCTCGCGCAGGCTCTTCTCCGTCAGGGCCGTCTTGTGGTCGAGGAAGTCCCAATACGCGCCGCCGACGAGACGGATGTTGGGTTGAAGGATCACCACGCGGCCGCCGGGGCGGCAGACCGCGAACGCCTGGCGCAACTGTTCGACGACGACATCCGAGTCGCCGAGATGTTCGAGGTAATTGCTCATGAAGACCGTGCCGAAGTGGTCGTTGGGCAGAACGCTGCTCATCCCGGTGCCACTGACCTGCACGAAACGTATGCCCGGCGTCAGGTGCTCGCGGACGTCCCTGATGTCGGTCGCCCAGCGCTCGCGGGCGCGGATGTTACGGATGAAGTGGCCGCGGTCGGTGGCAACGTCCAGGACAGGGGCACCGGCGTCGACGAATCGCTGCAGGTACGCGCAGACCTCAACCCAGACGGTGTCCTTGGAAGCCGCATCGTCGCGGCTGAAGCGGCTCTCGTAGATGCGGTCGAGGTCGCCGCGCGGGACCTGCTGGTGCGGCTCGACAGGGAGGCCGCCCACCCCGACCTCCACCGGGCCCTCGACATGCACGCTGGCGCGGCCTGTCCGTCGCTGTGCTGTGCCCTCGTCCGACATTCGCCGCGCAGCCTACCAGTGTGCGGAGGCCGGTGTGGCCGCCTGCTCGCCGTGCGCCCGGGGCGCCGTGCCGGCTGCGCCAAGCGCGCTCAATGCCGGGTCAACCTCATCTGCCAGCCGGGATTGATGGGCACGACGATGGTGGTCCCGGGGCTGGCCTGACGGAGCAGCTGCGTGTACCGAGCGGGCTGAAAGTCGGTGTACGGCGCATACGACCACGAGGCCAGGAGCCCGCTGGCGAAGGTCACCCCCAGCGCCAGGCAGGCCAGCGGAAGGAGACCCGGCAAGGGGAGGCGTGAGATCACCCAGACGACGCAGACAAACCACGCCACCTCGGCGATCAGGAAGTAGCGCTCGCCGCCATCCGAGGTCGCCAGGGAGGTCCATGCGCTCAGCTTCGGTTGCGTCGCGATTGGGGCGACCAGGCACAACCCGGTCAGTGCGGCGCAGCTGATCAGGAAGATGCGCAACGGAGCACCGCCGCGCAGGAGTGCGAAGACGATGACGATCAGTGCCACCAGGGTGATGAGCGTTGCGATGGCCACCCCGTGCGTCGAGCCCACCGTGAACACGTGCGCGTGGCCCTCCTCTGCGAAGGTGCTGGGCAGGACCACGCGGTCGGCGACGATGGTCACCAGGTTGGAGAAGGAGATGCCAAGGGGGGCCACCGGATCACGATGGCCCAACGCCACCGCCACCGCTTGGGTCACGAGAGTGGCCAGCAGCACCACGCTGAGAGTCCCGAACCAGCGACGGCGCGATCGGTCGATGGCAGCGCGAGCAACCGCCGCCGGCAGCAAGACGAGGGCGAAGGGCCCCGTCAGGCCCGAGAGCACGAGGACTGCCAGGTCGAACCCGCGACCGGCCGCCGTTCGCGGCGGTCGGGCACTGAGAACCATCACCGCGAGGAGCGCCAGGTGCCACTGCGCGTTGGTCAGGGTCACGTTCAACTCGAAGCTGGGGATGAGCAGGTACCCGAGGCCCACCAACGCCCGCACCCACGCCCGGGGGGCGACGCGTTCGAAGCGGCGGGACATGAAGAACGCGGCGGGCGCAACCTGCACGGCGATACCGACCACGTTGAAGACGAGCGCCGCATGGCTGAGGCTCAAGCCCGCCACGGGGGCCGCGACGAGCCGTGGCAGCGTCAGCAGGTACCCCTCGTCGCTCTTGAGAACGGCGCGGATGCCGAGGTTGTAGGCGTCAGCGAACCAGTACCTGCCGTCCTCCGCCCAGAACTGCGGGTTGGTGACAGCGTCGGGTCGGCGCCCGATGACCAGGCCCGCGCCGGCGATGAGCATGGCCACGATGGATGCCGCGGTCCACAACCTCGACCGGTCCGCGGCCGCGGCAGACTTCGATCCCGGGGCGCCGCTGCTCATGGTGGTCGGGCCACGATCGTCGCCGGTCGGCGACGGTGCTGCCTGTCCGCCATCATCTGCCCGGGATTCTAGGGCCAAGCGGCGCGTCTCATGGCCGGTGCGGCCCCGTCAAGGGCGCCCATCGTGGCGACGCTGCGGCTGTGGCGCGAGCGGCCGCTCCATCCTGATAGAACTCTCTCGGCGAACACGGGTGTGCCGCCGCAGGCGGCTCCTGCTCGTGCCCGTCACCACGCCACCGGAGAAACCATGAC
>PLWW01000013.1 GCA_003153125.1 Candidatus Dormiibacterota bacterium | reverse complement strand
CCGAGCCGCCGGAGCCGATGCAGAGGGCCGAGGCGAGCGCCTTGACGACGCTCACCTGCGGGCGGATGCGGCCGCCGCGCTCGGCGACGGCGAGCATCACCTCAGGAACGCCGTGACCGCGTGCCTCCGGGGCGAAGCGCGACACCAGCGGGCCGTAGATCAGCCCACCGACCACGGGGGCGAGTACGACGAAGCTGATGCCGAGCACCGCGAGGTTCGGGTTGGCGACGTGACCCGCTCCGCTGTAGTCGTCGAACCCGGTGAACAGCCGGGTGAAGCCGAGGATCAGGTAGCGGAACACGATCGCGCCGAGTCCCGCGCCGCCGCCCACGACCAGGGCGAGGAACACGAGACCCGACCCGCTGCCGCGCACCCAGTCGCGGGCGCGCACAGACATCGACGAACGCGCGGGCATGGCGAACCTCACCGGGCGCGGATCCCGTCGAGGAGCGCGTCGATGGCCAGGCGGATGTTGGCCCAGCGGAAGCCGTTGCGGTCGAGCGCGTGGTGCAGGGTGAGACCGTCGTTGAGCGCCAGCAGCACCGACGCCAGAGCGTTGGCGGGGACTGGTTCGATCTCCCCCGCCACCACAGCCTCCTCGATCCAGGTGCACAGCAGGCGGCGTCGCTCGTCCACCGCTCTCTTGACCTGCTCGCGAACCGCGGGATCGTCGAGGACCGCGCCCCACACGTCGGCGCGCACCTGCACGCGAGCCGGGTCGTCACCCTGCTGAAGCATCGCCTGGGCGAGGCTGCGCAGACTCTCGGTGGGCCCGAGCCGGCGTCGATCCAGCGACTCGGCGATGCGGCGCAGGCCGGAGACGTCGTCGTCGATGATCGCCGCCAGCAGGTCGCGCTTGGACGCGAAGTGGACGTAGAACGCGCCCTTGCTGTAGCCGGCCTCGGCGCACACGTCATCGACGGTCATGGCGTGGTAGCCGCGTGTCGCGGCACAGCGCCACGCCGC
Organism: Candidatus Dormiibacterota bacterium; assembly: GCA_003153125.1. Classification (GTDB taxonomy): domain Bacteria; phylum Chloroflexota; class Dormibacteria; order Aeolococcales; family Aeolococcaceae; genus Aeolococcus. The sequence continues at coordinate 19,742 of PLWW01000013.1, read as the reverse complement.
CTCGACGAACGCCTGCCGCCGTTCCAGGCGGGTTTCCTCGCGGAGCCGTGGCATGGCGCCATGATACCCCGTCAAGACGACCTGTAGGTCGGTTTGTCAGAGGGACCGGTGGATGCCAGCCGGCACCGGCGCTTACATGGCTTCCTTTGATACCGCGCCGAATCAGCCACCAGTTGACCGGGAAGGACGTTGCGAAGCTGATGACCATGCCGACCTGCATGAGCAGCCAGTAGGCGGCATGGGCCGGCGTCAGGTGGGGCGCTGGGAAGAACACCGGCTGCAGGATCGCCATCCAGCCGAAGAGCCAACCTCAAACGCCGTGAGTGAGAGCGCATCCGCCTGCAGCGCCGCTGTGATGCCGGTCCACCCGGAGATGCCCCGCATGGGGGCGATCACGTAGTACTGGAAGAGGATGCCGAGGCTGAACGCCAGGGCGAAGTCGACGATGTACTCAGCATACAGCGCGATTCCTGCCACGTTCAGCGCAGCAGCGAGTACGACCCAGGCCCCGACGATGCCACCCAGGGTACAGCCCGCGCCGCAGTGGCTCACCCCACCGCCACCTTGCCCGCAAACGCGGCACCACGGGGCGGCGCCTCCCCCGGCTGCTGCCCCGAGGCGCGCTGGCTCATGCCGAGCCGGCGGTAGCCCAGCCACGTGAGCGGGTCGAAGTACAGGGTCGTGACCGGCCACACCACCTCCATGACCGCCATGCGTTGACGCCGCCCTCGCCCGCGGATGTCGTAGACGATCGCCAGCGCGGTGGCAACGGAGACAGCCAGAGAAGCCCAGGCCACCGCCGTGAGCCAGACGGGCGGCATCAGCCGAGGCCTCGCTGCCGGCCCTCGGCGGGCACCCGGCGATGGCAGTCGGATCAAAGGCCGAAATGCACCATCTGATCGTACAACAAGCCGACCGGACGGTCTGCTTGCTATCGCGGGTGCCGAGGGCGCACTATGAGGAAGGAACGGCACACTCGAGGAGAGCGACGATGGCGGAAACAGTCGGCGACGACCTGGTGGCGAGGCTCCAGGAGTGGGGTATCACGCGGCTGTACGCGTTTCCCGGCGATGGCATCAACGGGATCCTCGGGGCGCTGCGCAAGAGTGGGGACAAGCCCCAGTTCGTTCAGACGCGCCACGAGGAGATGGCCTCGTTCATGGCCTGCGCCCACGCCAAGTTCACCGGCGAGGTGGGCGTGTGCATGGCCACCTCAGGGCCCGGGGCCATCCACCTCCTCAACGGCCTCTACGACGCCAAGCTCGACCACCAGCCCGTGGTCGCCATCGTCGGCCAGACCTTCGCCAGTGTCATGGGAGGTGACCAGCAGCAGGAGGTGGACCTCCTGAGCCTGTACAAGGACGTGGCCAGCGCCTACGTGCAGCAGGTCAACGTCCCGTCCGCCTTGCACCACTGTCTCGACCGGGCGCTGCGCATCGCCGCCGCCGAGAAGACGGTGACCGCTGTGATCATCCCGGCCGACGTGCAGGACATGAAGGCCGTTGCCCAGCCGCAGTCGATCAAGTCAGTGCACACGGGCATCGGCTTCGTCCGCGATCGTGGACTTCCCACCGAGGAGGATCTCCACAAGGCAGCCGATGTGCTCAACTCTGGAAAGAAGGTCGCCATGCTGGTCGGGGCCGGCGCGCTCGACGCAACGGACGAGGTGCTCGCCGTCGCCGAGACGCTCGGCGCCGGCATCGCCAAGGCGCTTCTCGGCAAGGCGGCGATCCCGGACGACATCCCCTACTGCACGAACTCGATCGGGCTCCTCGGGACCAAGCCGAGCTGGGACATGATGCAGGACGCGGACACCCTCTTCGTGGTCGGCAGCTCCTTCCCGTACGCCAACTTCCTGCCCCCGATCGGCCAGGCACGCGCGGTGCAGGTCGACAGCTCAGCGAGGATGCTCAGTCTCCGCTATCCAATGGAGGTCAATCTCCTCGGGGACAGCCGGGCGACCCTCAAGGAACTGCTGCCGCTGCTGAAGCGCAACCAGGAACGTTCGTTCCAGGAGACGATCGTCAAGAATGTCGCCGACTGGTGGCGACTCATGGACGACCGGGGCGAACCCGAGGACCGGGAGGGCGGCCGCGTCCGACCCCAGGGGCTGTTTGCTGCGCTGTCTCGACACCTCCCCGACAACGCGATCATCAGCAGCGACTCCGGCTCCGCCGCCAACTGGTTTGCGCGCCATGTGCGCATCCGTCGCGGCATGAAGGCCTCGCTCTCGGGGAACCTCGCCACCATGGTGCCGGGCGTGCCCTACGCGATCGCCGCCAAGTTCGCGTATCCGGACCGGGTCGCGGTGGGGACCATCGGGGATGGCGCCATGCAGATGGGCGGGATGGCCGAGCTGTTGACGGCCGCCAAGTACTACCGGACCTGGGCCGATCCGCGGATGGTGGTGCTGGTGCTCAATAACGAGGACCTGAACCAGGTCACCTGGGAGCAGCGGGTGATGGAGGGCGATCCGCGCTTTGACGCCTCACAGCGCATCCCCTACATGCCCTTCCATGAGTACGCACGACTGATCGGCCTCGGCAGTGTCAAGGTCGACCGCGCCTCGCAGATCGAGGACGCCATGACCCAGGCATTTGCGGCGGACCGCCCGTTCGTCATCGACGCCATGACCGATCCCGAGGAGCCGCCGCTGCCGCCGCACATCACCTTCAAGCAGGCCGCGGACTTCACCAAGTCGTTCCTCGCCGACCCGTCCGATGGTCTCGCCGGCGTGGTCAACGCCGTGCGCGAGAAGGTCGACGAGTTCGTCCCCGGCCGCTGAGATGAGAATGTTCGCGCGCGGTAGCACGTCTCCCGACCACTCCGTGCACCTCATCGACCACATGGTGCGCAACATCGAGCACGGCCGCTTCGAGCGGTCGCTGTCCGCCTTGACCGCGTTCGGCGCGCTGGTCACCACCGCAGAGATCTACTTCGAACACTACAAGGCCAGCTTCGGCAACAAGATGATGTGGAGCCCGATCCTGGTGACGCCGCCCGTGGTCATTGCTGGCATCGGAGGCGTCTTCAGCCGCAAGTGGGCAAAGACGTGGCTGCCATTGACGGCGGGCGTCTACACCCTCAACGGTGTCGTCGGCGAGTACTACCATGCCCGCGGCGTGGCCCGGAAGCCCGGCGGTTGGCGCCTCGCCTCATACAACGTGCCGATGGGTCCGCCGATCATGGCGCCGGGACTCATGACGATCGTCGGCGGCATGGGCCTCCTCGCTGCCGTCTTGCGCCGCGAGAAGTAGGTCAGTGCCAGACCTCTCGCTGTCCGATCACCTGCCCAACCGCAGGCCGGACCGTCAACCGCCGGACACGTCGTGGTTGCCCAGGCAGCGGCGTGGAACGACCCCGCAGATGATCGGGCGGTACCCCGATTACGACGTCTTCGACGCGGCTGGCACGTGGGATGCAGCCACCGCCACGGTGATCGACCAGCGGATGGCCAAGGGGTCGCGGCCGTTGGCGTTCTTCACCGCTGGCGAGGAAGCGACCGTCCGCGCCTTCTGCGACGTTGTCACCGCCCAGGACGGCGAACCGCGCGTCCCTGTCGTCGAACTGGTCGACGAGAAGCTGAGCGCGGGCCGCCTCGACGGCTACCAGTACGACGACATGCCCGACGATCGGGAGACCTGGCGCATCGTACTCCGCGGCCTCGACGAGACCGCGCGCGAGCGCTACGCGGCGGAGGACTTTGCCGCCCTGGACGGCGAAGCGCGCGAGGCCGTGATCGGCCAGCTCGCCGGGGGCTCGCTGCACGGCGAGTCCTGGGACGTGCTCAACGTGAAGCGCGCCTTCTCGGTCTGCATGCGCGCGGTTCTCGCGGAGTTCTATTCCCATCCCTGGGCGTGGAACGAGATCGGCTTCGGCGGCCCCGCCTATCCGCGCGGCTACATGCGACTCGGGCCATTGGCGGTGCGCGAGCCATACGAGAAGCGCGGTGCGAACAACGAGGATCCGGTGCCGTTCGCTCGTGAGGAGCGCTGATGCTGACCAGCCTCCTCAAGGGCGCTCGAGGACCAAGCGCCAATGACTCGCGCTTCCTGCTCGACGTCCACAGGCGGGACCTGCCCGGTGAGGACACGATGCGGCGCTACGCCGACGACGACGAGGTCGATCTCTGCATCGTCGGCGCCGGGGCTGGCGGCTCGGTGCTCGCCCAGCGCCTGGCGCGGCACGGATGGCGCGTCGTCATCCTGGAGGCGGGCCCGTTCTGGCATCCCGACGAGGATTGGGTCAGCGACGAGGCGGGCTCACACCAGCTGTACTGGACCCAGAAGCGAATCATCGGAGGTGCCGACCCGATCGAGCTCGGCAAGAACAACAGCGGTCGCGGCGTCGGCGGCTCCATGGTCCACTACGCGGGCTACACGCCTCGCTTTCATCCCAGCGACTTCGAAACGCTGACCCGCGACGGCGTGGGTGCGGACTGGCCGATCGACTACATCGACCTGCGCGACCATTACACGCAGGTGGAGCGCGAGCTGCCCGTGGCCGGGCAGAACTGGCCATGGGGCGACCCGCACAGCTATCCGTTCTCGCCNNATCGTCAACGGCACCTTCGGCAACCGTCCCCACTGCATCTACCGCGGCTACTGCCTGCAGGGATGCAAGGTCAACGCCAAGGCGAGCCCGTACGTGACCCACCTACCCGACGCCCTCGAGCACGGCGTGGAGGTGCGCGCCAACAGCATGGCGATACGGGTCGAGGTCGATGACGCGACCGGCCGCGCAACTGGGGTGAGATACGTCAGGGAGCGCGATGGCGCCGAGCGGCTCCAGCGCGCAACCGTCGTGGCGGTGTGCGGCTATTCCATCGAGTCGCCGCGCCTGCTGCTCAACTCGGCCTCGCGGCGCTTTCCGAACGGGCTCTGCAACAACGACGACCAGGTCGGCCGGTACGTGATGGTTCAGGGCGCGACTCAGACCGCCGGTCGCTATCCGGATGAGGTGCGCATGTACAAGGCCCCGCCGCCGGAGGTGTCCTCGGAGGTCTTCTATGAGACGGACGCGTCGCGTGGCTTCGCGCGTGGTTTCAGCATCCAGACGGTGGCGCCGCTGCCCATCGGTTGGGCCGAGCACGTCCTCGCCGAGGGCCACTGGGGTCGTGCGCTACGCGAGTACATGCGCGACTACAACCACTGGGCCACCGTCGGCGTGCTCAACGAGTTGCTGCCTCAGCCAGACAACCGCGTGACCCTCGCGGACGAGAACGATCAGCACGGCATGCCCGTGGCGCGATTTGACTACTCCCTCTGCGAGAACGACAGCGCGAACATGGCGTATTCCGCCAAGGTCATCCGGGACATCGTGCTCGCCTCCGGCGCCCAAGACGTCCTCACCATCCAGCGATTCGCGCACCTGGTCGGCGGTTGCCGGATGGGGACCGATCCCTCCAACAGCGTGATCTCGAGCGACCACCAGTCGTGGGCGGTTCCCAACCTGTTCGTGGCGGACGGCAGCGCCTGCCCCACCCAGGGAAGCGCCAACCCCGCGCTGACAATCATGGCGCTGGCCTCACGCCTCGCCGAACGTCTGGTCACACGGACAGTGGACCCCGCCGGACGTTCGCGCGATCGCGAGCCGGCACATTCAGCAAGGAGCACACGGTGAACCAGAGTGAACACGAGGTTGTGGTGGTGACCGGTGCATCCGGTGGCGTGGGGCGCGCGGTTGCCCACGCCTTCGCGCGCCGCGGCGCGCACGTCGCGCTCTTGGCCCGGGGCGAGGAGAGCCTGGGCGACGCCGCTCGCGAGGTCGAGCAGATGGGCGGCGAGGCGCTGGTGATTCCGACGGACGTCGCCGATGCCGGCGCGGTCGAGGCCGCCGCGGAACAGGTCGAGCACGAGTGGGGGCCGATCGACGTATGGGTCAACGACGCGATGGCGACGGTCTTCGCCGAGTTTGTCGACATCAGCGCCGAGGAGTACCGGCGCGCGACTGAGGTGACCTACCTCGGCACCGTGCACGGCACCATGTCGGCTCTGCACCGCATGGTGCCGCGCGATCACGGCACGGTGGTACAGGTCGGGTCAGCGCTCGCCTACCGTGCCATCCCGCTGCAGTCCGCCTATTGCGGTGCCAAGTTCGCAATCCGCGGGTTCACCGACAGCGTGCGCACTGAGCTCCTCCACAACAAGAGCCGCGTCTGGATCTCGATGGTGCAACTGCCCGCCGTGAACACGCCGCAGTTCGCCTGGTGCCGCACCACGCTCCCCAACCATCCCATGCCTGTTCCGCCCATCTACCAGCCGGAGGTTCCTGCCGAGACCGTCTACTGGGCAGCACATCATCGCCGTCGTGAGGTGTTCTGTGGTGCCAGCGCTGCCGCGGTCATCCTGGCGAACAAGGTCGCGCCGGCGATCGCCGATCGCTACCTGGCGAAGACTGGGTACAAGTCGCAGCAGATAGCCAACATGCCGGTTCCGGCCGACCGCCCCAATAACCTCTTCCAGCCGCTTCCTCGCTTGGCTTCGACCCACGGAATGTTCGACCGTCAGGCCAAGTCATGCAGTCCTCAGGCGTGGCTGGCGACCCACCGCGGCATCGCGGTGGGCGCTGTGGTCGGCACGGCCGCGGTCGCGTCCGGCGCCTGGCGCGCGGCTCGGTCGTGACTGTGACAGCTGCCACCAGGGCCGGCATCGTCCCGTCGGGCGCGCAGATCGATCTTCGCCGCGATGGCCACCACGCGGTCATCGTCGAGGTCTCGGGCGGAGTTCGCTCATATGAGGTGGACGGCCGGCGGATGCTGGACGGCTATGGGCCCCATGAGATGTGCAGCGGGGCCCGTGGGCAGCTGCTCCTGCCCTGGCCCAACCGGCTGCGCGATGGCCGCTACGACTTCAACGGGAGTTCGTACCAGGTACCTCTGACGGAGCCCGATAAGCAAAACGCCATCCATGGCTTCCTACGCTGGGAGAGCTGGCGTGTCGCCGACAGAGCCGACGATCGGGTGGTCATGGAGCACACACTCCATCCCCGCCCCGGCTATCCCTTTGCACTGCGGGTGAGGGTCGAGTACCGGGTCAGCGCGGACGGCCTCTCCTCAACGGTGTCGGCGACCAACGTGGGAGATCGCCCGTGTCCCTACGGCATGGGAACGCATCCGTACCTCCGGGTGGAGGCAGACACGATCGAGCTCTGCTGGCTGGAAGCGTCTGGCAGCAGCTTCCTCATCGAGGACCACCAGGCCATCCCGGTGGGCATCGCCGATGTGGCCGGGACGAAATACGACTTCCGCACGCGTCGGCGAATCCTCGGTACGGAATTGGACACCGCATTCACCAACGTGGCACGCGATCGGGCCGGTCGGGCGTGGGTGCGACTGTGGCGCGGCCGCGAAGACTCCGGGGTCGGCCTTTGGATGGATGAACGCTACCCGTACTACATGTTGTACACGGGCGACACGCTTCCTGACGGGGAGCGGCGGCGACGGTCGGTTGGTGTCGAGCCGATGACATGTGCGCCGAACGCGTTTTCGTCCGGTGATGGTCTGATCAGCCTGTCTCCCGGCGAGGAGGCGGTCAGCAGGTGGGGCATCACGCCCTTGGGGGCAGCGTGACGAACGACGGTCTTGCCGTGCAGTCCATCGACGTCCGCGTGTACACCGTACCGACAGAGGCCCCCGAGGCAGACGGCACGCTCCAATGGGACCGGACATCTCTGGTGGTGGTCCAACCGTTGCTGGACAACGGCGTGCGCGGGCTTGGCTACGCCATCGGCGATCCCGCCACGGGCGTGCTGGCCCGCGATACCCTCGCGGACGTCGTCACCGGTATGGACGTGCGTGACACCACAGCCTGTTGGGAGGCGATGGTGCGGCGGATCCGCAACCTCGGCCGGCCGGGTATCGCGTCGATGGCGATCGCCGCCGTCGATATCGCGCTGTGGGACACCAAGGCGCGTGCGCTCGAACTGCCACTGCATCGCCTGCTCGGTGCGGTGCGCGAGATCGTCCCTGTGTACGGGAGTGGTGGCTTCACCAGCTACAGCGAACGGGATCTCTGCTCGCAACTTGCCGGCTGGGTGGAGAGCGGCATCCCTCGCGTGAAGATGAAGATCGGCAAGGACCGGGGCGCGTCGTGGCAGGAGGACATCACCCGCGTGCGCGCGGCTCGCAGCGCCATCGGCGAGGACGCCGAGCTCTTTGTCGACGCGAATGGCGCCTACAACCGCAAGCAGGCGAGACGCCTCGGTCATCTCTACGCGGAGGAGTGCGGCGTCACCTGGTTCGAGGAGCCGGTGACCTCAGACGATCGCCAGGGCCTGGCGGCGCTGCGGCGTGATCTGCCGCTCGAGGTTAGTGCCGGCGAGTACGGCTACGACCTCGAGTACTTCCACACCATGTTGGACAGCGAGTCGGTGGACGTGCTCCAGGCGGACGCCGGCCGGTGCGCCGGGATAACGGAATGGCTGCGCGTGGCGGCGGCGAGTTCGGCCTTCAACACGCCCTTCTCGGCGCATTGCGGACCGTCGATCCACGTCCACGCCGCCACGGTGCCTCCCAACCTCCGCCACATCGAATACTTCCACGACCACGTCCGCGTCGACCACATGATCTTTGACGGTGTGTTGGTACCCCGCGACGGTGCGCTGCGGCCGGACGGCGATCGTCCAGGGCTCGGGCTCACCCTCAAGGAGCAGGACGCCGAACGGTTTCGGGTGGCCTGAGCGATGGCGGCACCCCGCCGAGCGCAGGGTCGCCGAGCGCAACCGGCTGCCCCGAGCGTCCCAGCCGATCCCGCAGCCGCTCCTGTCGTGCTGCGTGAATACGCTCTCCTCGCTGACGGCGAGCGCGGCATCGTGGTCGGTCCCCATGGCGATTTCGTCTGGATGTGTTTCCCGCGCTGGCACGACTCAGCGCTGTTCAGCGCGCTGATCGGTGGCGACGGCTCCTACGCCGTGACCCCGATGGAGACTCACGTCTGGGGTGGCTACTACGAGCCTCATTCCCTGATCTGGAGGAGCCGTTGGGTCACGCACACCGCCACCATCGAATGCCGCGAAGCGCTGGCGCTGCCGAGCCGGCCGGACCGGGCCGTGGTCCTGCGGCGGATCGTCGCCTGCACGGGCACCGCTCGGGTGCGCTGCACGCTGCGCACCATGGCTGACTTCGGCTCTGCGGCTCCATGGTCGGTCCACCGAGTGGGCGACACCTGGACGATCGAGCACGAGCATACGCAGCTCCGCTGGGTCGGTGCCGAGGGTGCTCAGCTCCGCTCCGACACCAACGGGTTCCTGGAGTTGGAACTGACCCTCAGGGCGGGTGAGCACCACGACCTGGTCATGGTGGTGGAGCACCGAGGCGCTGACGACGAACTCCCGAATCCGGAGCGGGCCTGGGCGGCGACCGAGTCCGAGTGGAGGGGCCGAATCCCCAAACACGAGTCGTCCGCGGCACCGCGTGACGCCGAGCACGCCTGTGCGGTGCTGCTTGGCCTCACCAGCAGCGACGGGGGCATGGTCGCCGCGGCAACGACATCGCTGCCGGAACGCGCCCGCGAGGGCACCAGCTACGACTACCGATTCGCGTGGATCCGTGATCAATGCTATGCGGGTCACGCTGCCCTGCGAGCGGGAGTGGACGAGCTCGCTGATCGCGCAGTGTCCTTCGTCAGTCAGAGACTTCTGGCCGACGGCCCGGAGCTCAAACCCGCGTACACCGTGACGGGCGGGCGCGTGCCGAGCCAGCGACGACTGCCCTTGCCCGGCTACCCCGGCGGCAGCGACATCATCGGGAACCATGTGAACAAACAGTTTCAGCTCGACGCTGTCGGTGAGGCGCTGCTGCTCCTGGCCTCGGCGGCCGATCACGACCGGCTCGGCGTCGATGGGTGGCGCGCCCTGGAGACGGCTGCAGCCGTGGTGGAACAGCGCTGGACCGACCCCGATGCCGGGATCTGGGAGCTCGAGCCGCGCCACTGGACGCACAGCCGACTGGCCTGCGTGGCTGGGCTGCGCGCCGCCGCCAGGGTCGCGCCCGGGTCCGCGCGCACCGGTGCCACCTGGACCACTCTCGCCGACACTATCCTGGCGGAAACCGGCCGAACGGCGGTCGGCGAAAACGGTGCGTGGCAGCGGGCCACCGACGATTCGCGTGTTGACGCGGCCCTGCTCATGGCCACCGTCCGCGGGGCCGTTGACCCTGACGACCCGCGGTCCGTCGCCATCCTGGAATCCATCGCAGAGGAATTGGTCGAGGATGGCTACGTGTATCGCTTTCGCCACGACGCACGACCCCTCGGGGATGCGGAGGGGGCGTTCCTTCTCTGCGGTTTCATGATGTGTCTCCGATATCACGTCGCCGGTAATCCCCTCGAGGCGCTGCGGTGGTTCGAGCGGACAAGAGCGTCGTGCGGCCCGTCCGGGCTGTTCACCGAGGAATACGACGTTCGCCAGCGCCAGCTTCGCGGCAATCTCCCGCAAGCCTTCGTGCACGCGCTCCTCCTTGAGAGCGCGGTGGCGCTGGCAAGGTGACCGCGGTCGGCGCGGCCAGCGCTAGCGCCAAGAATAGAAGAGACCGTCGCTCCCGCCTCACAGGCGGACTCATCGCCGGTGCGTTGGCGACGGCCACGGAAGCCACCTGTACCCGCGCGCAAGTGACAATGCTCGGCGGCCGACGGCCGGTGTTCACGCCCACCCTGATGGTGCACCGCATGGTTCTCGCAGCCACGGGGCAGTCGCTCGATCGGCGCGTCGAGCGCGTTCTTGGGGTGTTGATGCGATCATGTTATGGCCCGTCGTGGGCGGCAGCTTGGGTTCTGGTTCGCGGCGGTCGAGAGCCCCGATTGGTGCGCGACTCGTGCGTCCTCGGAGGCATCATCTGGGTTTTCGAGATCACTACGTTGCCAACCATGCGGGCCACCCCGCCGCTGCGCCGTTGGCCCGCCACGGACATTGCCCTGGATCTCAGCAACGGGCTCATTTTCGCCGTGGTGGCCAACGCCGTTCTGGCCATGCAACACCGGTCACAGCCCACAACACGCGTCAGTCGAGAAGTTGCAGGTCCGCACGGGTGAGGGGCGACGTCGACGCAACCGCTTCGCGGCAGATGGACGCATCGAGCGAAGGCTTCCGCTTCGCCGAGGGGAAATGGAATCTGCGCATCGTGGCGGCACTGCTGTGGAAGCCAATGGGTTTTAACCAGTTGTCGAGGGCACTGGTGGGCATCAGCCAGAATACCCTGGCGAACCGCCTCGACAGTCTCGAAGCGCTGGGAGTCATCACGCGCACAGTGCTGTCCGTCACCCCTCCCGCGACCCTGTACACCGTCGACCGCCCCGGGCGCGAACTGAGCGATACCTTGGCTGGACTCGCTCGGTGGGGCGAACGCTGGTTGGCGTCGGAGGGCGCCGAGGGTGGCGTGCTCGCACCGTCGAGGTGGAACGACGGGTAGGCGGTCGTCGAGCCCACCGGTCGTTAGAAACGGTGCACACCGGCTCGGGCGGTGGCCTGAGGCCTAGAGCTCGTCGCGCGCAAGTTCGCCGAAGGCAGTTCATTGCTTGCCACCTCGCTGGCCCTGTCGCCGCCGCTCGTGGGATCAGCGTGGACGCCCGTGTGGTCAGCGTGGGTCCCCGTATGGTCAGCGTTGAGCCTCGTGGAAATTGGGGGTAAGTAGTCGTTTAGAGAGGCCGGTTTGGTAGTACGTGATGACCACCCTCACGACACCAGGCACGGGAGGAGCCCGGCTTCGGTCTGGGACGACCGCGCGGAAATCGGGGAAAGTAGCGTTCCGCGCGCCCCATCACACCGTCTCGCGCGCCGGCCTGGTCGGTGGTGGCAGCGGGCTCGCGCGCCCCGGCGAGATCAGCCTTGCTCCCCGTGGCGTACACCTTTGTTACCGGTGCGGCGGTCTGAAGTACCCCGATCACTGGGGTGACGATGAGCCAAACTCGGAGAGCCTAGGGGCGAGCAACCGGATGGTCACTAATCCAAGCTTGGGCCTGCTCGCCGCATTGGCCCACGCGGGGGCTGGCCCATCTGGGGGACCCGCGTGCCACTCAACCGGCACGCCATAAGTCGTCTCCAGCGTCCACCTCGGATAGGCCCGCCCGCCCGGTCGTGGAATGCGCGCAGACGCCTGCGGACGGTGGTCACAGAGAGGCGGTCAGGGGCGCAGGACCTGCCTGATCGATTCGGCTGCGGCGGCCGACCTGCGGCCTTTGCCCGATGAGGACCGGTGCCGCTGCGTCCCTACCACGGGACAGCTCCGAGGTCGCGCGAGATGGTCCGCGCGCCGTCACGAACATAGGACACGAGATCGCTGCGCGGCTGAGATCGCTGACACAGTCGTTCGATCGGCCCGCGGATAGAGATCGCGCCTACCACCACACCCAGCCGGTCGCGAATCGGCGCCGCGTACGAAATCTCCCCCTGGACCAGCTCCTCCCTGTCTGCCGCCCAGCCGTCGTCCCGCACGCGCTCGAGCTCCGCAGTCAGCTGCTGAGGGTCAGTGATCGTGGCGACCGTGAAACGCACCAACACTCTCGTGCTCAACGCCGCAGCCAGGTAGGGATGATGAGCCAGGAGCGCCTTGCCCATCGCGGTCGCATGAGCCGGCAGCAGAGCTCCGACCTCCATCGTCTGGGGGCTGTCATCAGGGCGGAAGACATGATGGACGACAAGCACCTGGCCATCGTGCATCGTGCCGATGCGCACGCTCTCGTTGGTCCGCGCCGCCAGCCAGTCTGCCCAGTTCAGTGCCCTGGCGCGCAGCTCGTTGCCGTCCAGGTAGCTGCTTCCCATGTGAAGAAGGGCGGCGCCTACCCGGTACTTCCCGGACTCCGAATCCTGTTCGAGGAAGCCGACTGAGAGGAGCGTCCGCAGAATTCCGTACACGGTCCCTTTGGGCAGCCCGAGCTCACCCGCCAGCTCGGCGAGACCCAGCCGGCGGGTGCGCCCCGACAGCAGCCAGAGGATGGCTGATGCTCGTTCGATCGATTGGATCGGCTTGGGCACTTGCTAGCCAACCCGCGCAGTCTCGTCAGCGGCGAGGAGCGGAACCTGGCGGTCCCCGCTCACCCCCACCACCGCGCCGAGGGTGGTCATCACCGGTCCGGGCGCCTCACGTCGGCAACGGCGTTGAGGCTCATCGCCGGATCCTCGGAACGGGGAACGGTCTGGCGGCGTTCCAAACGGCGCTGCCATTCGCCGCTGCCGGTGCGGCGACACGAGCTGAGCGACGGGCGCTGGGATTGGGAGACGAGGGCTCGAACTCGCTATACCTTCACCTTGGCGAGATAGACGCCACGCTGACCGCGCGGAGATCTGGACCGGGCAAAACGGTGTGGATGGTATGGCTGCGGCCCAAGCTCGGCGTTGCATCGCGCGGCCCAGCGGTCGTCTCGTCGACAGCACGAGCGAGCTGGATGTGCGCGCCCGTTACGACACCCGAAGGCTCTGCTGAGGTCTGGGCGTTGCGAAGCCGTCAAGAAGAGCATCCACGGCCTTGCTGATCTTTCCCCATCGGAAGGCGTGTGGGTCAAGCGCGTAGTGCAGGATCAATCCGTCGCTGATCGCCAGCAGCAGCGCTGCCAACGCATTGGGTGGAAAGTCGATCGACAATTCACCTGTGACAACCGCCTCGTCGATCCATGATCTGAGCACCCGCTGCCGTTCGGCGACTGCTTCGGTGACCGCTGCTCGCACGGCCGGGTAGGTCTGCATCGATCCCCAGACGTCGGAGCGTAACTGGACGCGTGCGGGATCAGCACCCTGCCGGAGCATCATCTCGGTGATCTTGCGGATCCGCTGGACGGGCGGGAGCTGAAGCGTCTCCGGGGCGTCCGCGACGCGCGCGACCAAGGCAGCGTCGTCCGCGATCAAAGCGAGCAGGAGCGCCTCCTTTGATGTGAAGTGGCTATAGAAGGCCCCCTTACTCAGCCCAGCGTCGGCGCAGATATCGTCGACGGTGAGATCGCGGTATCCCTGCCTTGCAATGCACCGCCAGGCAGCGTCGAGGAGCTGGCGGCGGCGCTGCTCGCGTGTGCTATCGAGCAGCTTTGGCACAGCCATAGCCTACCACGAAACAGACCAGCCGGTCGGTCGAAGTCGGCACGATGTCCCGGCTGGAGTTGCCGAGATCACGGTTGTATCCGCGCCCATGAAGGTGTAAGATCGGCTCATCTACCAAACTGACCAGTCCGTTTTATAGGCCGCGGCACTGGCACGGTCCGCTTGGAGCCTGTGGAGAGCGACATGGAAGCGAACAACCGACAACTGGGGAGCCATGGTTCGGCGGTTCAGGCGTCTCGCCCTCTGAACCCCGGCGCGCCAGAACTGGGAGCCGTGGCGTTCGGCCCGTGCAACACGGGTAACGACGAACCTGGAGCGATGGTGCCTCGGCACCCGGGTCATGTCAGGGATGGCGTCCCAGCATTGGCCGCGGCCAGGCACATGCACGAGGGAAGCTTCGCCTCTGGGCAAGAGACGATCGAGCAACACCCGGAGCGCCCAGCGGAGAAAGGGGACTTCGCTGCAGGCGAGGAGCAGCAGAAGCACACCCATCAAGGCAGATTCGCGGAGGGTCAGGAGGCAGCCGACCCTCATCCGGAGTTCGCCGAGAACAGGGGCAATTTCGCCGCCGGCCAAAGGGCCAGAGTCCACATCCTGCCGGGTACAGGAGAGCTAGCGTCCTTCTGGTAGCGGTATGTGGTGGCCAGCGAATCGTCAACGTCGTGTGCCGAGTGCTCGCGGGAGCGCCACACGACGCGATCCGGCGGACTGGCTCAGATCCCACGGAGCCGATCGACCGTACTCCATATCAACAACCGTCTCTCGGAGACTTCAGATGAACCCAGACGAAGAGCGTCTAACTGACGCCATGGCATCCCGTGTACCGGGGCCCGACGAGGAAGGACCTGACGCCATGTCATCCCGTGTACCGGGGCCCGATGAGGAAGGACCTGACGCCATGTCATCCCGTGCACCGGAGCCCGACGAAGAAGGACCTGGCGCCCCGGGGCCCGAGGAGGAAGGACGTGACGCCATGGCGTCACGCGCCTAGGACACGCGAAGATTGACCGCAGCGAACACCGGGCGGCCTCGGGTGATGCGCCTTGGAATGCATCGCCTGCTTCGGCCGGCGGATGGGCTGCCCCCGTTATCAGAGGCGGCGCTTATCAGCGCGAGAGTCGAAACGGACGGCCAAAGGAGGCAGGGAGAATGACCGAATTAGCGAGTCCATTTCTTGACGCGCGAGCATCCGCGGTCGTCGCAAAAGAGGTCGCCCGCGACGTGCTGCGCCATCTCGAAGAGGCCGGTGACGGCGGCTCAGTCACCGTGCAGTCTGTCGAACCGGTCAGCGGGACCTTCCCCGCGCACCCCCTTGACACCGCGGTGCGCGACCTCGTCCTGACCACGCTGGCCGCGAGTCACGCCGCGGAGGCGGCCTCCCGCGCTGGGAACGCGGACGACGCACGAGCAGCCGGTGAGGCGGCTCGTCTGGCCGCTCAAGCACTGTCGCTAACCGAGGCTGTCGCTGCCTCCGCCCGCCGACGCTCGGATGTCAACGACCGGGTTCGCGTGGCCCACGCGGTCGCCGCCACCGCTTTCGCGGCTGCTCAGCTGGTTGCACCTCGAGGCGGACCGAGCCACCGATCACATGTCGGTACTGCCTTCCCTGCGTCGTGGCGCCACCTGATCCAGATTCTTGGCCAGGCAATCGAGGAAGAGGAGGCCGGTCCTGATGACGATCAGCACCGACGCCTGCTCGATGCGGCTAGCGCCGCTCGCGACGGAGCCGAAGCGGCGCGCCACGCCTATGACCGACTGCTAGCCGGGGGCGCAGCCGGACCGGCGGCGTCCCGGTTTGTGCGTGTTGCCGCACTCGCCGCCGCGTATGCGGGGTGCGCCGCATTAGTTCCGCTCCGCCTGGACGATGGGCAGAGCGCCGCCGTAGCGCTGCCGTAGCGTTTCGGCCTTACCAGTCCTCAAAGGGCTCGCCGGATTCCGTGACGGCCCGGAGTGCCGCTGCTGGAGCTCTTTGGAAGTTGCCGATACTCCATCGCCGCGCCGGTTGCGGAGGCCAGCCGCGGGGCCAAGCTGCGGTGTCGCCGGTTGCTCGCGGTGTCCGCATGGGGTCAGCTCAATTACTGCTTGACTGCCTCGACGAGGTCGGGCTTCGCAACGCCGAGGTCGAGGACAGAGAAGGCGATTTCCCATCTCCGTCGATCACCATCGGTGGGACCGATGTCATGGGAGCACCGACCGATGCCATGGCCTCGTGTCGACTCGACCTGCCTACACGAGAGCGCGTGCTAGCAGCGCTGCGCGGCGAGTGAGCGCTGTCGCATCTCCTCGTCGAGCAATCACAGGACCGAAGAGTGCTGAACGACGAGGTCGAATCACCCCGGTCCTTCGCTCGGCTTGCCGGAGGAGCGCGGCGGGGGACGCGTGGGTCGCCGCTCACCGCCCCACGCCGAATGAACCGCTGCTTACTGCAAGGACGGCCACCCCCTCGGTGCGGTGGCGTGCCTACACCCCGATCGTCGCCCCATTGTTCTTGCCGGTCTTCAGGTCCAACCGCCACGTGGGAACGGCGGTGTCGCCGGCCTGCCGATAGACGGTGAGCGCTGCCCTGTTGACGACGAAGTGCTTGTCGGGGCCGACCTGGATGTCGAGCCAGTCCATGGGCCGTGGGGCTGGACCGTAGAAGTTCGTCGAGTCGATGTAGTACCGGCTGCCGTGGCATGGACAGGCCCAGCCGTTGCGCGTGGCGATGGCGCCCCCCTCTGCGGCGTAGTGCTCGGCGACGGTGGCCGCGGAGTTGGTGACACCGCTGCCGCTGGTCACGTCGCTGACGTAATTGGGGGTGCAGCCGAGGTGGGTGCAGACCAGGTACACGGCGTAGACGCCGGCCGTGTCGAGCACGACGGTGACCCGGTTGGCCGTGTCGCTGATCACGTTGACCTTGAGTGTTCCGGTGCCGGTCAGGTCATCGACGGTGAACCCGGTCTTGAACTGGCGGGGCGCCTCCAGCGTGGCCCCCGGAAACATGAACTTGAGAAGCTCGATGCCGCCAAGGAGCGTGGCGCCGAGCGCACCGAGCGCACCAACGAGGAGCAGGAATTGGCGGCGCGTCGTCTCAACGCGCGCGTGCAGCTTTCCGGTGCGGGTGTCGTAGGGGTTCACCGCTATGCGAGCGTCAGCACGGCGTCACGCCTCCGCGGCCGGGATGCTTCTACGGGCTCGACGTAGCCGGCCTCGCTGCCGCGATCAGGGGTGCGTAGCGCGCGTGATGTGACCTCCGTTCCTCCACTCCATAAGAAACCGACCCGTCAGTTTCAATGATGATACCATTCGCGGTCATGCCGCGCATCTCCACCGTGGTCCGTTCGGAGCGCCGCCAGCAACTCATCGATGCCGCCTGGCGGTGCGCCGCGCGCATGGGCTTCCGCGACACGACCATCGACGACGTGTGCGCCGAGGCGGCGGTGAGCAAGGGCGCCTTCTACGGCTACTTCGACTCCAAACAGCAGCTTCTCCTCGCCCTGCTCGAAGAGGACGCCGCAGGGGTCGACTCCCTCCTCGACCGCCTCAGTCGTGCCCATCTGAGCGATGTCGCTCGACTGCAGAGGTTCGCTCGCGAGATGTGCGTGCGTGGCGCCGAGCCGTCGCGGGTCCAACTGGGCTCCGATCTCTGGGCGGCGATCCTCACCGACCCCCTCGTGCGGGACGCCATGGTCGCCGCGGTGGGACGCCGACGAGCCGTGCTGCGCGGCTGGATCGATGGAGCGGTAACGGGTGGGGAATTGACATCGGTGCCCGCCAACGCCCTGGCGTCGGTCCTTCTCGCCCTCGGCGACGGGCTCACCCTGCACAGCTCCCTCGATCCCGCCGCATTCCGCTGGCAGAACATCGCGCACGTTCTCACTGCGGTGTTCGACGGGCTGGGCCGATGACACCGGGTCGTCGCGGACAAGCCGGTGGCATCTGCGCGACGGTCCTGGCACTGGCGCTGGCGACAACCCTCGGCGGCTGCGGCGCGGCGACATCCGCCTCACCCACCCCGACCGGGTACCAGTGGACGGGGCTCGTCCTCGTGCACCCGCTGACCAAGCCGTCCTTCGCCCTCACCGACCAGCAGGGCCAACCGTTCGACTTCCGCGCGCGGACGGCCGGCAAGGTCACCCTCCTCTACTTCGGCTACACGCACTGCCCGGACATCTGCCCGGAGAACATGGTGGTGCTGGCCTTTGCGCTGAAGGACCTGCCCGCCGAGGTGCGCTCGCGCATCGCGGTGATCTTCGTCACCACCGACCCGGCACGGGACACCCCGCCCGTGCTCGGGGCGTGGCTCGCTAACTTCAACGCGGGGTTCATCGGGCTCACCGGAACCAAGGCGGAGATCAACCTCGCCCAGTTCGAGGCCGCGGTGACCCAGGCCTCGGCGGGCCCCGCGCAGCCAGCAGGCGGGTACGGCGTCGATCACGCCGCTCAGGTCATCGCCTACTCAGCCGACAATCTCGCCCACGTCGCTTTCTTCCAGGGCATGCCAGCCAGCAGCATCGCTCGCGACCTCGACCGGCTCGTCACCCACCCCTGGACAGGGCACTGAGTCGCGGCAATCGCCGGACCCCGAAGGCGAGCAGGGGAAGCTCTCGGGTGAGGCGACGGCGAGCCGCGACCGACCCGTCATATGACCACCCCACGAGAGGGCTGAGCACCCGCCCGACCAGAGGCCGGATCAACGGATGGTGCCGCTGGTAACTGTCGAGGATGGCAACAGCCTCGGCCTCTCTCAGCTCGCGGTGCAGCGGCAACGAAGCTATCCCGGTCGATAGCCACCCGGAGGGCGGGCGCAGCCTGTAGGCAACGTATCCGATGCGTCGTTCGAGGCATTGCGCACATGCTGGCACCATGGCGACCCATTGGTCTGGTTGTGCCGGGCGGTACCGCGAGCGCACCGTGGGAACGAGGGCAACGCAATCCCCGGAGAAGGACGGCGATGGCGGGCACAGTCGGCGACGACCTGAGGGAGCGGCTTCGCAGCTGGCGTGTCACACGCGTGTGCGGTCCCAGGGACTGTTTTCGCGCTGTCGCGGCACCTGCCCGACAACGCCATCATCAGCAGTGACTCAGGGTCGGCCGCCAAACCGGTTCGCGCGCCACGCGCGCACCCGCGCCTACGAGTACGGTGACGATGCCGGTTGCGGCAGGCCGCGAGGGGTGACAGTCATCGCCGGCGTCTACGTCCCCCAGACCGTGGCTGATGTTGGAGAAGACGTTGCTCACCTGGTGGCCGACGGTGGTGAGCACGACGATGAGCGCGTATTTCGACAATCCCCTGGCCGTCCTCGCCGGACGGTATTCACACCCGCATTGCTCAGCGACCCGCCAGGCTGCACGCCATGCTCAACTCTGAGCGTGGATCGGCGTCTTTGGAAGCCCGCCGGTGCCCGGGAGCAACCGTCGCGCCAGAGGTCCGACCGTCGCACCCTGCACAACGATCGACAGCAGGACCACTCCGTATGCCAGCGCCCGGACCGTATCGAACTCCGGTCCGTGGTTGACCAGGCTGAGCAGCAAGGCCACGGCCACGGCGCCGCGCAGGCCGCCCCACACCAGGAGGTGCTGCCGCCGGTAGGCGAGGTGACGGCCGAACGGGCTGAGCACACCCAGCACTCCGTACACGGCGAGGGCCCGCGCGGCGATGAGGATCGCAAATGCCAGGCAGATCGTGCCGGCCCGCGTGATGAGGCCCTGCCACGGCACCGCAAAGCCGATGAGCAGGA
>PLWW01000064.1 GCA_003153125.1 Candidatus Dormiibacterota bacterium | reverse complement strand
ATCGTCCGTCCAGGGCCAGTTTGAATTCGTCTTGGGGTGTCGGCTGTCCGCCGACGGCCGCACTCAGCCGCCTTATCCGCTCCCAGTTGCTACACGATTTGCTACACGACGGCGGCCGCCCACGCGCTACTGGACCAGACTGAGGGCGACCTCCATCCGCTCGGCGGCCTCTTTCCTCAGTGCCGGGAGGACGTGGCTGTACAGATTCATCGTGAGACTGATCTGCGAATGGCCCAGCAACTCCATCACGACGCGAGCCGGCACCTGCTGAGCGAGCAGCAGCGTCGCGCAGGTATGTCGCAGATCGTGGAATCGCAAGGGTGGGATCTTGGCGGTCTGCGCGAGCTGCTGCAGATGCTTGGTCACCTGTGTCCCGATCAAGGGACCCCCAAGCGGCGTGCAGAAGACCAGGTTGTCGTCGTGCCATTGATCGCCCGCGACCAGACGTTCCTCGAGCTGTCGTGCCCTGTGGGAGCGCAGCGCGGCGACCAGCGATGCGGGCACGTCGAGCGTCCGCCGTCTGTGTGTCGTTTTGGGCTCCGTGTACGTCAGCGTTCCGGCGCGCCGCTGCAGCTGCCGGCGCACGTGCCAGCGCGCCGCGTCTACGTCGACGTCGGACCACCTGCTGCCAAGAAGCTCGCCCTGCCGCATGCCGAGAGCGATGGCTGCAATGAAGAGAGCCTCGAGACGATCGCCCTTGATGATGCCGAGAAGGAGTCGGATCTCGTCCAGCTGCAGGTAGCGCACCTCCTTGGGCGTGTACCGCGGCGGGTCGGTCAACGCTGCGGCATTGCGCGTGACCAGACTCCATCGAACCGCGCGGTTCAGCGCTGTCCGCAGCACACCGCGCATGTACAGCACTGTCTTCGGCGCCAGGCCCTCGGCGACCTTGCGGTTGAGGAGCGCCTGGACATCCTGGGGTCCCAGCTTCTCCAGCGGGATCGCTCCGAGGGCGGGCACGATGTGCAATCGCACCAGGCTCTCGTAGCCGTCGTAGGTCTTGGGTCGCACCTTGGGCGCCGCGCTCTCCCTCAGCCAGCGCTCCAGAAAAATCGCCGTCGTTAGGCCAGCGGTGGCGAGACTGGCGCCGCGAAGTCGGGCCTCCATGGCCGCGTGCAGCTTTTCGGCGGCCTCTCGGCGTGTGCGGCCGTAGAAGACGCGGCGGCCACCGCCCTCCAACTTGACGGCCGCACACCATCGGCCGTCGGCGCGACGGTAGATGGATCCCTCGCCTTGGCCGCGGTTAGCCACTGCTCCTCACTCGTTGCTGCGCGGGCTCACCAACCAACCGGGCGATGACGGCCTTGCCCGGATCCTCGGAGCCGTGCTCAGGTTGTACACGGGCCGGCGGAGCGGCGCAAGGGTCCCCTCCGCGCGATGGGTGGCTGAGCATTTCTATCGTCATCCTCATGAGCCTCCGCGACCGTCATCGAAGAGGGCGGTCTGAGCGAATCGACGGACACGACCGGGCGCGAACGCTTCCTACGTTGCGGTGGAGGAGAGGCCGACGTGTGGGGCGCGACCGAGGTGCCGGTCGTGAGATGCCGACTCACGAAGTTGTCCACTGCTGCCATTGGGACGCGTGTCAGCCGGCCAACCTTGACGATGGGAAGTTGACGAGAACCGATGAGGTCGTACACCAGCGTTCGCCCGCACCCAAGCACGAACGCCACCTCCCGCACGGTCAGCAGCATTCTCTGCGGGCTCTCACGAGCGGGGGTCAATCTGCGGTGCCTCCCTCAGCCGTCCAAGCTCACGGGCTCCCGAGCGGCGAGTGTCTGAGTGATGCGGACCACGGTTCGGTCACTAGCCGCCTGGTGCCGGAGCACGTTGTACAGACACGCCCTGCTGACCCCGGACGCCGCAGAGAACTCGGCCACGGTCCAGCCGCGCGCGACAATGGCAGCGCGCAGGCGCACGGGTTGAAATCTTCCGGATGCAGCACTCCACAGGGCACCGTTCGTCCGCCGCATCGGCCCGTCCGTCCGCTCCTCGACGGCGTCGAGCGTGTGTACTCTCATCACCTACTTAACCCGGTTCTCGACGCTGGATCGGACATTTGGCTCCGGATGAATCTGCGGTGGGTTGCTCGTGGCGGCGGCATCCCGCCGCCCCTCTACCCCTCAGAACCCTCTTGGCGAGGTGCGGATGGGACTCAACGGCCAGCTGATAGACATTCGCGCTCCCTCGAACCCGGCCCTTCACCCACGAGGATCTCGGCTGCCTCTCACTCCGCGCGGGCAGGTGGTACGGTGACGAGGTGACCCGAACTGACCTCCACCGCCTCGTCGACGCCCTTCCCGAGGAGTCGCTCGACCCTGTGGCCGTCCTCCTCCAGCGTGCGCACGACCCCGGTCTCGCCAGCCGCGACGCTGGTCCCTGGGAGGACGAGCCCATCTCTGCGGAAGAGGACGCCGCCGCCACCGAGGCGCGCAACGAGTCCGACCACGGCGAGGTGGTCGCCTGGGACGACGTCAGGAAGGAGCTGCTCGCTGACTGAGCCGGTACGGTGGCGCCTTGTCGTCACCCCCACGGCAAAGAAGTCTCTGCAGCGGCTCAGTCGACCTGATCGCGAGAGGATCGTTCGAGCCATCGATGCCCTGCCCGCCGGCGATGTCCGGCCCCTGGTCGGGCTCCCGGACGAGTGGCGGCTACGGGTCGGCGGATGGAGGGTTCGCTATCGACGTGACGATGTCGACCGCCTCCTCACAATCCTTGTCGTCGCGCCCCGCGGCGACGTCTACAAGCGCTGATATCTCCACCAGCGTTCACAGGCGTCCGTCACCAATCGGCCACAGCGGCGCCCCCAGGATCGCTGATCCGCACCCGTAACGCAGCGGTCAGTAGCCTTATCACGCTGCTCGTCAGTGCATGTAGCAACGTCGTGTTCCACGCCTACTGCCCTACGACCACTCCACCGTTATCCACAATAGTTCACGCCAGTATCGACATCAACTAGGCACAGACTTGCACGGGGTGCGAGCCTGATGAGGTGTTCATCACCAACACTTCACCGGAGCTGTCGCGGCTGTGCTGAACATCGGCAAGCTGGGTCGTGACGCCGCGGCGTACTACCTGGAGACCGTGGCCAGTGGCGTCGAGGACTACTACCTGCACGCTGGCGAGGCGGCGGGGCAGTGGCTCGGTGCGGGCGCGCCTGCGCTCGGGCTGCGCGGTGAGGTGCGTGGTCAGGACCTTATGCGCCTGCTGGAGGGACGTGATCCGCGCCGGGACGAGCCGCTCGGACGGGTGCACCCCGGACAGGGGCGCAGACCGGGATACGACCTCACCTTCCGGGCCCCGAAGAGCGTCTCGCTGCTCTTTGCGCTCGGCGAGGGCGAGGTGTCGCGCGAGGTCAAGCAGTCCCATGAGGAGGCGGTGCGTGCCGCCTTGGGCTACCTGGAGCGCGAGGCCGCCTTCAGTCGCCGGCGAGGACTGGGCGGCATGGTGCCGGTGCGCGGCGAGGGGTTCGTCGCCGCCGCCTTTCAGCACCGCACCTCGCGCGCCGGTGACCCGCTGCTCCATCACCACGTGCTCGTCGCCAACCTCGTCCGGGACGGTCAGGGACGATGGGGAGCCCTGGACGGGCGGCTCATCTACACTCACGCCAAGACCGCCGGATACCTGTACCAGGCGGAGCTGCGCGCCCAACTGAGCCGCCGCCTGGGAGTGCGCTGGACCCCGGTGGTTCGTGGCACTGCGGAGGTGAAGGGCATCTCCGCCGAGGTCATTCGCGCCTTCAGCCGACGCCGCGGCGAGATCCTCGCCCGGATGGCCGAGCGCGGTGAGTCCAGTGCCAAGGCTGCGCAGGTGGCCACGCTCGACACTCGTCGTGCCAAGAACCACGAGGTCCAGCCAGAAGGCCTGCTCCCGGAATGGCGGGCCAGAGCTGCCGCGCTTGGCCTGACCCCGGAAACGATTTCCGGCATCGTGGGGCGCCGCGAGCCGGAGCTGCTGACAGACACGGTAGTGGCAACGGCTCTCGCCGAGCTGGCCGCGCCCACCGGGCTCACCGCCCACAGCAGCACCTTCACGCGGCGCGATGTCATTCGCGCCCTCTGCGAGCGGCTCGGTCCGGCTGGCGACGCGGCCGCCGTCGAGGCCGCTGCGGATGTCTTCCTCGCCACCCCGGCGGTGCTGGCACTGCGGACGACTCCCGCGCCGGGCAGCCGGGCGGTCATCCGTATCGCCTCGGGCCGGGTTGTGCCAGCCGTTCCCGACGAGTGCCGTTTCACCACCGAGGAGATGCTGGCCACCGAGCGCGCGGTCATCGACGGCGGTCTGGAGCGCAATGCGCGGCGGCGCATCGCTCCGGAAGAGCGTGAAGTCACCCTCGAGCTGGCCGACGGATCCTATGTGGTGGAGTGCCGGCCTACGCCCGTCCCGGAGGCGGTGGTCGAGGCGGCCATCCGCGCGCATCCGTCGCTGTCCGCGGAGCAACGCGAGATGGTGCGCCAGCTGACCATATCCCGCCATGCGGTCATGCTGGTGCGCGGCCACGCCGGCACCGGCAAGACCTCGGCGCTGGATGCCTGCCGGCACATCTGGGAGCGGAGTGGGCGCACCGTCATCGGCTGCGCGCTCTCGGGCCGGGCGGCGGCGGAGCTGCAGGCAGGTGCTGGCATCGAGGCTGTGACCATCGATCGCCTCCTGCTCGACTTCGTCGAGTACCGCCAGGAGATCCTGCCCCGGGGCGACGCCGTGCTCGTCGTCGACGAGGCGGGGATGGTGGGGACGCGGCTCCTCGCCCGGCTGTTGATGGCCGCCGAGAAATCTGACGCAACAATCGTGCTGGTCGGAGACGACCGCCAGCTCCCCGAGATCGATGCAGGCGGTGCCTACCGGGGACTCTGTGAACGGCTGGGGAGTATCGAACTCACCGAGAACATACGACAGCGCGAGGAGTGGGAGCGTCAGGCACTGATCCTCCTCCGCGAGGGGCGCTCACACGAGGCGCTCGCCGCGTACGTCGAGCACGGCCGTGTCGTCCTCGGTCCATCCGGTGACAGCGTGCGCGCCCACCTCGTCGTCGACTGGTGGGCGGCGGAACAGTCCGGCAATGGCGATAACGTCATGGTCGCGTTGCGTCGCGCCGACGTCCGCGAGCTCAACGAGCGGGCCCGTGCGTTGCGCGTCGCCGCCGGCGAGGTGAAGGGCCCGACGCTCGCTCTGTCCACCGGAGAGTTTGCAGTTGGAGACCGGGTGGTGACCACCCGCAACCGCCGCTCCCTCGGGGTGGTCAATGGCTCCCGCGGCACTGTGGTGGCCGTCGACGAACACCGCCGGACGCTGGCGGTGCAACTCGATCCGGGACGACGGGATCAGCCGGGACGGGTGAGCGTGCTGCCGGCGGAGTACCTCGAGGCCGGTCACCTCACCCACGGCTACGCGATCACCGGCCACAAGGCCCAGGGGATGACCGCCGACCGCGCCTTCGTGCTCGGCGACGAGGCGATCTACCGGGAGTGGGGCTATGTCGCTCTCTCACGGGGACGCACCGAGAACCGCCTGTACGTCGTCGCCGGAGAGCTGGAGCCAACCGATGACAGCGGGCACGCGCGCATTCCGCGCACCCCGTCAGAGAGGCTCATCCTCGACATGGTCGGGCGTGCGCTGATGGACAGCAGGGAGCAGCGACTCGCCCTTGATCATTTTCAGAAGCGCGCGGGCCCGCTGCGCACCGCCGAGCCGGCTCCGCCGCCGACGCGACCCAGGGACCTCGACGACGCCGCACTGCGGGCGGCCGCGGCTGCCGCGCAGGAAGCGCTCGTGCACCGCGAGCCCTTCCCGGATCCCGCCGAACCGAACCTCGTCGACCCCGGACGAACCGTGGTACAGCTGAGCGAGCAACACCAGTACCTCACCGAGCGGCGTGCCCGTCTCGAGGCGAAGATCGAGACCAGCCGGGCCCGACTCGAGGCCACGGACGGGCTGGTCGCCCGCCGCCGCCATCGGCAGGAACGCAGTTGGCTGCAGAACGATCTCACGGTCGGTGCACGCGACATCGCCGACGTCGACCGGCAGCTGCCCCAGCTCGACGCCCGGATGGACAGGATCCGTGGCGACCAGGTCGCTACGGCGGCCTGGCGTCACCGTCGTGCCGAGGTCGCTGGACGGTGGCGTGATCTTCACGACGAGGCTTGCGCTCGCATCGACCGTCGTGTCCAGGCAGCAGCGGCCGCCCCGTCCATTGCGGGCCATGCCGCTCCGCCCGCGTCGTTCAGTGCGCAATGGGAGTGGTGGTCATCGGCGGTGGAGGTCGAGCGCAAGCGACTGTGGGAGGGGGCGCAGGCATCCGAGCCAAAAGCCACGAAGCAGCCGAATCCGAAGAACCAGGGCGCGCCGTCCCTGGAGATCCGGCCGGACGTCACCCACATCCTCGGTCGTGTTGAGGCCGCCGAGATGGCCGCTGAACGCCGACGGGAGAGGCAGCGTCAGCGTGCCGGCCAACGCACGTTCGATTCCGACTACGGGTACCCCGTTCGCCAGTACGACCAACAGCGAATCGCTGAGCAGGAGCAAGTGGCGCGAGGCCCCACGCTGGCCCCGTGATCTTGTACGCGGCGAGCAACTCAGCAAGCTTCACTGTCGAGGAGCCCTGGTAAGAGGCATCGGCGTCGGCAATGCCGTCCCAGGCAGCCTTGCCACCGAGACGGTACGCGAGGTGGCCCAGCAGCGTCGTCAAGACGGCGCCGTCAGGCATCGATTGTGGTGTTACCGATATCGCGGACTCGTCAAGCACGACAACGCGCGCCTTCGGAATCGTCCCGCCTGCGAGCATGTGGGCGACTTCTCGGCCGATTGCAGTCTCGGCAACCGCTGCCGGCGCCCCAAACAGGTGGAACGCAGCCAGCATGGTGTGAGTCTTCCCGCCGCCAAACTCTGTCTGCAGCCTGTAGACGCCAGGAGCGGCCGGATCACCCGCACGCGGTTCCGTTCGCAGCTGGGTCTGAAGTCGCGAAAGTTTGTGGGTTCATCGCGGACATGATGGGTTCCTTGTCCGCCCTCAGGTGGCTAATTACGGAAGGGTCGCTGTCTCACGCATTGTTGGCAGGGAGGGTTCCTTCGCCGGTCTTTGCGGCCGGCATACAGCCGGGCGTCAGCCCGCTGGAGCACCAGACACGGATCGTCGCCGGCGGCGCCAGATGCCCAGCCGACACTCACGCTCGCAGGTCCGGTGGGTAGGTTCAATCCCGCGACGGCGCCCTCTGCGCGTCGCGCGACCGCCGCCGGCGTCTCTTCCGAAGCCTCGGGGATCAGCAGGACGAATTCGTCGCCTCCGATGCGGGCGAGCGTCTCACCCTTGCGCGCCACGCTCGCGAGCACATGCCCGATCGCCACGAGGAGCGCATCGCCCGCCGCGTGACCGTACCCGTCGTTGATGGTCTTGAGGTTGTCGACGTCGATGGCGAGGAACGCAAACGGCCGTCGAGTGGTGAGTTGATCCACTGCATGCTCGAAGCCACGCCGATTGGTCAGCCCCGTCAGAGAATCGGTGATCGCATCGGCTTCGGCCTCGCGGTGCCTGAGCGCGTTCGTCAGCGCGAGCGAGGTGAGCGCGCCGAGTCCTCCCAGGCGTTCGACGAGCTCTCCAGTGATCGGCTTGTCCCGGGACGAGACCACGAGGATCCCGTGGACTGCACCCTTGACTCCGACCGGGACGTACGCGGCGAACTTCAGACCGAAGCGAGCGATGATCTGACGCGACCGAGGGCCCGCGTGCTCGGGGTCGAGCGCACCGGCCACCGCCTCACCGGCGGCGAGCGCTCGCGGGATCATCGGGTGCTCGGAGATCGGCATCCACGTGCCGACAGCGCTCCCACCGGTGTCGTCGCTGTCCGCGATCATTCTCATGGCGTCGGCCGATATCTCGTAGTAGACGCCGCGGCGGGCGCTGCTGCCTGGGGGTGACGCCAATGTGGCAGCCAGCCCGGTTGCGGTCTGGACCACCTGCGCGGGGTCCAGGCTGTAGGTCAGCGCCTGGGGTGCGAACTCGAGGATCGTCATCTGCCGGCGCTGCTCGGCCAGCAGCTCGTGGCAGGCGGCCAGCTCCTCACGAAGCCGGACGATCTCGATCGTCGAATTTTTGTCGGTCACTTCCACACTCGCGACGAGGTTCGCAGGACTCCGCTTCCCGGAGCC
>PLWW01000128.1 GCA_003153125.1 Candidatus Dormiibacterota bacterium | reverse complement strand
ACAACAGCGGCTGGAAGAGGTGGTAGTTGTGCCGGTCGACGACGAGCACGTCGGCCTCCGCCCTGCGCAGCGCACGCGCCGCGCTGAGGCCCCCGAAGCCGGCGCCGATGATGACCACGCGGGGCCGCGACATTCGGTCACCCTCCCACAGCGGAGCTACTCCCGGGCTGTCATGGTGCCAGCGTCGGCACCCCCCATGCCCAGGCGCGACGGCCGGCCGCCGTGCCGTGCGCTGCGCGTGCGCACCGTGAGCACGCCGGCGCCGGCCGCGAGGACGCTGATCCCACCGACGATGAGCAGGTACAACCAGGCGCCATAGCGGTCGCACATCCAGCCTGTGAAGAGGCCACCGAGCGGGGCGGTGCCGAAGAACACGTAGCCGTACAGCGAGAGCACCCGACCGCGGAGCCGGTCGGGAACCACCATCTGCAGCGACGAGTTGCTCTGCGAGCTGTAGAGCGAGAACGTGAAGCCGGTGAAGACGAGCACCACGCAGGCGGCCCAGACGCTGCGCTGCGGGGCCAGCGCCAGCAGCGACGCGCCGAATCCCACCGCCCCGATGAGCATCGCCCTCGTGCTCGCGCGTGCCAGCGACGCCGAGGTGAGCGCCCCGACCAGGGCACCGACACCGAACGTGGCACTGAGCAGTCCGAAAACCTCAGGGCCGGAGGCCAGCGTCTTCGACGCCAGCACCGGCAGGAGCACGTTGAAGTTGATGGCCAGCGTGGAGATGACCAGCATCAGCAGCAGCACCAGCCGCACCGATCGCGTGCGCCATGAGTAGGCGAGGCCCTCGCCGATGCCGCGGAGCAGCTTCGGCCTCGTGGCGCCGCGGTTGACCGCGTACAGCTCGTCCTCACGCATCAGCAGCAGCGCGCCGACCACGGCGAGGTAGCTGACGGCGTTGATCAGGAAGCAGATGCCCACGCCGGTGGTGGCGATGAGGATGCCGGCGATGCCGGGGCCGAAGACGCGCGAGGCGTTGAACAGGCTGGAGTTGAGCGCGATCGCGTTGGGCAGCTCGGAGCGGCCCACCATCTGGATCGTGAACGCCTGACGCACAGGGGTGTCGACGATGAGGATCGCTCCCGACGCGGTGGCGATGAGGAACACCTCCCACACCTGCGCGCTGTGGGTGAGGGTCAGGCCGGCGAGCGCGGCGGCGACCGCCATCGACGCCGACTGCGTGAACACGAGGGTGCGGCGGCCGTTGATCCTGTCGGCGAGCGACCCGCCGAAGAGTCCGAGCAACGCGTAGGGACCGAACTGGCAGAGTGCCAGGGCCCCGACGGCGAACGCCGACCCGTGGGTCAGCACGATGATGAGCCACGCTTGGGCGACGTTCTGCATCCAGGTGCCGCTCAACGACACGACCTGGCCGCCGAAGTACAGCCGGTAGTTGCGATGCCGCCTCAACGAGGCGAAGGTGCGCGAGGAGGCGCTGCCGACACTCACCCTGCCGAGCGCTCCACGAGAGCCGAGAGACCGGCCATGGCAGCGTCGATAGCGCGCAGTTGATCCTCGGGGAGGTCGCGCAGGCGGGCCGCCAGCCACGCGGTGCGACGCGAACGAACGGCGCGGAGCACGCGCGCCCCGTCCGCCGTGCACGTCAGCCCGACTCGACGCTTGTCGTCGTCGGCGCGGGTGCGCGTCACCAGCCCAGACGCCTCGAGGCGGTCGATGTGGTTGCACACCGACGGGGCGGACGTGCCTTCGTTGGCGGCCAGCTCGCCCACCCCGATGCCGGGCTTGTCGTGGATCGAGGCGAGCAGAGACACCTGGCTGCCGCCCACCCCCAGCGCATGCAACTCTCGACGAAGGTGCCTGTTGAGATGGACGACGACAGGCCGCAGCCGATTGGCGATGGCCACGGGGTCGAGGCCGGCGGCGGCGCCGGAGGCCTCTCTGCCGGGGGCTGCGCTTCTGGTCATCATCACAGTTGATTATAGAGGCTAACTATATTTTATGGCAAGCCACCTCGGCCGCTCCCGGTGCGACCATGCCCGGGTGAAACTGCTGCCGGCTGGCCGGCGACGGGGCGGTGAGGGGGCTCGCGGAACCCGCAGCGGGGTGGCTGTCGTGCTGGCCGTGGTCGCGTCGCTGGCCTGGTTCGAGATGCCCGTGTCCGCGCTCACCACCACCGTCGGCGCGGCCCAGCGAGGCGCGGCCAGCTGGGGCCTCACCTGGCTGTCCGTGCACGACCGCGCCATCGTCGACGAACAGGGCCGCGCCGTCCTGCTTCGCGGTTTCAACACCTCGACCCTGCTGGAATCGACGGTGCTGCGCTCCCCGCTCGACGACGGCGACGCCGCCATGATCGAGAGCGACGGCTTCGACGTGGTGCGCCTCGCCGTCTCGTGGGGGCGCCTCGAGCCTCAGCGCGGCACGTGGGACACGACATATCTCGACGCCATCGACAGCACCGTGCGATTGCTGAACAGCCACCACATCTACGTGGTCCTCGACATGCACTTCCTTGACTGGAGCTCGGCATTCGGCGGTTCCGGCGCGCCCTCCTGGGCGGCCGTCCCGTCCATGCCCGACCTCCACCTGTCGATCCTCGGCGACTGGCAGCGTCATCTCTCGCCGGCCGTCAACGCAGCCAACACCTACTTCTGGCTGTCCCCAGACTGGCAGGCCGACTACATGCAGACCTGGCGGCTCCTCGCCGCACACTTCCGCGGCGACAGCGGCGTGGCCGGCTACGACCTCTACAACGAGCCGCACGCCCTCCCCCTGCCGCCGATCCGCTTCGAGGAGGACTTCCTCTGGCCGCTGTACGCGCGCACCATCGACGCCATCGGCGCAGTCGACCCCAACCACCTCTTCATCGTCGAGGGTCAGTTGTTCGCCGATTTCGGGACGACGGTCGTGCCCCTGCAGGCGCCTGATCTCGTGTACTCGCCCCACGAATACACGGGGTCCCTGGTGCCCCCCACCTTCGACGGCAACGCGCAGGCCCTCGACGCCCACGTCACGCAGGTCGCCGGCGAGGCGTCACGCGTCCCCGCAGCGCTCTGGGTGGGTGAGTGGGGAATGTCGTCGACGCAGCCGCAGGCCACGCTGTGGATCGACGACGCCCTCGACGCCTACGATGCCGCCGGTGCCGGCTGGGCGTGGTGGCAGTGGCGCGAGGACTCCGGGTGGGGCATCCGTGACAGCGCGGGTCACACCGACACGACGGTCCTCTCTCACCTCGCGCGCCCCTACCTGGCGGCGGCGCCCAGCGGCGTCCGCGCCAGCGGAGCCGACGGCGTCCACGGAGCCCTGACGGTCACCGTCGCCGCGACCTACGCGGGACAGCCGATCGACATCGCCTGGCCGCTGCTGACCACGGCGCCACCGGTGCTGAGCGGCACCTGTGCCGGCACACCCGCGTGGAACCCCACCGAGGCACGCCTGACGATTGCGGTCAGCCCCGGACAGGCCTGCGTCATGCACCTCGTCGCGGTGCGCTGAGCGGGTCGCCTGTCAGCGGCGGCGCAGCACGTCGGCGAGGGCCACGGCGCTGAGGGCGGCCCCGGCGAACACCCGCGGGTTGGCGACCTTGTGGCGCAGGTGTATCGCGAGCATGGCCGCGTTGCCGGCGGCGACCGCGCCGGCGAGCGCCGTGGTGGCGGTNNCGGAACATCTGGGGCCGCTGGGCGAGGAAGACCGCGGTGTCGGCCGCGCCGGCGAGTGCCACTCGGCTGGTCAGCTGCATGCCTGCTCCTCCGTCACCCGGTGGGGACGCGCAGGAAGCTCTCCGCGCTCCGTCCCTCGGCCAGTCCATTCTGTTCCGCGTTGAGACGAGCCCAGCCGCGAATCCGCTCCGCCAGCGCGTCCCAATCGTCGTACTGGCTGGCATGGCAGCGGAGCGCCTCCAGCTTGCGGTCGACTGTGTCGGTGATGTCGACGATGGTGTCGCCCTGGGCCATGGCCGTCAGGTACACCTCCTCGACGGTGTGCGGCTCGAGGCCCTCGACGTCGAGCAACTCCATGTGCGCAAAGGGGTTGCGCGCGTCCGGGTACACCGCGCAGAGAGCCGCCTCGCCGGCGGCCAGGTGGTCGGGATGGCTCCCGAAGATGCGCCCGTAGTTGCGCTCGGGCGACTGCGTCACCACCCGCTCCGGCTTGCGCTGGCGGATCACCCGGCTGATGTCGCGGCGCAGCTCGATGCTGACCTGCACCTTGCCGTCGGGGTAGCCGAGAAAGGCGATGTCGCTGACCCCGACGACGGCTGCCGCCGCGGTCTGCTCGCGTCGTCGGAGCTGGGCGACCTCGGCACGGGTGGCGCTGCGGTCAGAGCCCCCGGCGTCGCCGTCGGTGACGATGCAGTAGGACACCTCGCGACCCTCCGACGTCCAGCGTGCCGTGCTGCCCGCGCAGCCGAAGTCGCAGTCGTCGGGATGGGCCACGACAACGAGGATGCGCTGGGCGGTGTCGTTCTCGGCCACGGCCGTCGATGGTAGCCGAGGCCTCCCGAACCACGGCCCAGTGGTGCTGCGAGACCGGGTCCTAGACTGGCGCCGTGACGCCGTCTGCCGCCGCTGGGCGTGTCCTGAGGCGCGCCGGGTGGCTGGGCGCTGTGCTCGTGCTCGCCGCGCTCGCCGCCTGCGACGACGTCGACAACGCCGCCTTCGACTCCGCGTACCACTCCATGAACGCGGCCGAGGTCACGGTGCGCGGGACGGTCTCGGCGCTTCTGCCCGATTCCCCGGCGGGCGCCGACGGTCCCCACCAGCGCTTCGACGTCGCCGTCGATGGCGTGTCCGTCGAGATCGACCACAACCTCGACCTCGCCCAGCGCGTTCCCGTCGCCGCGGGCGATATCGTGGTCATCCACGGACAGTTCGAGCCCGACCCCGGCCACCCGGTCATCCACTACACGCACCACGCCACGAGCAGCCACGATGGTGGATGGATTCAATTGAACGGTTCGACGTACGAGTGACCAACCGTATGATCGTTTGACGATGCACATTCCCGGGTCCGCCGACGTCGCCAACGCCGCGCGGGCGCTCATGCCGTCGTCGAAGCGCGCTCTGCCGATCGCCGACACGGCCGCCGACCCGGGGCTGTTCGGACCGGGGTCGGTGACCTGGCGGGTGATGGCCGAGCCGGTGTTGATGCTGGGGGCGGGCCGCGCCCTGCTCATGCAGGCCGCCCATCCCCTCGTCGCCGAAGGGGCCATCGAGCACAGCACCTACGCCAGCGACCCGTACGGACGCCTCGAGCGCACCGTCGAATGGGTCACGGCCGTCTGCTTCGGCACCACCACGGAGGCGCGGCGTGCCTGCCGCGTCGTCAACCGCCTCCATGCCGAGGTCGAAGGCGCGCTGCGCGCCGACCATCGCACCGACACGGTCCCGGCCGGCACCGCTTACGGCGGCCGCGACCGGATGCTGCTGCGCTGGGTGCACGCCACCTTCGTCGACACCATGCTCGTCGCCCACGATGCCTTCGTCGGTGACCTGAGCGAGGCTGACGCGGACCGTTTCGTCCGGGAGTGGCACGTCGTCGGCGCCCTCATGGGCCTNNCGCCCCGAGTGGCTGTGGGAGAGCCGCGCGGCCCTGTCGGCGTACGTCGAGGCGGAGCAACAGGAGCGCACCGGCGCGGCCATCCCGGGCGCCGGGTCGCGGCTCGTCGCCGAGACGGTGCTGCACCCGCCCGTCTCCTCGGCGGCGATGCGTCCGGCGTGGTCGGTGATCACCTTCGCCACCTCCGGCCTGCTGCCGCCCGCCATGCGCCGGCGCTACCGGATCCGCTGGACGCCGGCCCACGCCGCTGCCCACCGCGCCCTCTCGCGGGGGCTGCGCAGCGGGCGCAGCGCCGTGCCGCGCCGCCTCAAGGTGTCCCCGGTGTTCGACTTCGCCATGGCTCGGACGGAGGGGCGGCTCGAGGACGAGGGAGCCGCCTGACGCGCGAGCGGGCGCCCTGGCAACGGCAGACCGGACCAATCCGCTACGGTCTTGGTGATGGTCGCGTTTGTCGCGCGGCATCGATGAGGGCAGCGGGGCCGTACGGGAGACCAACCCGTGCTCGCGCAGGAGGTGACAGGAATGGACCCGTATGAGGTTCGTGAAGAGCGGGTGACCAGCGGCGCTGTACCCCCCGACGGCGTTGCGCCGGGCGCAAGCCCACCCCCGGCCGCACCGGCGACGCCAGTCGCACCCGCGGCCCCGGTCGCAGCCGGCAGTAGCAGCGTCTACACCAGCCGCACCAGCGTGACCCCGGTCGGATCGCGCGCCAGCCAGGCAATCTGGCTGATCGTCGCCGTCGTCGACATCGTCCTCGTGCTCGACTTCGTCTTCCGCGCGGCCGCCGCCAACAACACCGGCTTCGCTCACTACGTCTACCGAATCGGTGAGAAGCTGTCGGTCCCCTTCGACGGCATCTTCAACACCACCGTCCGCAACGGCACGTCTGCGCTCCGCTGGGCAGACGTCCTCGCCGTGGTGATCTACTCGATCCTTGGCTGGATCGTGACCAAGGCGATCAGCATCGCCTACACGCCCAAGACCGGCTCACGCTCGGTCTGACCTGCCCCTTCCCTCAGGGCCCGATCGCACCCGCGGTCGGGTCCTGTGTTTGTCCGGGAACTCAGAGGACGTCCGCCCCGGCGCGTGGGCGCAGCTCGTGAGCACCGGGCGCTGAGCGGATTGCGAGTGGGCGGCCGCAACCGCGACGATGGCCCGGTGCGGCAACGTCGGGGGACCTTCAGCGGAGTTCGTGGCGTCCCCATCGCGCACCGCGAGTGGCTGCCCGACGGCGACGGGCGCGGAACTGTGGTCATCGCCCACGGGATCAACGAGCATTCCGGGCGCTACGCACACGTCGCTGAGCGCCTCGTCGAGGACGGCTGGCTGGTGGCCGCTCCCGACCACAGGGGCCACGGGCTCTCGGGCGGGCGGCGCGCCGCGGTGGAGCGCTTCGACGACTGGGTGTCCGACCTCGACAGTTACATCCGCGACGTGCTCGTCGGCACGCCGCGCCCGCTGTTCCTTCTCGGCCACAGCCTCGGTGGTCTGATCGCCACCGTCTACGCGCTGCGTCACCAGCCAGTGCTGGACGGGCTCATCCTGTCGTCGCCGAGCCTGATCGCCCCGCCGGTGTCGCCGGCGACCCTTCGGGCCGGGCGCTTCCTCTCGCGCTGGGCCTCCAACCTGCCCGTGGTGGCGCTGCGCCTTGACGCGGTCAGCCGCGACCCCGACGTGGTCCGGGCGTACCGCGAGGATCCACTGGTCCACCTCGGCAGGGTGCGCGCCAGGACCGGGGCCGAAATCCTGCGCGCCATCGACGAGGTGCACCGCGACGTCGCCCGTCTTCGCCTCCCGCTGCTCGCACTCCAGGGGACGGTCGACCGGCTCGTGGATCCCGGCGCGGCGCGGTGGGTCGACGCGCATGTGAGCTCACCGGACCACACGCTGCACATCTATGACGGCCTCTACCACGAGGTCTTCAACGAGCCCGAGCGCGACGCCGTCCTCGACGACGTGGCCGGCTGGCTCGCCGCGCACGCCGGGGCGGCCTCGGCAGCGGCGAACTGAGGCGGCGCTCAGGAGGCCCTGGCGCCTCGCGTGGGGGTGAGATCCTCGAGCAGGTGGCGCGTCGACGCGGTGACGGCGTCAACCGCGGCGTCGAAGGCCTCGCGGTTGGCCGCGGACGGCTGGCGGTAGCCGCTCACCTTGCGCACGAACTGCAGGGCAGCGGCGCGGACATCATCGTCGGGAACGGGTTCGGGGCTGCGGAGGGTCTTGATGCTGCGGCACACTCGACCATGGTACCGGCGCTTCCCCGGCAC
>PLWW01000025.1 GCA_003153125.1 Candidatus Dormiibacterota bacterium | reverse complement strand
CATGGTACCGGCGCTTCCCCGGCACCGGCAGCGCGAGGATGGTTGCATCGCACGGTCGGCCCCACACAGGACAAACCCCTGGAGGACCTCATGGCACGCGGCAGACGACGAGCGGCGCGACCCGTGTGAGCGCCTTGCCAGACGGTGCAAGCGCCCTGACGGTCAGGGAGCACATCGAGATCCTCGAGGCCGAGGGCCAGCGCTTCGGCGACGTCGTCGCGCGCACACCATTCGACGCAGCCGTCCCGTCCTGCCCGGGATGGCGGGTCGACAGGCTCATCCACCACCTCGGCGACGTCCATCGCTGGGCCGCCATGATCGTTCGCGACCGCGTCCAGGAGCGCCTTCGTCGTGACTTCGAGGGCCCGTCCGACCCAGCCGCGCTCGTCGTCTGGTACTCGGACGGTCTCGGTCAGCTCGTCGACGTTCTGCGCGCGGCGTCGCCGGAGGACGAGTTCTGGTCGTGGGCGCCGGCTCCGACGCCGCTGGCGTTCTGGGCTCGCCGGCAGGCGCATGAGACGGCCGTCCACCGCCTCGATGCCGAGTTGGCGGCCGGGTGCCCGACCCCATTCGCAGCGCGAGCGGCCGCCGACGGCGTCGACGAATGGCTGCTGGTCGCGTCGCGCAGGGTCCGGGTCCCCGACGGTGGCGGCCGCACGGTGCGTTTCGCTGCGACGGACACGGCGGGCGCTTGGCTCGTCGAGCTGCGCGACGACGGGCTCCGTGTCGAGCGCGACGTGGCCGGGGGAGACTGCGAGCTCCGGGCTTCGGCGAGCGATCTGCTTGCGCTCGTGACCAATCGCCGCGACGAGGCCGGCCTCGACGTCTCGGGCGACGCCGGGCTGCTCGACCTGTGGCGCCGCTCGGTGCGCTTCTGAGCCCTGCCACCGGGGTGGGCGCGTGGCGACCCCGATCGGATTTGAACCGACGATCTCCACCTTGACAGGGTGGCGTGTTAAACCAGGCTACACCACGGGGCCGCGGGCAGCGGATCATATCATCGAGGTTTCGCCGCCCCTCCCAGCGCGCTAGGCTGGATCGGTGCCGCGCCGTTCCCCGAGCGAGATCTCCGCGGGCGGCGTCCTGGCGCGGCCCACGGGCGACGAGTGGGAGGTGTGCATG
The DNA here is from genome assembly GCA_003153125.1 of Candidatus Dormiibacterota bacterium. Taxonomy (GTDB): domain Bacteria; phylum Chloroflexota; class Dormibacteria; order Aeolococcales; family Aeolococcaceae; genus Aeolococcus. The sequence continues at coordinate 6,835 of PLWW01000025.1, read as the reverse complement.
GTGCGATCGGGACGGTACTGGGGCCTTCCCAAGGGGCACATCGAGACGGGCGAGAGACCCGAGGAGGCGGCGCTGCGGGAGATCTCCGAGGAATGCGGGCTGCCGCTGGCGGCTCTCTCGATCGTCGCGTCCCTCCCCCATTCCGAGTACGTCTACCGCCGCGACGGCAGGTTGATCTTCAAGCTGGTGCACCACTTCCTGGTCATCGCGCCGGCGGGCGCCGCGCTCACCCCGCAGGCGGCCGAGATCGACGAGGCGGAATGGCTGTTCATCGACTCGGCCATGACGCGGTCGAGCTTCGCAGACTCGCGCACGGCCCTTGCCGCCGCCCGGGACGCCCTGGCCGCGCGCTCCCGCTGAGCCGCGTCCTCCGCTCCCTACAATCGGGCGACGTGCACCTGTTTGACACCGCGACGGCGTCGCCGGCTCCGCTGATTCCACGCGACGGGCGCATCGGGATGTACGTGTGCGGGATCACACCGTACGACGGCGGTCATCTCGGCCACGCGTTCACCTACCACACCTTCGACGTGATCGCGCGGCGACTCCGGGCCGACGGTGTCACCGTTCGCAGCGTGCGCAACGTCACCGACGTCGACGACGACATCCTGCGCGTGGCGCGTGAACGGGGTGTCGGTTACCTCGAGCTGGGTGAGCGCGAGTCGCAGCGTTTCGACCGCGACATGGCCGACCTCGGTCTTCTCGATGTCGACGCGTCTCCGCGCGCCACCGCACGAGTTCCGGAGATGGTGGAGTGGATCGCCAGGCTTGTCGATGCCGGGGCGGCCTACGAGTCCCAGGGTTGGGTGTACTTCCAGGTGGACCTCTTCCCCGCGTACGGGTCCCTCTGCAGGCTGGACACGGCCACGATGGTGAAACTCTCACGCAGCCGCGGTGCTGACCCCGATGATCCCCGCAAGCGCAACCCGCTCGACTTCGTCCTCTGGCAGCCGTCGCGCGACGGCGAGCCGCACTGGCCGTCGCCGTGGAGCGCGGGACGGCCGGGGTGGCACATCGAGTGCACCGTGCTGTCGGCGAGCGAGCTGGCCCTGCCGATCGACATCCACGGCGGCGGCGACGACCTCATCTTCCCCCATCACGAGTCGGAGATCGCGCAGGCGGTTGCGGCCGGTGTCCCCGATTACGTCCGTCACTGGGTCCACGTCGCAATGGTCGGATACCACGGTGAGAAGATGAGCAAGTCGCTGGGAAATCTCGTCTTCGTCCGCGAGCTTCTCGACGAGGTCCCCGCTGCAGTGGTCCGGCTGCTGCTCTCCGCTCATCATCATCGTGTGGCGTGGGAGTACGACCGTAGCGAGCTGGCTCGCGCGCATGCGCGATGGGACGCGTACGGCGCGGCGATGGACACAATGTCAAGGTTCAGCATTGCCGACGCGCAAGCGGTCCGCGACGGCTTCATGTCGCGCATCGACGACGACATCGACACCCCGGGAGCCCTGGCAGTCCTCGACGACCTGGCCGGCCGTTCGCTCCACAGCGGACCCAGGGGCGTTGGGGATGTCGCCACGGCGCAGCTCATGGCGCCGCTCCTCGACGTGCTGGGGGCGCCGCTCGCCACGGGGTGATTCGACGACCCCGCTGGGATGCTGGGCTGTGTCAGGCGACCACGCTAGCCTCGGCTGAGCGTTCGAAGGCGATCCCCTCAGCCACGTGGTTGACGAGGAAGCGGTGGAAGAGCTCACGCTGGTCGGCGTCGACCTGGCCGCCGACAGCGAGCCCGGCTCGACGGCGCGCGATCCATGGCGGCACACCGCGGGCGACGATGTTCGAGCCAACACGCAGCTCGACGAGCGCCTCGTCGTCGCCCTCGGTGACGGTCAGGCTCACCTTGAGCGCGATCATCCTCGGCTGGATGAGCTTCCAACTCCGTTCCCAGCGGCGCCGACGGCTGTGGCCATAGACGACGGCGACCTCGGCATCGGACACGACTGTCTCGCCCTCCGTCGCCGCGGCGCGAAGCAGGCCGATGACCTCGTCATTGATCTTGTCGGCCACCCAGGCCACCAGAGACGGTCCGCGGTTCTCCAGCTCCGGCATGCCGGCCGGCTCGACGCCCGGTCCCATCGCGACGATGGTGCCGGCGTGGCGGCGGCAGTAGACGACGCCGCCCACCATCGACCAGTGCTCCGGGCAGAAGGCCATCGCGCACGTCCTCCCGCGGCGGTCGCGATAGGCGCATGCCATCGCCGTCTCGTGGCCACACCCGTGCGCTCTGCAAGGAAGCGTGCCGATCGGCGGGGAGAACTCTGCGGGGCGTCGGCGGAACAATGGCATGGTGTTGGGGTGCGCGGGATGCGCGCCCTGATCCTAACCCGGGCGCTGTGACGCCACGCCAACAAGTTGGTGTCGCAATGCAGTCACGAGGCGACGCACGTCGTTCATCAGGAGATCGAACTGCTCGAACGTGAGCGACTGCGGGCCGTCGCTCAGCGCCTCGTCCGGGGAGGGGTGCACCTCGATGAGGAGCCCGTCTGCGCCCGCGGCCACCGCGGCGAGCGCCATCGACGGCACCAGGTGGCGGTGACCGGTGGCGTGCGACGGGTCGACGATGACGGGCAGGTGTGACAGAGACTGAACCAGCGGCACCGCCGACAGGTCGAGCGTGTTGCGGGTCCCCGTCTCGAACGTCCGGATGCCGCGCTCGCACAGCACCACGTCGGGATTGCCATGCGACACCACGTACTCGGCGCTGAGCAACCACTCCTCCACAGTGCTGCTCAGGCCTCGCTTGAGCAGAACCGGTTTGCCGGCCTCCCCGACCGCTTCGAGGAGGCTGAAGTTCTGGGCGTTGCGCGTGCCCACCTGAAGCATGTCGGCGGCGTCGGCGACGGCGGCGACATCCGCGGGCGCGAGCACCTCGGTGACGACGGGCAGCCCGGTCAGCTCCCGCGCGCGTTGGAGGTGCTCGAGGCCCTCCGCGCCCAACCCTCGGAACGAATACGGCGAACTGCGCGGCTTGTACGCGCCCCCCCGCAGCAGCGAGGCTCCGGCGGCCGCCACGTGGGTGGCCGTGTCCACCAGTTGCGTCTCGCTTTCGACGGCGCACGGCCCCGCAGCGACGGTCAGCGAACCGTCGCCGATGCGCACCCCGGCGACGTCGATGACCGAGCGCTCGGGGTGCCACTCGAGGCCGACCATCTTGTACGGCTTGCTAACCGGGATGGCGGCCACCACCCCGGGCAGCGCGACCACCGCGTCGCGGATCGCCGACGGGTTGGTGCCGAGGACCCCGATCGCAAGGCGGTCAGCCCCGGGGAGCTCGATGGGCTTGTACCCACGTGCGCGCACGTGGGTCATGACGTTGGCGATCTCCGCCGGCGTCGCCTGCGCGTTCATCATGATGAGCACGCGCCGATCGTGGCAGAAAGCGGCCCGAGGGGATCACGAGGCCCAGTGCCATCCCGCCACCATGGCCTGCAGGGCAGGCAACTGGCGGCTGAAGGCGAACCGCGAGGTGTTCAGCACGATGTCGTAGGTGTTGCCGCCGTGGTTGACCACGATGTCCTGGCTCTCGCCGGGGGTGCCCTGGATGTCGCGGTCGTAGGTGATGAACTGTCCGGAGGCCCCGCCGACTGTGACCGGCTGCGGGGAGCCGAGGTTGGTGGCCCCGTTTTTGGAGACGGTCTGCAGGAAGAGTCCCACCTGGTCGTCCGGTACGGGCGACCCGAGGAGCAGCACGTTGATGTTGGCGGTGACGTCGTTGACGTTGGGGCGCGGCTGGCCGGGCGGGCCCTGCTCGATGAGGAACTCGACCTTGCCGCCGCCGCTGAACCTCGCGACCTCCGCGGCCAACGACAGCCTGTTCGTCCAGGTCCCCAGGACGATCGTGGAGAAATCCGTGCCGATGAAGGGCGTCGGCGACCGCGGCGCGGCCGTCGGCGCCACGGTCGACGCCTCGCCGGAGGACGCGGGGGCGGGGGTGCCGCAGGCGGCGAGCAACCCGCAGAGGAAGGTCGCGACGAACGCAGCGGGGCGGGCCGAGGTCAGGGGGACGCCTCCTGATGAAGCCGCGTTGGAGAGCGAAGTCTAGTGCCGCACCGCGGCCACCCGGACTGCGCGGCTGTGAGGGGCGTGGCACGCGCCACAATCGCGGCGTGACCCAGCTGACCGTCGGGAGAGTCGGTCCCACTGAGGCGGAGGCGCTGGAGCGGTTGCTCGACGCCGATCCGGTCCACAACGTCTACCTGCGCAGCGAGTTGCGCCTGCTCGGCACGGCCGCGCCGTGGTGGTGCGTGTCCGATGGCGGGGAGTTGCGAGCCGCAGTGCTGGCGGGTCCGCTCACTGTCCCGTGCGTCCCCGATCCCGACGATGCGCCCCGGCTCGCCGATGCCACGCGCACGCACCCACCTCCGCACCTGCTCGTGGGCCCGCGCGAAGCGGTGCTCGCCCTGCACCGCTGCAACGAGCACCGCCGGCCGGCGCGCGAGGTCCGCGATCCGCAGCCCGTCATGGAGATCGACCGCCGCCGCCTGCGTGTGCTCCCACCGGCCCCGCTGCGGCGCGCCACTCGGCGCGACGTCGACGCGCTCTCCGTTGCCGCAGCGATGATGCATCGCGAGGAGATGAGTCGCGACACCGCCCCACCGGACGCGTCGGCGTGGCGGACGCGCATGACCCAGCTCGTCGACCGCGGCTGGAGCTGGGCGTGGATCGAGCACGGCGAGGTGGTGTTCAAGGCGGAGCTGAGTGCCTGGACACCTGACGTCGTGCAGGTGCAGGGGGTCTTCACCGCCCCCTCGCAGCGTGGACGCGGGGTGGCCACCGCGGGAATGACCGCGCTTTGCAGCATGCTGCTGGACGCGGTGCCCCTGGTCACCCTGTACCTGAACGGGTTCAACGAGGCGGCACTACGCGTGTACCGTCGCGTGGGATTCGAGCAACGTGGCGAATACGCCACGGTGATGTACTGAGGGAGCGGCCATGATCGAGGCGAGCGCCACCGCCACGCTGCCCGTCCCTGCCAAGGAGGCGTTCGATGTCGTCAGCGACATCTCCAACGCAGACTGGCTGCCGGCGGTCCGTGGCGTCCGCCACGTCGGCGGCCCGGCGCGTGGCGTGGGCGCCCGTTTCGAGGTCGAGGCGGGTCTGGTCGGCCGCCACCTGCGCGGCGTCCTCATGGTCAAGACGCTCGAGGAGCCGCACCTGATGGTGTTGGTTCTCGAGGAGGGACTCGACCTCACCGTCAACGTCGAACTGACGCCTGCACGAGCTGGGTGCAAGCTGCGGGTCGAGGCCCGGTACTCGGTGGGAGGTGCGTTCGGCGGCGCGGTCGAGAGGGCCAGCCAACCGGCCGCACGCCGCGAGGTGGCCCGGGCGGTGGAGCAGCTGGCAGCGCGCTTCGGCCGGGACGACGCCCCCAGGAAGCGCGCCAGGTGACCTCGTCGTTCGCGGACGACACCGAGCTCGATGCCATCGCGGCCCAGGTACGGTCATCGAGCCCCCTGACGGATGCGGAGCTGACCCCGCTGCTTCACGAGGCGCGGCGCTCGCCCACCGGACCTGCCGGCGCGAGCCTGGTCGAGCACCAACTCGCGACCGTCCTCGACTCGGCCCTGGCGCGACGCGGGCGCGGGGTGGACGTCATCGACCTCTACCAGGAGGGCACCCTCGCCGCGGCCGTTGCCATCGGCGAGTACGCCGGCCGCGAGGGGGCAGCCGCCGGGCTGGAGCCGTACGTGGCTCGGGTGGTCGGGGTGTTCCTCGACGACGTCATCAAGCGCGAGGCTGAGCAGAAGCTCGCCGATACCCTGCTGGTCGAGCAGGTCAAGCTGCTCGAGGCTGCCGAGCTGGCCTTGCGGCGCCGTCTCGAGCGAGAGCCGACCGCCCTCGAGCTGGCCGCCGCCCTGGAGTGGACGCCAGAGGTCGTGGAGGCGGTCGGCGCCGTCCTGCACCGGGCTCGCGATCTCTACGACTCCGAAATCGTCGACTACCTCGACGACGTCGACGAGAGCGACGCCGGGGACACGCCCGACATCTGAGGCCGGGGGCGTCCTCGCCGCGTCGGGGGCGGTTGTCCGCTTGCTGTCTGTGTGCACAGCCCAGTGTGGGGTGATGGCCGCTACCGCGTCGGCCCTACCATTCGCGTCATGGGGGCGGACGAGATGAGCAGTACGCTTGCGTTGCGAGCGCGCCGGGCGAGGCGACACGGGCGCGGACGCACGACACTGGTGATGGGCGATGGCGAGCTCGCTGTGGCTCTGCGCGACGGCCTCGACCGCGCTTACCTCACCCTGTGCGATGTGCGGCCGGTGGAGATGCTGGCAGCCGCAGGCGACTGCCATCCATGGCCGTGGATGGTCATCGGTGATGCCCGCGCGCTGGCGCCTGACGTGTCCAGCTGGCTCAGCCTCCACCCAGTCCTCGTGTTCTGGCAGGGGCCAGCGCCGCCGGGCCTGCCTGCGCACACCCGCGCCTTCGAACGATTCGCCGACCTCGCGGCCGCGGTCGAGGCGGCGCTGCTCGTCGATGTCGAGGGCGTTCGCCTGGCGCCGGGGGGCGGCCTGACCATGCCCGACGGGACCCATGCCGGGAACGCCGGCCTCGAGGCGCTGGTTGCCGGGCATCCTCGCCCTGTCTTCGCACCGGCGCGTGACTTCCGGGGCGCCGTCGCGGCGCTCAGGTCCCACGGTGTTGCGCTTCGCCTGGCACGGCACGGCGGTGCCACCTCGCTCGTGTCCGCACAGGGCACCTGATGCGCGCCAACGCCGAGGTGCTCATCCTCGAAGACGACGCCGAGACCCTCGAGGAACTGCGCGCGCACTTCGCGGCCAGGCACTTCCACCCCCTGGCAGCTCGGAGCGCGGCGCATGCCGTG
>PLWW01000070.1 GCA_003153125.1 Candidatus Dormiibacterota bacterium | reverse complement strand
ATACTTCGGAAGCGGGACACTAGTGGACACCAACGATCAATGCCCGCACCGCATCAACCACCAGTTGGACAGCGATGGCGGAGAGCAGCAGGGCGAGCACACGGGTCAGGAAGTCGACGACCGCCGGTCTCAGGAATCGGGCAAGGACGCCAGCCAGCAACAGGATGACCGCCACGGCGGCGACCACTGCCACCACCCCGAGGGTTACGCTGAGCCGGCCGACGAAGTCGGTGTGGCGATTGGCGAGGACCATGACGGCAGCGATCGCGCCTGGACCAGCGAGCAATGGGGTGGCGAGCGGCACCAATACTATGTTGACGTTGCTGTTCGGTTGCGCAGCATGACCCCGGAACATCTCGAGCGCGACGAGGAGCAGCAGCAGACCGCCGGCGATTGCAAGGCTCTGGATGGAGACGTTGAGGTAACCCAGGAGGATGCGCCCAAACAGCGCGAAGACCGCTATGAGCACACCCGCCACCGCTGCCGACTGGAGGGCGGCCCAGCGGCGTTGCGCCGGTGTCCGATCAGCGGTGAGTGCCACGAACACGGGCACTGTCCCGAGAGGGTCGACGATGACAAACAACGTCACTACGGTCTCGGTGAATGCCAACCAGTTCATAGACGCAAGCCTACGGATTCTACGGCCGAGCGGTCTCGGCACACGGAAGCGGCGGTGACTGCGACAGTTGTTGGGAATGCAATGAAGTGTTTAGCCGGGGGCTGACCTACTCACTGCGTCCTCCCACGGTGGCGACGACGAATGGCACGTTCATTTGGTTGTACTGGTGGGTCGGCAACGCGGCCGGACGACGAACGGAGGCTACGAGCGAGGAGGCGGGAGCGGATCCATGCAGACCCGTACGAGAGCACCGATCTTTGCGGACCGTGCGAGGATCAGGTAGGACGCACGCCCGCCACCCAGGGCGCCAGCTGCATCCGGGAGCTCAGTCCCAGCTTGTTCAGCATGTTGGTCACATGGGTCTCCACGGTTCGCTTCGAGATGAACAGCCGCGAGCCAATCTCTCCGTTAGCCAAACCCTCGGCGATGAGCCTCGCCACCTCCAGCTCCCGGAGGGTCAGGGGAGAAGCCTGCGGCTTGGTTCGTCGGAGTTCGGACGCAGGCGTCCGTGCCTCACCCACCGCGCAGGCCACGGCAGCGTCCCTGGTCGTAGCCGAACCCCGGTCCATTGCTCTGACTGGCTTCCAGTTGCGGGGCGTGGGTGGCGCCAGAAGCGCATTCATTGTCCCCGTCATCAACGGTGTGCGCGGGCCCGTCGAATCCATCCCTGGCGCCGGCGCGCTCCATGGAGTCGCGTGTCCGACCCCGACCAGGTGCGTAGCGGTCGGGTCCGATCCGGCCAACACCGGTGGAATCGTGCTGACCCTTGACAGAATTGACTTGCAGCGGTGGACCCCGGGTGTCGTGCGGCACGTCGCCGGCATCGCCTACGGGGTCGCCTGTCCCCCAGCGGCCACCGCCGACGTGGGGATCGGGCAGGCCACTCATCATGAGCGAGCCCGCGGCTTTAGTTAGGTCCTCAGTGGCGCCGTGGCCGGAGCCAGGGAGTCCACCGACGTCCGCAGCGTGCCGCGCTCGATGCGAAGCAAAGCCATGTTCTCGAGCGGCTCCCAGCCATCCTCCACGCGCTGTGCAAACCCCGACGACGCGATCACAATGGAGTCACCACGCACGCGGAAGTGAAGGTCGTAGAAAACGGTGTCAAGCTCAGTTGGCGACGACGTCGCACCGGACGACCCGCCCACTGGCGGGACCCGCGCCGGGTCGTGCGCGTTGATCGCGTACAGCGCATCCGGCGTGAGCAGCATTGCGTTGAGGCTCGTCGGGTCGAACTCGGTGAAGATGCGCTGGATCACGTACCCGACGGATTCACGTACCGAGGCGCCTTCAGCGAGCCGTGCGGCGATCGCCAGGAAGTACCGCTCACTGTCGGTTGTGCCACGCATCGCCGAGCGCCAGCCGGCCGGCAGGATGTCGTCCAGACGCTCCTGCGGGTGGATTGCGCCGTTGTGCGCGAATGCCAGCTGGCCGTGCACAAATGGGTGTGTGTTGCTGGTGACGACGGGCAGACCTGGGGTGGCCCAGCGAAGGTGCACGAACCCGGCATCACCTCGTGCGGCATGGGTCAGGTCCGCGAAGCGGGGATCGTCGGCAGCACACCTGGTCGAGCGCTCCACCCTCGGTGGGTCAGCCGGGGCGTCACCTGGCGCGTACCACGCCATCCCCCAGCCATCAGCATGCTGACGCGACAGCCCGGTGAACGCGTCGAGGTCCTCCACACCAAGTGCATCGGCGACCGTGCACGCATCCCGAGCAGTCCACGCCAACAGCCGGCACATCAGACGTACTTGCCCATGCCGCCGGCCACGTCGATCGAGGTCCCCGTCAGGTAACTCGCCCGGTCGCTGGCGAGGAAGACGACGAGCCCGCTCACCTCGTCGACGGTGCCGAAACGACCCAGCGGCACCTCGTCCTTGGCCAGCTCCGCGAAGAAGTCCTCCTGGGTGCTGTCGGGGGCCCGTCGCCGGCGGATGTTCTCCCACTGCGGCGTGACCACGAAGCCGATGTTGACGCTGTTCACCAGGATGCAGTCGCCGCCGAACTCCCGCGCCAGCGCCTTCGAGAGGTTGAGGCACGCCGCCCGGTTGACGGTGGTGGCGAAGAAGCTCGGGTCCGGGTAGCGCGCGTACACGGAGTTGATGTTGATGACGCGCGCCGCCACGCTGGCGCGCAGGTGGGGGAGGGCAGCGCGGGTGCAGCGGATCTGCGAGAACAGCTTGACGTCGAGGTCGGCGCGCCAGTCGTCGTCCGTCAGGGACTCGAAGTTCCCGGGGTGGGCGGCACCGGCGTTGTTGACGAGGATGTCGATCCCGCCGAGCGCCTCCGCGCTGCGCTGCACTAGGTCCTCGACCTGCGCCGGGTCGGTCACGTCGGCGACCTGGGCGTGGATCCTGCGCCCCGTCGCGCGCAGCCGTCGCGCCGCGCTCTCGACCTCGGCCGCGTCGCGCGCGCAGACCGCGACGTCCACGCCCTCGGCGGCGAGTTCCTCCGCCACGGCAAGGCCGATGCCCTTCGAGGCGCCGGTGACGAGCGCGCGCCTGCCGCTCAAGCGGAGGTCCACTACACCCCCGCTCCGGCAGGCGGCGTCGGTCCGCCGGCATGCTGCAGCAGCGAGCGCCGCGGCGGGGTGAACACGTCGATCTCGCGGCACTTCGTGTCCCTGGTGCGGGCCCCGTGCGCCACCCAACTCGGGATCACGGCCACGTCACCGGCGCGCATGGTGCGCACGTCCCCGTCGATCTCGAACTCGAACTCGCCCTCGAGCACGAGAACGATCTGCTCCTCCTCGTGGACGTGCACGGGGGCTTCGGTGTTGGGCTCGAAGCTGACGAAGTTGACCATGCTGCCGTCCCCGACCACGGGTCGGAACTCGAGCCCGGGCACGAACTCGATCGACTGGATGGCGCTGACGTCGACGTAGCGCCCCGGGCCCTTGGGCGTGCCCCCCGCCACCGTTGTGAAATGCTGCGCGGCGTCGCTCATCGTCTCTCCAATGTTGTGCGGACCAACGTGCCGAGGCGTCTGACGCCCTCGTCGATGTCATCGTCGCGGGCCAGGCTGAAGGCGAGCCGCAGCCGGTTACAACCGTCATGTGCGGCATGGAAGGGACGCCCCGGCACGAACGCCACGCCGTCCGCACGCGCTCGGTGGGCCAGCTCCGTGGTATCCAGCCACTCCGGCCCGGTCAGCCAGGTGAAGAAGCCACCGTGCGGGCGCGTCCAGCTGATGCCTTCGGGCATGTATTCCTCGAGGGCGGCGAGCATGAGGTTGCACCGACCGGCATACAAGGCGTTGGAGCGGCGAAGCTGGGGCTCCATGTGTCCACCGCGAAGGTATTCCTCGAGCAGCCGCTGCCCGAACGCGCCGGCGCACTGGTCGGAGTTCTGCTTGGCGATCACCATCTGCGAAACCACCGCAGAAGGGCCGACCGCCCAGCCCAGACGCACGCCGGGGAAGAATGTCTTGGACGTGGTGCCGGTCTGCGTCACCACGTCGGGCGCCAGCGACCACAGGGACGGCGGCCGCTCGGCCGTGAAGGTCAGCTCCCGGTACGCCACGTCCTCGATGACGAGCACTCCATGCCGGCGGCACACCTCCACCAGCGCGTGCCGTCGCTCTTCCGACATGGTGAGCCCAGTGGGGTTCTGGTGATCGGGGATGGTGTAGAGCGCCTTGACCGGGGTGGCCGAGCACAGTCGGTCGAGCCCCTCGACGTCGACCCCGTCGCCGTCCATGGGGATGCCGCGGACGTCCGCCTGGAAGCCGCGGAAGGCGTCGATGGCGCCGAGGTAGGTCGGCGACTCGACCGCGACGACGTCGCCGACGTCCACCATGGCCTTGGCGAGGAGCCCGACGGCGTCGATGTTGCCGCTGGTGACGATCAGCTCCGCGACCTCGGGGCGGCGGCCCTCGGAGGCGTGCAGCCGATCGGCGAACGCCTCGCGAAGACCCGGCAGCCCGGGAGTGGGCGAGTACTGCAGCGCGGTGCCGGCGTCGCCCTCGAGCAGCTTCCTGGTGAGCTCGAGCAGGACCGTGACCGGAAACGTCTCCGGGTCCGGCAGACCGCCCGCGAAGCTGATCAGGTCGGTGCCGGCCGACAGGGCCAGGATGGCGGCGAGCTCGCCGCTCGCGCCCTCCGTGCGTCGCGCGAATGCGGGCGCCCAAGCGTGCGGCGCGGGTGTCGACATCGCTTGGGGGTCCTCCTCGATGACGCTTGACAGGCTGATGTGCGACCGGCAGACTTTCGCCGCTGGGGCCGCGCGGGTGAAAGGAGATGTTGCCGAAGTGGCGTACGAATGGCAAGTCTGGGGTCACGGACAGCTAACGGATGGCTGAAAGCGTAGCGCCGCTGGCTGGCCTGGCGGACGTGGTCGCACCCCCGGTGAGCCCGGCGCTCCTCGACGGCGTCGACCTGGAGATCCTTCAGTTGCTCGCCGGGGACTCCCGGATGTCTCAGCGCAGCTTGGCGAGGTCCCTGGGCATGTCGCCCCCCGCCGTGGGGGAGCGGATCTCGCGCCTCGAGCGCGTGGGGGTGATCCGCAGCTACACGATCGAGGTGGGCTGGCCGGAGGCGGGATTCCCGGTCACGGTGTACCTGACCATCACGGCGGTGCAGGGGCGCTCGCTGGCGCCGATCGTCAAGGCGCTCCGCGCGCTCCCCGAGGTGAGCGACGTGAGGCTGGTCACCGGTGCCATCGACCTCTTGGCGCGGTTGGTCGTCCGCGACCACAACCACCTCCGGGCGCTCCTGCTCGAACGGGTCTGGCAGATCACCGGCGTGCAGCGTACTGAGACTCTGGTGACCCTGGCCGAGATGCAACCAAAGAGGTTCGCCATCCAGCTGCTGGAGTCAATGCGGGGCGCCTTCGACGGCCCCGCGCACCAGGGAGGCGCAGCGTGAACCGCGGGCGGCCGACCCCGGCCGACCAGGGCATCGGCTCCGACGGATTCGTCGAACGTCACGGGCTCCACACCGACGAACAGCTGGCGGCGGTCGCCGAGGTCGTCGCGCAGATCCGCGAGAATGACCTGCGCACGGTGCGGGTGGTCCTCGTCGACCAGCACGGGTTGCCCCGCGCCAAGTTCCTCTCGGCCGACGCGGCCATCGCCGCCATGCGCAACGGCTCGGACTTCTCGGGCGCCATCTACAGCCTCGACACCTCCAACGGGGTCTTCCCGCCGGCCTTCGCGGAGGGCGGCGGCTTCGGCATCGCGGAGTTCTCGGGCTTCCCCGACGTGGTCATCGTTCCCGACCCGCGCACCTTCCGCGTGCTCCCCTGGGCGGACCGCACGGGCTGGGTGCTCTGCGACGCGTACTTCAGCAACGGCAGGCCGGTCCCTCTCGACGGCCGCGCCATCATGCGCGAGCAGCTACGGCGTCTCGAGGCGGCGGGATACGGCTACACCGCAGGTCTCGAGGTCGAGTACTACATCGTGCGGCTGGTCAACGAGCGCATCGGCCTCGACCAGACCGGCGCGCCGCCGCCGCCGCCCGCGGTCGACGTCTTCGAACAGGGCTACCAGTTCCTCTCCGAGAGCCGCCTTGACGGTGTCGAGGAGACACTGCGCGCCCTCCGCGACGGGCTCACCGCCGTCGGGGTGCCTCCACGTTCGATGGAGGACGAGTGGGGCCCGGGCCAGATGGAGTTCACCGTGGCACCGCTCACGGGTCTCGACTCGGCGGACGCGATGATCTTGTTCCGCACCGCGGTCAAGGCGATCTGCCGGCGCCGCGGTCTGCTGGCCACCTTCATGTGCTGGCCGGGGCTTCCGAACTTCTTCCCGTCGGGGTGGCACCTGCACGAGTCGCTGACCGCGGTGGACGGCGGCCAGAACGTGTTCGCGTCCGACACCGAGATGCTCTCGCCGGTGGGACGGCATTTCGTGGCCGGGCTTCTCGAACACGCCAAGCCGATGACCATCTTCACGACGCCCACCGTCAACGGCTACGGCCGCTTCCGCCCCTACTCGTTCGCCCCGGACCGCATCGGCTGGGGACTGGAAAACCGCGGTGTGATGGTGCGCGTGCAGGGGGGCGCCGGGGAGAGGGGCACCCACATCGAGAACCGCCTCGGCGAGCCCGCCGCGAACCCCTACCTGTACATGGCGGCCAACATCGCCGCCGGTCTGGACGGGATCAGCCGCGGCCTGGAGCCGCCCCCGCCGGTGACGTCCGACCCCTACGCCGAGGAGGCCGAGCCGCTGCCGACCTCGCTCGCCGCGGCCATCACCGAGCTGCAATCAGACACGCTGTTCCGGCGTGCGTTCGGCGACGCCTTCGTCGACTTCTACCTGATGATGAAGCGCGCCGAGAACGCACGCTACGAGGCCGCCATCGCGGAGAGTCCCCCACCCCAAGGCAGCGTGGTGTCGGAGTGGGAGATGCGCGAATACTTCGAGGTGTATTGAGCATGGCGCTGCAGCACGTGGTGCTGTTCTCGTTCCCACGGGAGCTCTCCGCCGATAACGACGCCGCCCTGCGCGCCCAGGTGGCCTCGTGGCCCAAGGAGATCGGCGGCATGACCGCCCTCCGCCTTGGCAGGGACCTCACCGGGGAACGCACCCGGGGGTACTCGCGGCTGCTCTACATGGAATTCGACGACGTCGACGGCTTGAGGCGGTACCAGCAGCACCCGGTCCACCAGTCGTTCCATCGCTGGCTCGTGGAGCGCGACTGCACACCCCTTGCGTTCGATTACTCCATCAACGGCGACACCGATCTCATGGCGTCCAGCACTGAGAGCACCGAGGGAAGAGAGGAGGCGAGGCGATGACAGCCACACGGGGACCGGTCCCGGTCGCGGCCGGGGGTCCGGGAATCGTCACGGAGAGCGCGAACACGCTGGCGCGCGGCGCGCTCAGCACCTGGGACGCAGTCGCGATCTCGGTCTCGGTGCTGGCCCCGGGCATGGCCATGCTCCTCAACGTGCCCGGCGTCGCGCTGGTGGCCGGCGGCTCGACGCCGCTCGCCTTCCTGCTCGGCGGCGTCGGTGTCCTGGCACTCGCCTTCGTCATCATCGGGTTCACTCGGCGCATGGCCTCGGCGGGGTACGCCTACACCTACGCGTCGCGGAGCATCGGCAGAGAGGGAGGCTTCGTCGCCGGCTGGCTCTACGCCTTTGGCCTGGCCTGCTTTGTGCCCATGACCATGGCGGGCGTGGCCGGGCTGGCCATCAACCTGCTCGGGCTCGACTCAAAGCTCTGGTTCCCGTTTTTCCTCATCGGCATGGCCCTCCTGGTGGTGCTGTCCATCATCCGGATCAAGGTCACCACCACCGTCCAGCTCATCGTGGGTGCGGCCACCATCGCGGTGATCGTGCTGGTCGATCTCTTCGTGGTCGGCAAGGGCGGCAATAGCGGCAACACGCTCCAGCCCTTCACGTTCGGGCACACCGTGTCAGGCGGCTTCAACGGCGTCTTCTACGGGATCATCCTCGGGGTCACGTCCTACATCGGCTTCGAGACCGCCGCCGACTTCGGCGAGGAGACGTCCAACCCGCGGCGCTCGATCCCCATCGCCATCATCGCCGCCACCGGCTTCGCCATCGTCTTCTACCTGCTCACCACCTACGCCATCACGATTGGGTTCGGGGTGAGCAACGGGGCGGCGGCCGGCGCGGACTCGTTCGCTCTCAAGACAGTCGCGGGCAAGTTCGTCGGTGGCCCCTTCCCGACGCTCATTGAGATCGGCGGCATGCTCTCGGCGTTCATCGTCTGCCTCGCCTGCGCGACGGCCGCGGCACGGACGCTCTTCGCGATGGGCCGCGAGGGCGTGCTGCCGGGTTGGTTCGCCAAGACGAACGCGCGGTACAAGACCCCGGTCAACGCCACCGTGACGGTGGCGCTGGTGGCAACCGCAGCCGCAGCACTGATCGGGTTCGTGTACCCGCAGGACGCGTTCGGGGGAGCGACGACCACCATCTACTTCTTCTACGCGACGCTGGGCACCCTGGCGATCATCATCGTCTACATCATGCTGTGCCTCGGCGGCATGGCGTTCTTTCGTCGGACCAAGGCGAGCTACAACCCACTCCTGCACGCCGTGGTCCCGCTCATCGGTGCAGTCGTCTTCGGTGCCGCCTTCTATGGCTCGGTCTACCCGCAGCCGCCGTTCCCGCTCAACCTCACCCCGTACATCACCGGCATCTGGCTGGTTGTGGGCATCGTCGCGGTGTTGACGCTGCGCTCCAGGAACCCGGCGGCCGTCGCGCGGATCGGTTCCATCCTCGGGGAGGAGGGCGGCCAGGACGCGAAGCTGCTTGGATGATCGATGACCACGTCCATCCTTTCCCCCTCGCGTTCGAGCCTCTGAACCTCGCGCGGTTCACGCTCGACGTGGGGGAGGGGGACGAGGCCGATCGCCGGCGCATGACCATCGAGCCGACCCGGCTGGTCACGGAGATGATGCGCGTCCGGTTGGGGCGGCACCTGGGGTGCTCGCCAGCGGATGCCGTCAGCGCGCGCGATGAGGTTGCGGCTCGCGACTGGCCGGGCTACGTGCGCGGTCTGTTCGCCGACTCAGGGACCACCGGGATGGTGATGGACGCGGGCTGGCAGGGACTGGCCCCCGGTGGCGCCGCGGGGTACGCGCAGGCCGCAGGGGTGCCGGTGTGGGAGCTGGCGAGGCTCGAGCCCCTCCTCGACCGGCTGCTCGGCGAGGATCGCGGAGCACCCGAGATCGTCGACGTCATCGACGCCTTCGTCGACGAGGCTCTCGCCGACGGTGCTGTGGGCTTCAAGACCGTGCTCGCCTATCGCACCGGGCTCGCCGTGGACCCCGAGGCGACGCTCGCCCAGGCTGAGCGTGGTCTGGCCGCCGACCGGGCAGCCGGTGTGCCCGTACGGCGGACCGGCAAAGGGTTGCGAGACCTCCTCTTCCGCCGTCTTCTCCAGCGCTGCGCCGATGCCGACCGGCCACTGCAGGTGCACACCGGGATGGGTGACTCGGAGATCCGCCTCGCGGAGGCGGATCCGCTCCTGCTCGACGAGGTGCTGCGCACGCCCGCCGGTTCGAGTGCGGACGTGGTCCTCATCCACGCCTCGTACCCCTGGCATGAGCAGGCGGGGTACCTGGCGTCGGTCCGCCCGCGAGTATGGACTGAGTACTCGCTCTGCAACCTCTTCAGCCCGTCGACGACCGCGGACCGCCTGCTTCGCCTGCTCGATGTCGCGCCGGCGGGTCGGATCACACTGGGCAGCGACGGTCACGGCACGCCGGAGAGCCACTGGTTCGGCTGCGTGGTGCTGCGCGACGCATGGCAGACGGTGCGCGAGCGCCTGGCGGGATCGGTGCGCGCGGCCTGGCTCGATGAGACAGGGGAGAGCATCTTCGAGGACAACGCGCGCCGGCTGTACCACCTGCCGTCGCGGGCGTCGGACAGATCGGAGGGCAACGGGTGGCACTGAGCTTCACAGTCGAGCCTGCGGCCGGGGTCGAGCCCGCCCGGCGGGAGGCGATCCTCGCCGAGCCGGGATTCGGCCAGGCCTTCAGCGACCACATGGTGACCGTGGTGTGGCAGGCGGCGAAGGGATGGCACGACGCCATGCTCCGGCCGTACGGGCCGCTCTCCCTCGACCCCGGCACCACGGTGTTCCACAACGGCCAGGCGATCTTCGAAGGTTTCAAGGCGTATCCGCAGGCCGATGGCGGCGTAGCGATGTTTCGGCCTGACGCCAATGCAGCCAGGTTCGCGCGGTCCGCGGAACGCCTTGCGCTGCCCGCGCTGCCGGCTGAGGACTTCGTTGCCGCGGCCGATCTGCTGGTGCGCACCGACCTCGCATGGATGCCGCGGGGTGAGGAGATGAGCCTGTATCTCCGTCCATTCATGTTCGGGACCACCGTCGGGCTCACCGTGCGGCCGGCGGCCGACGTGACCTTCGTTCTCATTGCGTCGCCCGTCGGCGCGTATTTCGCGTCAGGGCCAAAGCCGCTCTCGATGTGGGTGTCGGAGAAGTTCTCGCGCGCGGCCCCGGGCGGCACCGGCGCCGCCAAGTTTGCGGGGAACTACGCGGGCAGCCTGGCGTCCGTTCGGGAGGCCTACGACCACGGCTGCGACCAGGTCGTCTTCCTGGATGTCGTCGAGCATCGGTGGGTCGAGGAGCTCGGGGGGATGAACCTGTTCTTCGTCTTCGACGACGGCACCGTCGTCACCCCGGAGTTGACCGGCACGATCCTCGAGGGGGTCACTCGCGACTCGCTCATCACGCTTGCCAGAGGCCAGGGCTTTACGGTGGTCGAGCGCAAGGTCTCCATCGACGAGTGGCGCGACGGCGCCCGCACCGGACGCCTGACGGAGGTCTTCGCCTGCGGCACCGCCGCTGTGATCACGCCGATCAGACAGCTCCGGTGGGCGGGAGGGGAGGTGACGATGGCCAGCGGCGACATCGGCCCGTGCTCCGCCAGCCTGCGCTCGGCGTTACTCGACATTCAATACGGACGCTCGGCAGACCTCAACGGCTGGATGCATCGCGTTTCGCTGAAGGATCTCTGACGACCAGCCGCGAGCTACAACGGGGGTGACCCGGGGGGACCGCCACCGTGTGAACCACCGCCGTGGGGAAGGCCGAGGAAGCGCTGGGCGTTGTGGCGCATCAGAGCATCGTTCACCTCGGTGCCAAGATCCAACCCTCGCACTTCGCTGAGATGCTCTTGCGGGTCGAACATCGGGTAGTCGCTGCCGAAACAGACCTGGTTTCGCAGTCTGCCCCTGGCTTCGCGGAGGAAGGAGGCGGGCAGGTACTTGGCCTTCCAGCCGGAGATGTCGACGTAGACGTTCGACTTGTGAAGCGCCATGGCAATGGTCTCAGCCTCCCACGGAGCGCCGATGTGGGCGAGCATGACCGGCACCCCCGGGAATTGGGCGGCGACGCGATCGAAGAGAGCTGGGCGCGCCAGGTCGATCCGAAGACCCTGGCCTCCGGGACGTCCAGCGCCAATAGCGCTCATGCCGGCGTGCGTGATGATGCGCAGCTGAAGGCGAGCGGCCGCCTCGAAGAATGGCATCACCTCATCACTGCTGGGGTCGAAAGCCTGCATTGTGGGGTGAACTTTCAGCCCCGTCAGCCCAAGGTCAGGGAATCGCTCCAGCTCGGCCACCGCGTTCGGACGGAGCGGGTCGACGGATCCGAAGCCGACGAATTGATCGCCAAAGCGCCTGCAGATGGCAGCGATCAGGTCGTTGGGAATCGCGGGTCGTCCACTTGCCCGCTCGGCATCCCAGCCCAGCAGTATCCCCACCATGCCGGCGCCCTCGTACTCGGCCGCCATTGCCTCGACCGACCTGACCAGGATGCGTCGACGAAAGTACTCCTCGACGGAGGCACGGTAGGGGCCGAGCGCACCCTCGACCCACGCCTCTGTCGCGAGGTGGACGTGTGAGTCGATGATTAGTTCGTCCGCCATCGTGGTTCCGCATCTTCTCAAGGGCGGCAGACACCGCGAGAGCTGATCCGCACACCGGCCGCCCGTGCGCCTGGCCTGGTGTTGAGGACGGCTACATTCCCGGCGCCCTCACGGGGGGCGGACCGGCGCACCGGTCAAACAGGCTGACCCGGTGCTCGCGATGCACCTGTGCGGTGAGGCCTGCCCTGGGACCGCGCTCCGTGGGGAGTCCCGCGGCCCTGCCGTATGTGCGATTCGGCCGGCAACTGCGGGCGCTGTAGTACGTGAAGATCAACAACGGTGTGAGAGCGCCGAGCCGGAGCACGCGCGCTCGTCGCGATCGTTGTTAGCCATGCCATCGGGTCCCACAGTTGGTGCGCGGCTGCACCAACACATGCAATGCTGACCGTCGTGAGCGTTACGCGTCTGACCGTTCGGGTTCACCCGCGCGCCGCACGAGAGCGAAAGGTATGGGACGGCGCGATCCTGAAAGTTTGGGTTCGCCAGCCACCGGTGCATGGTGACGCCAACGCCGCGATCATCGACCACGTTGCTCACTGGCTCAAGGTCCCGCGCAGCTACGTCCGCATCGTCTCGGGCCACACGTCACGGTCGAAGCTCCTCGACATCGAGGGCGTGGTCACGCTGCCTCCCTCCGACACTCTTCTTTAGTCCGACGGTGCGGCACACATCACCGCTGATGTCGTCGATTGGAGCGCTGTGAGCACCCGAGGTGCTGCGGGTCGTCGCGACTCAGGGGCGAGGTGCGGCGCGGCAGCCATCGCCCGCCTTGGAGAACTCGCCGCGCCGGATCTGGGCGCGGTCAACCCACCTCGTGGCGCAGTTCCTCGCCATGCAGCACGACAACCAGCTCATCACCTCCATCGACGACGGCCTCGTGGTCACGCCCGGAGACCGGATTCTTGTCGCCTGCCCTGCCGATGTGGACGGCCTCTAGGATCAAGGGACGCGTTGCGTCGCCCTCGTAGTAGAGATAGCCGGCCTCCCGAGCAAGGGCGATGGCACTGGGCGTGGTCTCCACGATCACGAACGGCGGGTCACTCTTCCGCTGCAGTTGCTCCGCGATTCGGCGACCGACCCGTCCGAACCCCGAGATGATGTAGTGGTCAGTGAGGCTGTCCATCTGTTTGCGCCTCCGACGCTGCTGCCACGACCCGCGTACCCCGCCTTCGATCAGGAACTCCGTGAGACTTCCGAGGACGTAGATCCCGGTCCCCACCCCCGCCAGGAGTCGATGACAACGGCGCCGAACATGCCGTTGGCAATGTGCTCGAGCGCCGGTGCCGCCCCGCAGTGGTACATGAAGATACCGGAGTACTGCGCCTGGAACCGGTAGACGAGCGACTGTCCGGGAGCGAGTTCGCGCATGCTCTTGTCCGTCGCCGTGCGACTTGCATGGAGGTCGATCGAGTGGGGCATCTTGGCGTCGTAGATGAGCGTCACGTTGAACAGGTCGCCGATGGGCCCTCGGAGGATCGGGCCGGGCGCCGCAATCGCGGTCAGTGACGTCCGTCGCAGCGGTGTCAGCACGCCCGTTTGCGGCCTCTCCATCTGTGATCAGTCTTCGCCCTCACGTAGGCATCGTCAGCCGACACCCCCAGAGGCGTGGGGCCCCACCCACACGGGACTTCCGTCACATCCGACACATGACCCCGGCCCGTGCCGGTGGGGCGCTCATGCCGTCCCCTTCAACATCAGGTTCCAGTAGAGGAATGGCAGCCCGTAGCGTTTGAGATACCACATGTCGCGGCGTTCCCGAGTGGTGTCAATGAATGGGATCGACGGGGTCGGCTGCATCGTGTAATCGAACTCAGCCAGCAACATCCTATTGCGCGCCGTGGTCAGCGGGCACGATGAGTAACCGTCGTAGTGCGCCGTCGGCGTGCGTCCGGCACGCACGTCGCGCAGGTTCTGCACGACGACTGGAGCCTGCTTGCGGACCGCCGCACCGGTCTTGCTGTTGGGGCTGCTGCCCGCGTCACCGAGTGCGAAGACCTCAGGGTGGCGGACGTGCTGGAGGGTGTGCTTGTCCACTTCGACGTAGCCGTTGGGGGTGGCGGCGTCGGCGAGGGGACTCCTCTTGACCCAGTCCGGGGCGCTCTGCGGCGGCACCAAGTGCATCATGTCGTACCCCAGCGTCTCCCGCGTGCCCGCAGCCTTGTCGGCGACGACCGCGCTGCGCGTGGCGGCATCGACCTCCACAACCTCACTGTTGAAGCGCACCTCGATCCCGTAGCGCTTGGCCACCTTCTCCAGCTCCTTGGCGAAGACGGCGACGCCGAACATTCCCGGCGTCGGCAGCACCAGCACCACCCGGATGTCGTTGAGAACGCCCTGCTGCCTCCAGTAGTCGGCCGCCAGGTAGGCGATCTTCTGTGGCGCACCGGCGCACTTGATGGGACCGCTGGGCATGCCGAAGATGGCTGTGCCCGAACGGAGCGCACGGATGAACTCCCACGTCTTTGGAGCGGTTTCGTACGTGTAGTTGCTTGACACGCCGTCGCGACCGAGAGTGTCGCTCAGCCCGGGGATCTTTGCCCAGTCGAGCTGAATGCCTGGGCACATGACCAGATAGCGGTACTCGACCTGCTCGCCGTCGGATAGCGTCACCGTGTGCGCCTCGGGGTCGACCGCCGTTGCCGCCTTCCGGTGCCAGCGCACGCCGCGTGGCACCTGCTGGGCCTGCGGTCGAGCGCTCTTTGCCAGTGGCGCGCAGCCTCCACCGACCAGGGTCCAGAGCGGTTGGTAGTAGTGCGTCCTCGCCGGGTCGAGCAGGCCGACGTCCTCGAGTCCGGCGCGGCGCAGCCGCGCGGCCACGCTGATGCCGGCGCTGCCGCCGCCGACGATCAGCACCTCATGCCGTTGCGGCGAGGCCATCAGCTCTCCTCCAAGATTTCAGGCACGGTTCCAGGCATCTGTCTTGTCCTCGTGGTGCTGTGCAGCGCCGGTCCTGTCACTTCGCACCGGCGCGCGACGATGGTGTGTCCGGTGTGTGCGCAGTCCTTCAGCTAGAGGACGGGATCACGCGGCGCTCAGGCTGCGTGGGCAACGCCGACGGCGTGGCCGCTGGCTCGCGCGCGCGAGCCGATCGACTGCGCGGTTAGCGCACTCGACAGAGGTCGGTGCCACAGCGACCGTGGTCGAGCCACAGTCTGCGTGTGAGCGAATCACCCTGCGCTGGCATGCGCGGATCGTACGCGAAACGGGGCGCGCCGCGGCGATACGGTGGGCTCGAGAGACCGCGAGCCGGAGTTGGTGCCTTCGACCCAGTCAGCTCAGTCAGCTCGCGCTTCAGGCGAGGTTGGTGCTGCGGGGGTAGGCCACCGCGGGGTCGCAGGCGATATTCACCAGCGCGGGCAACCCCGAGGCAAAGGCGCGGTCGATGGCGGGCCCGACGGCCGCGGGGTCGGTGACGTACTCACCATGGCCTCCCAGCGCCACCACCAGTTGGTCGTAGCGGGCGGCAGGGTTGAGCTCGGCCGCGATGGACCAGCCGTACAGCATCTCCATCGGGTGCTTCTCGAGGCGTAGCTGATGAAGTTACCGCCGTCGCCGATGACGACGGCGTCACGGTCCAGCCGTTTCGCCAGCTCGCCGTACACCCGCAGCGGGTGGATCGGGTCGGCGTCGGATTCCAGGAGCACCCGGTCCTGCGCCTCGGCCGCCTGCTCCTTCTCCCGCAGCTGGGCCAGGAACGCCTCGCGCTCAGGACGGCGTTGGTCACCCCGGGGCCGGCGGTCACGGCACACACGCTGGGCTGGCGCGTGAACTTGGCGTACGCCTCGGCGGCGTGGCAGGCGGCCTCCTCATGGCGGTGGTCGACGATGTGGATTCCCTGCTCGACGCAGCCGTCGTAGAGCGGGAAGAGGTGCCCGCCACTGAGCGTGAACAGGTGGCGCACGCCCAGTCTGCTGAGGGCCTTCGCCGTGAGCCGGCCGGCGTTGAACGGGAAGCGCTCATCAGCGGCGCGGCGCGGCCGGTGCTCGGCGATCTGCTGCCGATGGAACTCCCCGGCTGCGGCGCTCCCGGTCACTGTCTGGGTGCGCTCCACCGGTGCCTCCTACGTCTCACCCTCGTCGGAGCGTGCCCGTGTGAGCGAGCCGCGCCCCCAACTCGCGCGCGATGTCAATCAGCGATAGGACATCGGTGTCCGTTGAGCGGAAGTTCACGAAGGATGGCCGTAGGTAGACCCTGCCGTCGATGACCGCCGAGGCCACCCACGCGCGGCCGTCCTTCTGGATCAGCAACGCCAGACGCCGATTGTGTGAGTCGAGGTCGCGCACCCCGGCGGGAACGTGTCGGAATGGGACGACGGACAGCTGCGGTTCATCAAAGGCCTCGAGGTCCTCGTAGCGGGTGACCTCGTTGTGGAATAGCTGAGCCTGGCGCAGGTTGCCTGCGATGGCGGCGCGAAACGCGGCTGCACCGTGGGTGCGCAGGGCCAGCCAGAGCTTGAGCGCCCGAAGCGGCCGGGAGTACTCGAGCGTCATGTCCACCGCGTGCTGTTGCGCTCGGTCGCGCGGCAGGTAGTGCGGATCATGGCCAAACGTGCGGATCAGGTCGCCGGGGCGCCGCACGATGCACACCGAGCAGGGCTTGGGCACATAGAGCCACTTGTGGGCGTCGACGCAGATGGAATCGGCACGCGAAACACCGACGAAAAGTGGGGCATGTGTCGAGACGGACGCCGCCGGCAGACCGTAGGCACCGTCGACATGAAGCCACACGCCACGCTCCGAGCAGATGTCCGCAATTGTGTCGATGGGATCGACGGCTCCGGTTAGAGTCGTGCCTGCCGTTGCCACGACCGCAACCGGAACGATGCCAGCTCTGAGATCGGCGTCGATGGCCTCGGCCAAGGCTTCGGGGACCATCCGGCGCCTGCTGTCGACGGGAAGCGAACGCAGACTGTTGGCTCCCAGACCGAGCATCTCGACCGCTCGGACGATGGAGTAGTGTGCATCGCGGGAGCAGTAGACCGCGGCGCGTACTCCGGCCATGCCCTCCGCGCGGACACGCGGAAGTGCATGCTCTCGCGCCGCCGCCAGCGCACTGATGTTGCTCACTGTCCCGCCACTGGTGAACGCCGCCGCGCAGTCCGCCGGGTAGCCGACAAACGCCGCGACCCAGCGTCCTGCCTGCGCCTCAACCGCCGTCGCCGCCGCCGCATCGACCGCGAGGTTCAGGTCGTAGGAGGCTGCCAGGAGATCGGCGATCACGCCGATCTCCAATCCTGAGGATCCGATGAATGCAAAGTAGCGAGGCCGCGGCTGGGCAATGCTCTCATCGAGGATGCGGGAGACATCGTTGAGCGCGTCAAGCACCGGCGTCGGGGCCTCCGGCAGCCCGACATTGAGCAGCTCACGGACCCGGTCGTCGATCGCCGGCTGGCCGGGGCGGAATCGATCAAAGCTCCGCCATGCGCCCCGGACGATGGCGGCTGCCCGCGCCAGCGCGGCCTCGCGCCCCACGTCGAGACGCAGCCCCGCACCATCCGGTGCCTCGGTGCCCTCGGCAGCACCGTCCAGCCCAGCGCCCCCGACGAGCGGCTCGGTGCGGTCGGGGTTCAAATGTCCACGATCAGGGCACCACGGCGGTGGGAGTTGGTGGGGACCGGATAGGTGCCGGCCTCGATCGCCTCGTCGCGGGTGGCGAGGGTCGCGAGGCTCGTCCCGGCGAGCGTGTCGCGCAGCGCTGCGGTGGCGGCTCCCCACGTCTCGTGGAGGGGGCAGACCGCTTCCCAGCGGCAGGGGCCGTCCCCGAGCGCACATCGCTCGGCGCGGAGCGGCCCTTCGCCGGCCTCGATGACATCGAGAAGGCTGATCAACGCTGGTGCCCGGACGAGACGGTACCCGCCGTCCTTGCCGGCCTTCGAGGTGGCCAGCTTCGCATGGACGAGATCGGCGAGGATCTGCGAGGCGAAGGTCTGGGGGACGTCCACCTCGGCGACGACCTCGCGGATCTTGCGGTAGCCGCCACTCCCATACGAGCGGGCCAGACACAGGGCTGATCGGACGACGTAGTCCCCCCGCTTGGAGAGGGTCATGTTCATGCAAGTAACTCTAGCGGGTCACTGGACGTTGAGTAGTTCTCTACACTACACTCGAGGTCGAAGCGGGGCAGTCTCAGTTGGCCGTCGCGGCCGAACCCGCACCTACGCTGGCAGGCAGCGACGCACACACAGGGGAGCACCATGCGGAAGGCGGCGCACACCGCGGTCACCGACGCCACACCGCCGCTGCTGATCCAGGGTGGCTTGGGCGTGGCCGTCTCCAACCATCGCCTCGCCCGCGCCGTGCCGCCGCGACGGTGGACCGCAACTGCGGTGCAACGGTCTCGCCGCCACGGTCGGACTCGGCCAGGTGCGCGCGGTCGGCATCGAGCCCGGCCTGGTCACCAGCGGTGACGGTCTCGGCTGCATCCGCTCCGTGCTGGGCGATCGTGACGACTACTCTGCCGCCGATGTGGTCACTCACCTCATGAGCGACGTCCCGCTCGGCGTCAGCCGGTGACTGCACGTCACCATGGAGCATGTGGTTGGCGGCGTCCGTCATGTTTCGCGATGGAGTGCACGTGCACTCCCATCGGGCGTCCCCGGAGCCACACGCCGCGTGTTCCGCCGGCTCTCGTCGCGGCGGACGATGGCCTGCTGGGCTGCGGCGATGCCGGAACCCTCTTCACCACGAACATCGTCAGCGATCCCGACGACGCCAGCCCGCGTCAGAGCAGGCTGATGTGACGCAGAGGACACATCAGCCAACAGTTGCCGTCGTGGGAGGCGGGATCACCGGGCTGGTTGCGGCGCACCGTCTGCTCAGTGACCCCCAGCCGCCCCGGGTCGTCGTCTATGAGTCCGCGTCGGAGCTGGGGGGGAAGATCCGTTCAACACACTCGGGTGGTTGCGACATCGAGCTGGGCCCAGACGGTTTTGTCGGCCGCGACTCGCCGCTCCTGCCGTTGTGCCATGACCTAGGTCTCGGTGACGACGTCGTCGCCGCACGGGCCGGCGCGGTGGAGGTATGGAGCAGGGGACACCTTCGGCGGCTGCCGGCGGGTTTGATCATGGGCATGCCGGTCCGCCTGGGGCCGGTGCTGCGCAGCCGGCTGCTCAGCCCACGTGAACTGTTGCGCGCCGGATTCGACTTCGTGCTGCCACCGACCCGCTGCGACACGGACCTCAGCATCGCTGCACTCATCGGCGGACGGATGGGTCGAGGTGTCGTGGACCGGTTGGTCGATCCGCTCCTGGGGGGTGTGTACGCTGGCTCCGTCGATTTTCTCGGTGCCGATGCGGCGCTGCCCGGGCTGCGCGAACGTCTCAGTGGTCGCCGCAGTCTCATTCGCGCTCTCCGGCAGATGGGCGCGCGGCCAGCCACCGCGCAGCTGGTGACCGTCCGCGGTGGCCTGGGCCGGCTTGTTGATGCGCTGGCCGCCGATGTGCGCCGACGGGGCGGGCAGGTTCACACGGGCACGGCGGTGGCCACCCTGGATGCTGTTCCCGATGGCTGGCAGATCACCACGAGGTCCGGTCAGATCGAGTGCGTCGATGCTGTCGTGCTCGCTGCACCTGCCGGCGCAGCAGCCGAACTTCTTCGCTCGAGCCAGCGCGGGATCGCCACCGACCTCGGTCTCATCCCCTACGCAGCGGTGACGGTGGCATCGTTCGTGTACCCGCGCAACGCCTTTGCACAACCCCCTGCGGGCAACGGCATCCTCGTGCCTCGTATCGAAGGCACGCTGCTGCGTGCCTGTACCTGGGTGACGTCCAAGTGGCCACACCAGGCGCGTGACGATGTGGTCATCGCCCGCTGCTCGACAGGGTCATACGGCGACAATCGCCATGCTGAGCTCAGCGATGAAGCACTGGGCAGAGCCCTCCACCGAGAGCTGTCGGCTGCGGCCGGACTGCGGGGTGAGCCCCTCCATACGCGGGTGACGCGGTGGCACGACGCACTCCCGCAATACCGGGTGGGCCACCGCGTCAATGTCGCAGCGTGGCGTGCGCGGCTACCCGCCACGCTGACCCTGGCCGGGGCGCCCTACGACGGCGTCGGCCTCACTGCGTGCGCCACCCAGGGACGTGATGCCGCCGAACAGATCCTCGCTCACCTCTCCGAGAAGACAACCTCGATGCCCATCGCTGGGAGGACGTGAACCGTGGCACCCGACTTCCATAACCGACCCATCCTCGTCTTCTGGGAGACGACCCGAGCCTGCCTGCTCGCCTGTCGACATTGCCGTGCGTCAGCGCAGCGCGAGCCTTTTCCCAATGAGCTCAGCACCGAGGAAGGTTTCGCCCTCGTCGACCAGATCGTTGAATTCGGCCGTCCAGCTCCGATTCTCATCCTGACCGGCGGGGACTGTCTGATGCGTCCCGACATCACCGAGCTGGTCCACCATGCCCGGGAACGCGGTCTCCACGTGGCCATCTCGCCCTCGGTCACACCCCACCTCACCGACGCCCGGCTGTCCTCCCTCCGTGAGGCTGGTGTCCGCGTCGCATCCATCAGTCTCGACGGTGCATGCCCCCAGACCCACGACGGCATCCGGGGGTTCGACGGCCACTTCGACGCCACCCTGAGCGCCATCAGCCGCCTTCGAGAGCATGGGTACAAGGTGCAGGTGAACACGACGGTCATGGCGAGCAATGTCGAGGAGATGGCCGATGTCGCAGCACTGATGCGGTGGCATGGCGTGGCCATCTGGGAGGTCTTCTTTCTCGTCAACGTCGGCAGAGGGGTGGAAACTCGCGATCTCAGCGCGCGCGATTGCGAGGATGTCTGCCACTTCCTCGTCGACGCTGCGCGCTACGGTTTTCTCGTCCGCACCGTCGAAGCCCCCTTCTTCCGACGGGTGGCGGCGTGGCGGCGCGAAGGCCTGGTAGGGAGTGGCGCCCCCCCGCCGGGTCCGCTCCATGAACGGCTCCGTCGCCGCCTCCTCGATCAGCTCGGACCCGGCGTGATGAACCAGAACACTCCCGTCGTCGCCACCCGTGACGGCAGTGGA
Source organism: Candidatus Dormiibacterota bacterium (assembly GCA_003153125.1). Classification (GTDB taxonomy): domain Bacteria; phylum Chloroflexota; class Dormibacteria; order Aeolococcales; family Aeolococcaceae; genus Aeolococcus. The sequence goes on along the minus strand of PLWW01000070.1, from coordinate 21,657 downwards.
ATCATCTTCGTGGGCTACAACGGCGACATCCTGCCTTCGGGCTTTCTTCCTCTCAGCCTCGGCAACGTCCGCAGCCACCGTCTTGCCGACGTCTATCAGAATCACCCGATCCTGCAACAGATCCGTGGGGGCTACTTCCACGGGCGCTGCGGACAGTGTGACCTGCGTCAAATCTGCGGGGGTTCGCGGGCTCGCGCCTATGCTGCTTCCGGTGACGTGCTGGGCGAGGATCCTGCCTGCGCCTACGTCCCCCCACTGCCCTCGCCTGCAGTGCTGCTCCGGGCGTGACAATGGCAACGGAGTCTCTCGGCATTCTCCTGCTCTCCTTCGGGTCGGTGCGTGACGACGTCGACATTCCCACTTTCCTCGAGCGGATCCGACACGGGCGTCCGGCCCCGCCGGAATTGATCGACGATCTGCGCGCCCGCTACCGGCGTGTCGGCGGATCACCTCTCGTCGACATCACCACCGCTCAAGCAGCGGCGCTCCAGGAACGTCTTGATCCAGCCGCCAGTGGAGCTGTGTTGGTCCTGCCCGCCATGCTGTACTCCGATCCGGAGGTCGAGACGGCGGTGGCAGAGCTGGTGGGCCGTGGTGTCACCACCATCGTCGGGGTGCCACTGGCGCCGCAACAGTCACCGCACTCGGCAGCGTATTTCACGACACTCGAGCGAGCCGTGTCGGAGATGCCTGGTGTCCGCTCGCGCATGGCCGGTCCGTGGCACCTCCAACCCGACTTCATCCGCACTCTCGCCGACCATCTGCAGAGCTGCCTCGCGCAGCTCGACGAGGCAGAACGCGAGACAGCCCAGATCCTCTTCACGGCGCACAGTCTGCCGCGCCGTGTCCCCGGCGTGGACAGATATGCCGAGCAGGTGGAGCAGACCGCGTCGACGCTGGCCGACCGCGTGGGCGTTTCCCAATCAGGGTGGGAGGTCGTCTTCCAAAGTCGCAGCGGCCCCTCCAACGACTGGCTCGGACCGGACATTCTCGACGTGGTGTCCGGGCTACCCGCGCGGGGCACACGTGCCGTCATCGCGGCCCCGGTGCAGTTTTGTGCCGACCATCTCGAGGTTCTCTTCGACCTCGATGTCGCCACCCGCGAACGCGCGGAAGCGCTCGGTCTGCGCTACCTCCGACCGGCGCCTCTGAACACGGCACCGGGATTCATCGATGCGCTTGCGGATGTGGTTCGCACCACGGTGGAGTTCGCCCCAGAGGTGCCGCTTCCGGACTGACCTCACGGGCAAAGGACACTTTGCGGAGAGTAATGCCCTAAGCATCCGTAGGTCAGGCGACTGACGTCCGATTCCACAGAGTCCAATATTTGCGAGTTTGCACCGCCGCGCGGAGGGCCAACCTCCCGGGCGCGCAGGGGCGGGATCCACGTATCCTGAGGCCCACGCCTCTGCTATGCGGCAGTCCGGACGGGCGACCATCACAAGCCGGCGGCGCCACTGTGCCGACCGCCAAAGGGATGAAGGACCATCTCCGTGAGCCTCGAACGGGAAGCGAAACTCGCTGCCTCCGCGGCCTTCCGGCTGCCGCCGATGGACGGTCTGGTCACCGGGGCAACCGCAATTGCACGGCCGCGACTAGAACTCGAGGCAACGTACTACGACACCGCCGAACTCCATCTTGCCCGCTGGGGGGTCACGCTGCGTCACCGGACCGGCGAACCCGGCCCCGCGTGGACGCTCAAGCTGCCCGGCGGTGCCGAGGAGCACACGCTGGAACGGCAGGAGCTGAGGTTTGCAGGTGGCCGGGCGGCGGTTCCGCGAGAGGCGTCCGATCTCCTCCGCGCATATGTGCGAGGCCGCACGCTGATCCCGGTGGCTCGGCTGCACACGTCACGGAATCCGATCGACATTCGCGAACCCGACGGAACTCTCCTGGCGGAAATCGTCGACGACGCGGTGTCGGTGCACGCAGGGAACCGGGTGACCAGTCGGTTCCGTGAAATCGAGATCGAGACGAAGCACAACGGCAGCCAGGGACGTGAGGTGCTTCGCGCGGCGGTGGACCGCGTCACCGCCGCAGGCTGTGGAGACGACCAGCCGGTGCCCAAGCTGATCCGGGCTCTAGGCGCCGACGCGTCGCGTCCCGCCGAGGTCGTGGTGCCCGATCTCGGCGCGCACCCAAGACCGGACGAGCTGGCCCGGCACGCCATTGCTGGGGCGGTGGTGCAACTCTTGCAGCACGATGCGCCCGTTCGCCTTGGCGAGGACGAGGAAGGCGTGCATAAGTTTCGCGTGGCCACGCGGCGGCTGCGATCCGACCTTGGAACATTCGCCGCATTCTTCGATGGAGAGCAGGCAGAACATCTGCGCGAGGAGCTTCGCTGGCTCGGGAATGAGGTCGGCAGGCTGCGCGACACCCACGTCCTGGCCGGTAACTTGCAGCGAGCCATCGATGCTCTGCCCGCCGACGACGTGTCGCCGGGACAGCACCTCCTCAAACGCCTTCGGCGGCAGGCGCAAGACGCACGGGACTCGGTGCTCGCCGCTCTGCGCAGCGAGCGCTACGATCGCCTCCTCGACGAACTGGTTCGGACCGCAGGCGCGGGACAACCACTCCCGGAGGGCGCCTCGCAACGGCACCGCAAACGGGATGCGATGGCCATGAACAACCTGGTTCGCACGCGCTGGCGACGTCTGGCCGCCGCCGTGGAGGCGCTCGGCGATGATCCGCCGGACGCCGCCCTGCATGACGTCAGGATCAAGGCCAAGCGATGCCGGTACACGGCCGAGGCAGTGACGCCGGTCGCTGGTGAGCGCGTGGCGCGCTTCGCGGTCGCCGTCAGCCGCCTGCAGACAGTTCTCGGCGAACACCAGGACACGGTCGTGGCGGAGAGGTGGCTCAGAGAGGCCGCCGATGCCACGCCGGTCAGCCGCCTTGCGGCTGGTGAGCTCGTTGCCCATCAGCGCGCCGAGAGAAGCCGCCTGCGCGCGGAGTGGCCGCCGGTGTGGAGAACCGTGTTCGCGAAGCGCCGGCGCACTACGTTCTGATCCGGGATTCGAGCCCACGCCGGTGCCACGTGCCGTGGCCTGACAGTCCGCCCGCCGAGCGCGATTCCAACATGGCCGCCCCGCACGGCCACGATTGGCTCTCACTACGATGCCGCGGGGAGGGCGGCGGCCGGCAGCCGACGGGTTCAGACATTCCACGAGTCCTCACGGCCGCTGCTGCGAGCAGAGGAGCTTCCGAATACCGCCAGTGCATTTCCACAACGTCTGCTGGCGAGTGCTGTCGCCGAGGCCGAGGGCCGCCCACCCCCGGCAAGTGGACTGAATTACCCGTCGAGAGGCGCAGACTTGGTTCAGCGATCCCTCTTGGGCACGACCTGCACTGGGCAAGGTGCGATCTGTAGCAACCGATGTGCGACGCTGCCGAGGAGCAGCCCTTTCAGCGGGCCGCTTCCGACGCTGCCCAGAACGATAAGGTCGGCTCGGGCGGCAACGGCAGCGTCTGCGATTGCGTGCGCCGGCCCGCTGACCACCACCTGATGTACCTCGAACTGCGCATCGAGCCCTTCTGCCCGGAACTCCGCGACTTGGCCTACGTAAATGGCTGCCTGGGTCAGAGAAGCGAGGCTCCGAACAGTACGCCGCGCTGATCGAAGGATCGACCGCCGTCAGCTGGGGCCGCATCGAAGTAAGACAGCGCCTACTTCTGGTCCTATCGTTCGCGCCGTAGGATTGAGAAGGGGGCCGTGGCTGGTCCGGGCGGAGAGCAGCGTCCCTGGATCCCGCGATGCCACTCTGTTACGCCTGAGCTACGTAATCATGCTCCGTGCGGGCCACCTTGCGGAGGATACTAGTAGCCGGTAGGGATCGCGTGGAAGGACAATGAGGGAGGACGAGAAGTGGCAAAGTGCATGGTGGTCGAGAGCGGAGATCAAGTGAACTGCGACCAGCCAGCGACGCATTACACGGTCAGTGCGGTCGGCCAGCAATCAGTCTTCATTCCGCTGTGCAAGGATCACGCTGACCAAGCAGTCCCGTCGCCCGATGTTGTGAGAGCGATCACCGAAGCTCGTGGACCAAGGTAGCTCAAGCGCGAGGACGAGTTGTTCAGCGACTGATCAGTGGCGCAGCTCGCAGGCGAGGGTGATGTCCCAAGGTTCCGGAGGAGAGGCTGCTCGCCCGCCCAACGTGCGAAATTGATCCTCGACAGCGGCCCCCAGGCGATGCCAACCGGCCACATCCCTGGGACACCCTTCAACCCTTATGTGCCGCGCTGGCCGCGTGGCGACGATGCTCGTCAGCCGCAAGCGGTGGCGAACGACCGCGTAGGTGATGAACCCGAGAACGGTGGCGAAGCCCTTGTCGACAACACGGTGGAGCAAGGCCGCGGCGACGACCGCGGCCGGATCGAGACCAATGGCGACGAGCAGTCCGAGCACGCTCGCCTCGTAGGCGCCGATCCCACCCCGGATCAGGCTCAGCGCTCCCACGACACTTGGGCCTGACCCGCTTTGACGGACACGTTTGCTAGCCCGAACACGTAGCGGCGTGGGCGGATTCGCAGTCTGCCGGACCGAGGTTGCCGAGCGTCGAATGGCGTCTGCGCTGTGGGCCAGAAGCGGCGCGATCCTCCGTTAGCGGTGGCCGGCCTCGAGGTCGGGAGCGACGACCGGCTGCTCACTGTCGCGAGCCGGCCGTCAGGTCGGTGATCTGAGGCGGCTGGGTCCGATCCACCGGGTGAAACGCGGGTGCTGTAGTACGTGATGACCACCCGCACGGCACGAGGCGCGGGCGGCAGGCGCGTTAGTCTGCGGGGCTTGGCTCGTGGCCCGTAGAACCACTTTCGTCAGGAAGTGGTTCTAGGAATTCCTAGAGCGCTACTCTCGGCGGTTTCCAACGCGGTCGACGTCGGCCGAAGCCGGGCCATTCCGTATTCAGATCACGGAGTGGAGCGGGAGACGAGGCTCGAACTCGCGACCCTTACCTTGGCAAGGTAGCGCCCCGATTCTGTCTTCGGCAGGGGTCGAAAATGGCCGTTCCGTCAGCAGCCGTGGACGTGATCGAAAGACCACATCCACCAGAAGTCTGTCGGAACCTTTTCCTTTTCTTGGGACTTTCAGCCCTGGTCATGGCTCGTCAAGTGGCTGAGCATGAGGGTGAACCATCAAGACTGGAGGTATCGCCATGGCGGAGACGACGGATCTGACGCTGCTATATCCAAATGACTTTCTTGGTCGACGCTTCGCTGAGCTCTTGCGCTGGCCAGTATTCCCGCTGTTGAGCCTGACGAAGGACTTTCCGATGCGTCTCGAGGAGTTCGCGGACGACGGTCACCTCGTGGTGCGTGCCGAGTTGCCCGGGGTGGATCCCGAGAAGGACGTCGAGGTCACGGTCGAGGATGGGTTGCTGACCATCAGCGGTGAGAGGCGCAGCCAGATCAGGAGCGAGCAGAAGGGGCGGCGCTCCTCAGAGATGCAATATGGCTCGTTCTCGCGCACGATTCCACTTCCTGAGGGAGTCAGCGAGAAGGACGTGACCGCAAGCTACCGCGACGGCATCTTGGAGGTGCGACTCACCTTGGCGAAGCCCGTGTCGGCCAAGCCGGCGGCTCGCATCCCGATCACGCAGTGAGCACGAGGGCCCGCCGAGGCAGCGCTCCGGCGGGCCCTCCTCAGGAGGCTGACCAGTGGCGACGACCAGCAAGGTTGCGCACTACGAAACCAAGCGGCGCAGCTGTCAAATGGGCGTGACGCACGACATCCAAGCCCGTCGGCGCATGGCCGGGAATCTGCGCAATGCAGGACTGCCTCCGTGGTACACGGATCGGTGCGATGCCGGTCGCAAGCTGGCGGAGCTGCTGAGCGACTGCGCGCATCGCGACGACGTTGTGGTGCTCGGCTTGGCTCGCGGCGGCGTGCCCGTCGCCTCCGAGGTCGCCATCCAGCTTGGAGCAGCGCTCGATGTGCTGGTGGTGCGAAAGGTCTGCGCACCGCAGCAGCCCGAACTGGCCATGGGGGCGGTGGCGTCTGGCGGCGTGCGGCTCATCAACCAGGACGCGGTTGATTCGTTGGGGATCGGCGATGCTGCTGTGGGCGCCGCGATTCGCAAGGCTGAGGCAGAACTAGCGCGGCGGGAGCGCTCCTATCGGACGGAGTGGCCCGAAATCGATCTCAGCGGCCGCACTGCCATCGTCGTCGACGACGGCGTGGCCACGGGCGCCAGCATGGCTGCAGCCGTCCAGGCCGTGAGGGCCCGTCGTGCCCAGACCGTCGTGGTCGCTGTACCGGCAGCCTCCACCGCAGCTGCCGAGCATCTCAGCGAGATTGCTGATGTGTTCGTCGGCGCTGTCGTCAGCAATGCCTTCTGGGCGGTCTCGCAGGCATACGCCAATTTCGGGCAGGTCTGTGACGACGAGGTGCGCTCGTGCCTCAAGTCAGCGCGCGAAGCAACAATCGCGACCGTTGACGCGGGATAACAAGGCGAAAGCGACGATGCTGAATGCTGTCACCGAAGAGAGCCGAATCATCCCCGCAAGCGGCGTGGCACTCCTGGCAGACGTGGGTGTCCCGGCACAAGTGATCGGGCTGATCGTCTTCGTCCACGGTTCGGGGAGCGGCCGCAGGAGCCCACGCAACCGGAGGGTGGCGACGGCCTTGCAGCAGGCTGGCTTTGCCACCGTTCTCATCGATCTGCTCAGTGGCGAAGAGGCAGTTCGCGACGAACTCGACTACAGCCTGCGCTTCGACATCGATCTGCTCAGTCGTCGGGTTGAAGCCGTCGTTGACTGGCTGGCAGCGACGCCCTCGCTGGCCGACCTGCCGCTCGGGCTGTACGGGGCCAGCACCGGAGCAGCCGCCGCGCTGGTGGCGACGGCGCACCGGCCCGCTGTCGTGGCCGCTGTCGTGTCACGGGGCGGCCGGCCCGATCTCGCGGGCGCCGCCTTGCCGCTGGTGCAGGCGCCCACAATGCTCATCGTCGGCGGCAACGATCAGCTCGTGCTGGACCTGAACCGTGAAGCAATGCGCCGCCTCGCCGGTGTGTGTGAAGTGCGCGTCGTACCAGGCGCGAGCCACCTGTTCGAAGAGCCCGGGGCGCTCGATACGGTCATCGGCCACGCCGTGGCGTGGTTTCAGCAGTATCTGACCCCGAGCCCGACAATACGTTCGTTTCCACTCGTTCAGGCCGCTTCAAAGGAGGAGAGGAGCAATGGACAGCCACGTGGGTCAGGTTGACCCGCCGGATGCAGAGACGTGGAGCGTGGAGTTCCGCTTTGAGGAAGAAGGCGCGAAAACCGTGGCGGTCGCCACCCTGACGGCTGGCAAGCGGATGCTGCACACGCGCGGCACGGCGCGGCGCAGCCCCCGGGACCCCAGTCGGCCGCGGGTGGGAGAGGACCTGGCGGTGTCGCGGGCGCTCTCTCAGCTGGCGCACGACTTGGTCAGTGACGCCGTGTCGCAGCTGGAGGCGGCGACCCACGCCGCGGCCAGGATCCCAGAGGCCTGACTCGGGCTCACGCATGCAGGTGTCCGTGGCGCGCCGGGCGATGCTGTTCGCGGGGTCGTGCCATCCCCAGCTGGCCACGGCGGTCGCCGCCGCCTCGGGGATGGAGCTAAGCCCCGTGGACATCGGTCGCTTCGCGTCCGGCGAGATCTACGTCCGCTTCCTCGAATCAGTTCGCGGCTGCGACGCCTTTGTCATCCAGACCCACGGTGCTCCAGTCAACGAAACGATCATGGAGCAGCTGATCATGATCGACGCGCTGAAACGGGCGAGTGCTTCGCGCATCAACGCGGTCATCCCGTACTTCGGCTACGCACGCCAAGACAAGAAGTCACTGGCGCGCGAGCCCATCTCGGCACGTTTGGTGGCTGATCTCCTCAGCGTTGCCGGCTGCGACCGCGTGCTGGCTGTGGATCTGCACACCGGCCAGATCCAGGGCTTCTTCGACGTCCCACTCGACCATCTGACGGCGCTGCCGGTCCTTGCCGCCTACGTGCGCAGCAGGGCCTGGGACAACTTGGTGGTCGTGGCGCCCGATCCCGGCCGCGGCAAGATGGCGCAGAAGTACGCGGCGCACCTCGATTGCGGCATCGCCTTCATGCAGAAGGTTCGCCGGGCGGACGTGCGCAACGTCTCCGAGGCGGTCGGGCTGATTGGCGATGTGCGCGGACGGCGCTGCGTGATCGTCGACGACATGATCGACACCGCTGGAACCGTCACGAACGTGGTCCCGAGACTGCTGCAGGCAGGCGCGGTCGACGTTATCGCGGTAGCGACGCACGCGGTGTTCTCGCCGCCGGCGCGGCAGCGGCTGGACGAGTCGGCGCTCAGCGAGGTGGTCGTCACCGACACGCTGCCGCTCCGGGCGGATGCCAGCCCCTCCAAGTTGACCGTCGTGTCAGTGGCACCGCTGATCGCGTCAGTGATCCGCGCCGTCTTCACGGACCAATCGGTTTCTGAGATCTTCCACGGTGAGAATCTCGAGTCACTCCCAGGAGCGCCCCCGCGGCCAGCCTGAGGGCGCGGGCCGACGCCCGGCCGCGGCAGCTGCGTCTGACCCTTCTCGGTGTGGGCGCGATGAACTCGCCGCGTTTCGCGCCGGCCGGTCTCTTGCTCGAGAGCGGTGGCCTGCGCGTGATGTTCGACGGCGGCCCCGGCGCGGAACCGGCTGCGCCCATCGACGCGTGGCTGGTCACCGATGCCCAGGCGGAATTGCGAGCCGCCATCCGCCGCAGTGCTCGAGCACGAGCGGTCGAACCGGCGATGCTCGCGCTCGTAGCCGGCGGCGTGCGCATCGAGCCACGCCCTGTGGTGCACACCGCCCACGCCACGTGCGGCTACCTCATCATCGGATGTGATCGTCGCGTCGCATGGGCGCCGAAATTCCTGGTATTTCCGGAATGGGCAGCCGGCGTTGACATCCTCTTCGCGGATGCGGCGGGCTGGCGCAGGCCGATCCATTTCGCCCGTGGCGCCGGGGGGCACGCGGCCGCGCTCGACGTATCAGCGGAGGCGCGACGCCGCGGCGTACGCCGCCTCGTCTTCGCACACCTGGGACGGCCGACACTGCGGGCCATCGATGCCGGAATGACCCCACCGTTCGGTGAATTCGGCCGTCAGGGTCAGGTGTTCACGCAGCGCCCAGCGCGCGTGGCAGGGAGGCGCGGACGGGCGCCGGGTCATCGCCTGTTGCCCCACACGGCGGACCTCATCATCGAAGCGTGGGGTCCAGCACGCAACGTGTGCATCGAGCAGGCGGTGCTCGGGTTGGTCGAATCATTCATCGATGTGCGCTCGGCTGTCGCCTCGGGGTCGTTGAGCACTGACATTCCGGCGATGGACGATGTCGAGTCGCTGATCAGCATTCTCGAGGAGGCGATCTACGTCATCGATGCGAAAGGAATGGTCCCGGTGGCAATGTCTCTGCGGGATCATCGGGGAGGTGGAGTGCGCGCCGTGTTCGATGTCATTCCCCTCGAGCAGGTCAAGAGCATTGGACCGGTGCCCAAGGGAATCGCACGCTATGCCCTGCGTCTCGATGAGGACGAGAGTGGCTGGTTGTGCCACGTCGTCGTCGACGTGTAGCCAGGACGTACGCCTCCTATCCCTTCACCACCCCGATGGGAACCAGCCTGGCCACTCGCTGTGCGAGGCCGGCGCGCTCACAGGTGAGCACCACCTCGTCGACGTCCTTGTATGCGAACGGTGCCTCTTCCGCCAACCCGCGCAGCGAGCCAGCCCGCACGGTGACGCCGGCGGCTTCCAGTTCGCGCCGCAATGCCGGCCCGCTGATGCGCCGCAGTGCCTCATGGCGGCTCATGGCACGCCCGGCGCCGTGGCATGTGGAATGAAATGCGCCCCCGCCGGCGACACCACGGAGGACGTAGGACGCGGTGCCCATCGATCCTGGGACCAGCACTGGTTGGCCAATGACGGAAAGGTCCGCGGGCAGATCGCGATGGCCCGGGGGCAGCGCGAGGGTTGCTCCCTTGCGATGCACACAGAGCACACGTTCCTGTCCCTCGACCATGTGCGGCTCCAGTTTCGCGAGGTTGTGGGAGACGTCGTAGAGGAGGTCGACAGCGCCTGCCCCGACGACTCGCTGAAAGGCGCGGCGGACTGCAACGCTCAGCACCTGGCGGTTGGCTCGCCCGAAGTTGGCCGCCGCTTCCATCGCGCCCAAATATGCCGCGCCCTCGGGGCTCTGCACCGGGGCGCACGCAAGCTGCGCATCGGGCACGCTGATCCCGTAGCGGTGCATCGCCGGGCCCATGACGCGGACGTGGTCGCTGCACACTTGATGTCCGAGACCACGGGAGCCGCAGTGGATCATCACGCATACCTGTCCCTGGGTCAGGCCGAACGCGGCGGCTGCGGTGGCGTCGTAGATCGCGTCGACTGCCTGCAACTCGAGGAAATGGTTGCCCGAGCCCAGGCTGCCAACCTGCGCTCTGCCCCGCTCCTTGGCCCGGACGCTGACAGCGTCGGGGTCAGCGCCCCTGAGCCGGCCGCGGTCCTCGCAACGGTCGACATCGCGCGGGACGCCGAAGCCGCGCTCGACGGCGTACTCGGAGCCACCGCTGAGCACGCCATCCAGCTCCTTGCCAGTGTCAAGGCGCCACACGCCCCCGGGACCGGCGCCGTGAGGCACATCGCGCATCAGCTGATCCATCAAGCGGGGAAGGACCCGGGTGATCTCCTCACGTTGGGCGGAGGCGGTGAGCAGCCTCACCCCACACGAAATATCGAAGCCCACGCCACCGGGAGAGATGACCCCGCCAGCGGCAACGTCAGTCGCGGCGACACCCCCGATGGGGAAACCGTATCCCCAGTGGACGTCGGGCATCGCGTAGCTCGCTCCCACGATGCCGGGAAGGGTTGCCACGTTGACCACCTGGTCGAGGCAGCGATCGGAGCTGACGTCCGGAAGCAGCGCACGCGACGCGAAGACGATGCCAGGCACGCGCATGCCGTCTCTCGGCTCGATGCGCCAGCGCTCCGGCGTCTCCTCGACGAGCTCGACGGTCGCCACCACTCGCTGCATCATGTCAGGGCGGGTGGGGTGGCCTTGTCTGGTCGGGTCGCGTGGACGTGGCAGCCCTGGTCGCCCCGGAGCCTGAGCAGCGTCATGAGACGGTCTCAGTGTACCGCCGACGTCCCGTGGATCACCGTGGAGCCGCTACCAGCCACGCGTGGACAGCAGTTCCTCGCGGGGCATCGCGGCGACATCGAGACCGCGCATGGCCGGTCCCAGACCGGTGCTGACCTCCGCGATCACCTCGGGCTTGTCGAAGTAGGTCTTCGCGGCGACGATCGCCTTCGCGTAGTTGAGGGGATCCTCACTCTTGAAGATGCTGCTGCCAACGAAGTTACCCTCGGCCCCGAGCTGCATCATCAGGGCGGCATCCGCCGGAGTCGCGATGCCGCCGGCCGAGAAGTTCACCACCGGAAGGCGGCCGGTCTCGGCAATCTCCACCACCAGCTCGTAGCAGGGTGTTGATGTTCGGTTCGCCGAGGGCGCCGAAGTAAGCCGAGATGGATGGCCCACCGGCGTTGTCGCGATTTCGGTGGGAGATCGGGTGCGCGGATCCCGTGCGGGAGCCCTCCCGGGCCCCGGCTCAGGCGGCCTGGGCGTCCAGCGCGGTGATGCGGATGAGGTTGTCGACCGCTCCGGTCATCAGGAACCAGGCTCGGTTGCGCTGCAGGCCGATGTAGCGCAGCTTGCGTCCGCCGGCGATCGTCTTCATCCAGCCGAAGGGTTCCTCGATTCGTTTGCGGATGCGCAGGCTGGTCACGTGGCCGTGGTGCCGAGTGGTCCGTCCGTCGATGGCGCTGCGCCGGTTGCTGGTGTTCTGGGACACGTGCGGGGTCACCCTCAAGGCGCGGCAGCCGGCGACGAAGCCCGTCGTGTCGAAACCCTTGTCGCCGCCCACCGTTCGGCGTCGAGCTCGCGCCGGCAGCCGCGCCAGCAGGGTGAGCGCGGTCTCCCGTTCCGCATATCCCGTTGCCGAGGTGAGCTCCATGTCGGCGATCAGCGCGCTCCGGTTCTCCATGAGGAGGTGGCCGGCATCGCTGAGTTTGGCGGCCACCCCATTGCCCTTGCGGGCCAGGCGCGCCTCAGGATCGGTAGTCGAGTGGTGGGTCTCGTTGCTGCGCTTCTCGCCGTGGTCGTCCACCTCGGCGTTCCGTCCTGGCGCTGGTGGCCCTCCCTTGCCGCCACCGTCCTTGGGCCGGAAGCTCTTGTGCGAGGCCCAGGCCTCGAGCAGGGTGCCGTCGACACTGAAGTGCTCGCCGGAGATGTAGCGGCGCAGGTGGGCCTGCTGCACCACCGCCGCGAAGAAGCGATCGGCGATCTCGTGGGTCAGCAACCGCTGTCGGTTGCGGCTGAAGGTGCTGTGGTCAAAACCCTCGTCGTCGACGTTGAGGTCGAGGAAGAACTTGAAGAGCAGGTCGTCGCGGAGTCGCTCGCAGAACTGGCGCTCGCCGCGGATCGAGTACAGGGCCATCAGCACCGTCGCCTTGAGCAAATGCTCCGGTGGCACGCTCTGCCGGCCGGTGCGCGCGTACATGGCGTCGAACTCCGGCGCCAGCTCGGCCAGCACCGCCTCCACCACCGGCTTGATGCGCCGGATCGGGTGGTCCAACGGGATCAGGCTGTCCGAGGTCAGGGTGGACAGCATCGTCGCCTGGCGGGTGGTGGTGCCACGCATGCTGAATCTCCGCAAGCTGAATGAGCTTCCCCAAGACTCGCACACCCGAGTCACCCTGTCGAGGGCTTCCTCACCGCTCGAAAATCAACACCCTGCTAGGAAGTCCGACATCAAGCGCGACAGTGCGCGCACGTCGGCGCACACGTCATCAGTCACTTGGCTCGCTCTCGCCCGCGACTCCGCAGGCGATTTTATCCTCGCGCTTGTATGATGTTTCCGCACATCGGTAGCGTTCGGAGTATAGCGTCGGCCGGCCCGTCGGGAACGGCGACACCGTCGCGCTCACGGCGCGCTGAGAAGCACGCGGCCCGTATGGTCGGGGGGTCGGCGGCGGTCACGGAGAAACGAATGGGCACCGGGCATCTCGCCGAGCTGGCGCTGTACTGCGACGAGTACGAGCTCACCATGGCCGACTCGTTCGTGCGGCATGGCCAGGCGGATGACCTGGTCAGCTTCGAGCTCTCGGTGCGCCACCTGCCGGCGAACCGCGGGTGCCTGGTGGTTGCGGGGCTGGCTCAAGCCGTCGAGTACCTACGCGCGCTGCAGTTCACCGCAGAGCAGTGCGCCTTTCTGCGCAGGCAGGGAGTGCTCAGCGAATCAACGATCGCGGAGCTGTCCCGGGTGCACTTCTCCGGCGAGGTCGCAGCGATCCCCGAGGGCACCTGCGTCGGTGCCGGGGTGCCGCTGCTGCGGGTGGTTGCGCGACGGCTCGAGGCCACCATCATCGAATCAGCGTTGCTGGCGCTTATCAATCACCAGACGATGGTGGCGAGCAAGGCGGTCCGCATCGTCATGGCCGCGGGATGGAGGGGAGTGTGGGACTACTCACTGCGACGCCTGCACGGTCCGCAGGCGGGGCCGGAGGTGGCCCGCGCTGCATACATCGCCGGATGCAGCGGCACGGCAACCGTTGAGGCCGCGGTACGGTACGGGGTTCCCACGACTGGGACGATGGCGCATCACTACGTCATGGCATTCGGAGCGGACGGCGGCGAGCAGCGCGCATTTGCGCAGTTCCTGCGCGACTTCCCCGACCGAGCTGTGCTGCTCATCGATACGTTCGACTCACACCGGGGCATCGAGCACGCGATCGCGGCCAGCAGGGAGACGGGGATCTCGCTCCGCGGGATTCGGCTTGATTCCGGAGACCTCGAGGCCCTTGCCCGCGAAGCCCGTGGCATGCTCGATGAAGCGGGCCTGTCGCGCACGTCCATCGTCGCCAGCGGCGACCTCGACGAGTGGGGTATCGCCGAGCTGGTCGCGGCCGGGGCACCGATCGACTCCTTCGGTGTCGGAACCAAGCTGGGCACCAGCTTCGACGCCCCGGCCCTGGGTGGGGTCTACAAGCTGGTCGCACAGGGGGGTGATGACGGCGCTGCGCAACCTGTGCTAAAACTATCGACGTCGAAGAGCACCGATCCGGGACAGCACCAGGTCTACCGGCATTCGGACTTCGATGAGATCGTGTTGGTGACTGAGCATCGCGCCGGTGAACCGATGTTGCGCCCGGTTTTGCGACATGGTGAGCTTGTGGCGGACCTGCCGCGCCTCAAGGACATCCGCCATCGATGCGCCCGTGAGCGCGCTTGGCACCGTGCCGAGATGTTTCGAACGACGGATCCAGAACCACGGCGGGTGGAGCGCAGTCCGCAGCTCCAGGAGCTGACACGGCGGCTGGTCACCGCCATAGCTGAGGAAGCGAGTTGACTGATCAACGCTGGCCGCAGTCGCCCTGGGAGGCGGGCCACCTCGACTCCATCGACATCCCCGCACGCGGCATGGACGTCGGCCTCTCCGATTGTGGCGAGGAGCAGGCGGCCGCCCTGGGGAAGCGGCTCCGTCGGACCGGCGAATCTGAGCGACCCGATGTGGTCCTCTGCTCGCCGTACGGGCGCGCCGAATAGACGGCGCGGGCCGCGCTGCGGGTGGCCGGCACTGTACCGTGCGACGAGGCAAGCCAAACGGGGCTGAGAACGGCGCTCTCCGAAAAAGGCGGCCAAACTCCAAGGCGTGCTCTTCGCGCTCGAGGCAGTGACACGGCTTCACGTCGAGAAGGAGGAGCGGCTCTACACGCCAGTCCTAAATCAGTTGAGTCCGACGGTTCGTGCAGCGATTCGTGCACAGCTCCGAGAGCACTCCGTTCACCGGGGTCATGAGTGACGGGCATGATCGGCCTGCTCGGCATCGGCGTGGCCCTACTGCTCGGTATCGGGATGCGGATCGCCGCGGTCACCGGAGCCATCATGGTGGTGCTGATGTGGAGCGCCTCACTGCGACCCCAGGATGACATCTTCATGGACAACCACATCGTGTACGCCCTCGTCCTCCTCGGCATCGCCCTGGGGGGAGCCGGCAACACCCTCGGCCTCGGCAAGTGCTGGATGGGGACCCCTCCGGTCCGTCGCTTCGCGTGGCTCAGCTGAGCTGGGCCGCCTCGAGCCCGTAGAGCGGCCCCTAAACCTGCCGGTGACGGATGTGACCGTCACCGGCATCGGTGACAAAGGACCCTGGCGTGTGCGTCACGGTACCGCCACACTCACTTTCGAATAGGGAGAACCCATCATGAAGGCACTCGTCCATCACGAACCCGGGCAGAAGGCTTGGGAGGATGTCCCGAGGCTGGAGAGCTCCGCGGACACGGACGCAATAGTCCGGGTCGACGCAACCACCATCTGCGGCACGGACCTCCTAATGCGTCACGCTTCGTCTGAATCGCAACATCCGATGACCACTCACGCCTCCGGCGGAGTGGCCGTCCACCGCAGTGAGAGTGGCCACGAGTCTGACGCGGGCGCGGTCACTGCAGTCCGACCACGCCGCCTTGTGGTCGAGGACGTCATGACCCGCGACGTGGTCACGGTCGCGCCGACAGCGACCTTCCACCAGATGATCGGTCTGATGCGCTTGCACGGCATCAGCGCCCTTCCGGTTGTCGGCGAGCAGCGGGCTCTCCTCGGCGTCGTCTCCGAGGCGGACCTGCTCCAGAAGGAGACGCCGCCGCCGCCGTGGCGACGGTGGCTGCCGGAGGGATCTCGGTCCGCAACGCGGCGTCGCAAGGCCGACGGCGTTGACGCGGCGGACGTGATGACCACGCCGGTCGTTTCGGTCGGTTCCCGAGCTTCCTTGGTCGTCGCTGCCCGCCTGCTCCAGCAGCACCAGATCAAGCGTCTGGTCGTGCTCGATGCGGCGTACAAGATGGTCGGTATCGTCTCGCGTCGCGATCTCCTGGCGGGTTTCAGCAGGAGCGACGCCGAGATCCGAGCCGACATCATTGAGGGGGTGATCCCGCGATGGCTCCTGGTCGACCCCACCAGGGTTCGCGTTGAGGTCCACGGTGGCGTCGTCCGACTCGAGGGCACCGTGGATCGGCGCAGCGACGTCGAGGTTCTCGCCCACCGCGTCCGCGGCCTTGACGGGGTCGTTGATGTCGACAGCGCCGTCGAATACGGCTGGGACGATCGTGACCTGGCGCCGTCCCGCGAACTGCACATCACCTGAGACCGAGGAGAGGGGAGATGTTCACCAAGATCCTTGTCGCCTACGACCGTTCTCCTCATGCGCGGGCCGCTCTGGGGCACGCGGTCGACATCGCACGCACCCAACAGGCACAGCTCACGGTGCTGACCAGCTACTCCACCGTGTTGGGGTAATTCTGGTGTTTTGTGACCCCCGCCATGACCCCCACGCCGACCCCATCAGCACCCCAAGCGAACGTCCTTGGACGCGCCTGGACGAACCCGCCTAACGCCCGAAAGTGCGGTAAGTTGCCCAACCGCTTCGTGGGTTGATGCCAGCGATCCGAGCGGGTCTCTAGACGGACCCCGCCGCCGGCGGTGGACGGAGCCCGCTACGTGCTGGAGACCGGTCGGCTCCGCGCAGCAGAACACACGACTCGCTGAGCCTCGGAGGCTCCGCGGTGGCGGCCGGCAGCGGTCGCCGCCGGGCTTGCACAGAACACCGGCGCGGCCGCCGGATCATCTGCGAGGCTACCTGCGTACTTCGGTGCCTCTGCGGGCGTGGAACTCCCCACGGGCCGTGATGGTTTGGCCCACTTCATACCGCTGAAAGCCATGGACGACGGCGTCGAGGTCCAGTGCGCGCATTGCATCGATCGCCATCTCCCAGCGGCCCTCCGCGCACAGGCCACCGAGTCCCGCACGTTCATAGCCATCGAGCGCGGCACGTATGGAGGACTCGCGGACTGTCTGAGCGAGGCGGTGCGTATCGTCTTCCGGCGCGATCGGCTGCGCCGCCTGCCCCTTGGCCATGTTGCCACCATCTACGTACGAACTATTGACGCGCACGACGTTCAGAGCATGCGCCATAGCGACGCGAGACCGTGTCGTCACGCGGCCGACGGGTCCGCTGTCAAGCCATGGCTCCCACCATAAGTGTCTCGGCGGGCGCCCCATGTATCAGGCCACAGCGAGGCTGGCCCGCGTTGTCGCCCTCCGAGTCAGCATCGAGCGGGCTGCCCCGAACCATGCCGGATCAACTGACTGCCTCCCGGAGCGGACGGGCGGCCAGCCCGCCGCAACTCGGCAGTTCCGAAGCCTACCTGGAGCTGGTCACGTACTCGACCAAGTCGAGGAGGCGGCATGCGTAGCCCCATTCGTGTGGCCATCACTTTGACCATACGATCGCCGATCGCCATGGTGAGCGGAGCATCGACAATCGAGGACCGGTCGTCATGCAGGAAGTCGACGGATACGAGCTCCTCGTCACAGACGAAATTATCGTCTCGGCGAGATGAAGGAGCATTTCCCGGTCCAGCCTGCCGGGTGTCGCCACCGTTCATGGTTGGACACGTGACGCTCTGTGCGTTCGAAGCGTCGAACGTGAGGTTGTGCCGGTAAGATCACGACGTACACGACGTGACCGCTATCGCCTTGCGGTGGCCACCGGCCCCGACGGACGCATCTCAAGCCTCACGGACTTGGCCAGCGCCTGAGTTGCGCGGCTTGTAGCAGTGGGCGGTACGATGACAACTGGAGTCGGCGCGTGATGGGTCACGTGGTGGGCGACGCTGCCAACCAGCAGCTCACTGAGGCCACTACGGCCGCGCGAGCCCATCACGATGAGATCGGCCCCCTCGTCAGCCGCCGTCTGCACGATGGCTGGTGCCGGATTGCCCTCGCGTACCAGCGTGCGGAAATTGACCTGAGCCTCGCGAAGCCGCTCCGACCACGCGCCGTTCAACTCCTGGTTGAGGAGCACGCGCATCTGGGTCTCCTCAAGAATGGGGAAGCCGAAACCGGCACTGAGACCGAGGTTGGCGAAATCGATCACCGATACCAACACGACCTCGGCGCCCAGCGGCGCGGCAAGGTCGGCTGCCCAAGCGACCGCGTCCTGTGCGGTCGCCGACCCGTCGGTTGCCACGAGGATCCGCTTGATGACCATGAGTTTGCCTCCGATAGGTCGCCTCTGATGGCAACAGGATCACGGGCACTGCCACTTGCCCGCTAGGGTCCTTGGTCCTCGTTACCACCGGCCAGGTGACCCCGGTGCCAGTTGGATCGTCGTCAGGGCTAGTCACGTGGCGCCATCTGTGCACCAGACACAACGATCGGGCGAGGCCGTGCCCCCAGGGCCCACTTAGGCCCCGAATGAACCGCGCCAATCTACTTCTAATCTAATTTATCGCTCTCTGCGAGGCCCGCGGGCGGCTTCCAGTCGAATCGATAGCGGACCGTGTCAGGCGGTACCCGCAGGGTGGGTGACCTTCGACCCTGGCTGTCCGTGCGGATTCCAGCGAGTCTGGGATCATGCAGTCCGCCCTCTCAACCGACCGATCCGTCAACACGCTCACCCGGCTCGCCCGGCCGGTGACGGGGGCCCCCAACGATTACGACAGCCTCCTCGGCCTGATCGGTGATCGCCGGTTCGTGCTCATCGGCGAGGCGTCGCACGGCACGCACGAGTTCTTTCGAGAGCGGGCGCGGATCACTCGGCGGCTCATTGACGAGCTCGGGTTCACCGTGGTCGCGGTGGAGGGCGATTGGCCCGATGCATACCGGGTAAACCGGTACGTCGTGGGGATGTCCGACGATGCCGACGCGGACGCGGCCTTGCTCGGCTTCCGCCGCTTCCCGACGTGGATGTGGCGGAATCGGGACGTGCTGGCGTTCGTCCAGTGGCTTCGGGCCCGAAACGACGACCAGGCGCATCCGGCCAGGAAGGCCCGCTTTTACGGTCTCGATCTCTACAGCATGCGAGCATCCATCGAGGCGGTGGTCGAGTACCTCGAGCGGGTCGATCCGGACGGGGCCCGCCGGGCCCGTGAACGGTACTCGTGCTTCGATCACGTCGGTGCCGACGGCCAGGCGTACGGGTACGCGTTGGCCGCCGGGATTGCCGACCCGTGCGAGGACGAGGTCGTCACCCAGCTCCTCGAGCTGCGGCACCGCTCGGAGTCCTACCTGCGCCGTGACGGCTCGGTGGCGGAGGACGAGCAGTTCTACGCCGAGCAGAATGCCCGACTCGTACTTGATGCCGAGGAGTACTACCACCAGATGTATCGTGCCGAGGTCTCGTCGTGGAACCTCCGCGACCGTCATATGGCCGGCACCCTCGATGCGCTGGTCGCGCATCTCGATGGCCGATCAGCGCGAACCAAGGTCGTCGTGTGGGCGCACAACTCCCACGTGGGTGATGCCCGGGCGACTTCGATGGGCGCTCGCGGGGAGCTCAACATTGGCCAGCTGGCTCGCCAGAGCTATGGCGGCGAGGTGATGCTGATCGGGTTCAGTACCTACGCCGGACGGGTCACCGCAGCATCCGAGTGGGGTGGACCGACCGAACGCAAGCACGTTCGCCCGGGCCGGCCGGGCAGCTACGAGTCGATTCTGCACGCCGTCGCGGTCCCCCAATACTGGGTGCCCACGGGCGGTCTGGCCACCGAAGAGGCGTTCTTGCGACCGCGCCTTGAGAGGGCTATCGGCGTTATCTACCGGCCCGAAACTGAATTGCAGAGCCACTATTTTGAAGCACACTTGGCCACGCAGTTCGATGCCATGATCCACCTGGACCGCACGAGGGCACTCGAGCCACTGGAGCTCACACCGCTGTGGGACCGGGGCGAGCCTCCCGAGACCTTCCCGACGGGGCTGTGAGCCATGGTCCTCTCGAGCGAGCGTGTCATCAGCAGGTTCCGGGACCGTCGCGAGGCAGGTCGAATACTTGGGGAGCGCTTGGCTGCTCTGGGTGCGGAGCAGCCGGTCGTGCTGGGACTCCCGAGAGGCGGTGTACCGGTCGCGGCGGAAGTGGCCCGGGCGCTCGACGCCCCGTTCGACGTCCTGCTGGTGCGCAAGCTCGGCCTTCCGTTGCAGCCAGAGCTGGGATTCGGTGCAATCGGGGAGGGTGGCGTACGAGTGCTCGACGCTGACATGGTCCGCCGGGCCAGGATTACCGACGCAGACATCGCCGCGGTGGAGGCACGCGAACGGGCCGAGCTGGTCCGGCGGGTTCGACGGTACCGGGGTGACCGAGCTCCCCTCTCGCTGGCCGCCCGGACGGTGCTGATCGTCGATGACGGCCTGGCCACGGGTAGCACGGCCCGGGTCGCCGTCAACGTTGCTCGGGCCCGCGGGGCCCGCCGAGTCGTGGTGGCTGTCCCGGTAGCCCCCCCCGAGACGGCGGCCCGGCTGGCTGCACAGGCCGACGAGGTGGTGAGCCTGATCACCCCCGTCCGGTTCCTGGCGGTCGGCGAATGGTACGACGACTTCGAACAGACCACCGATGACGAGGTGGCGTCGCTGCTTCAGGCTGGCGCGCGCAGCGAAGGAGCGCTGCGGGCGTGAGCCAAACATCGGGCACTCCGCCGCCGTCCGGTGGTCAACCCGACAAAGCGCTCCGGCTGCAGGTCGACCCGACCCCGGCGCCCACTGAGGCCCCTGAACCGAGTGGGATGCCATCGCAGCCAACCGTGCCGAACACACGCACGGGCGTCGTCTGGTGGGCGCTGGGGTTCAGCATGCTGCTGCTCATAGTCGTGCTGGTGTTCGTCCTTCAGAATCTGTCGGCCGCGAGCACTACTTTCTTCAGCGTCAAGTGGACGATCCCACTGGGACTCGACCTCCTCATAGCGGCGCTGTTCGGCGGTTTGATCGTGTTCCTGCTAGGTGGCGCGCGCATGCTGCAGTTGCGACGGCTGGTACGGCGCTACGGGCGTCCTCGAAAGCGGGGCTAGTGCCGCCTTCCTGAAATAACTTGCGTATCAGCGCACCGCCTGGCCAATCATCCGGTCCCACCTCTCGACCTCGATGACGGTTGTCCAGCACATCGGCGTCGGTCCGACCACGGTGCGCCGCGTCTGGCGTGAGTGGGAGGATGGAGAACATGGCCAACACGAGTAGGCCTACGCAAAGGCGGTACCCGGCTGAGTTGCGCGAGCGGGCCTTGCGCATGGTTCGCGAGACGGTGCTCCCTCGGTGTAGCCGGTCAAGTCGGCGAGGCGCCGGCGGGTAAAACGGATCGTGCCATCCTCATCGAGGACGAGGACCCCGTCGGGCAACGACTGCGCCAGTTGGGCGGCATCTGTCGACGAGAAGCTCATGGGATCCAGTGCCCGCTCCCCACAGTCGAAGACTGGTGGCGGCACCACACCGCGTGCCGGCTCTAGCATGCCGCGGCTCGCCCTTGCCGCGAGCGCCGACTCCCCTCAGCGGTGCCGCTCCCGGCGCCCGAGCGCGACGCTTTCGAGGATGCCGGCCGCGGCCGGCTCATCGAGCAACCCAAGGTGTTGAATCGACGCCAGAGTTGGTCACGTGACGCATCTGGCGCAGGCACGCGGTCCGGGGGCGGACGCCGCGGGGCTGGTCGGCGCGTAGGGCGACCGACTCAAGCTCGCTGTTGGCTTCGCCGGGGCACAAGAGACTTCACGGTCGACACACCATGCCCGGAGTGCTCGAGGGCGATCGACGCTGGTGCCGCACCCAGGTTGGCCGCTTTTGCCGGATGCTTTCGACACGACCAACTAG
>PLWW01000005.1 GCA_003153125.1 Candidatus Dormiibacterota bacterium | reverse complement strand
CTAGTGAAGCGCCAGGCGAAATCGTGCGGTGGACTTCAGGCCCATCGGCGGCGGGTACTGAGCACTGCGGTGAGGCCTCCCAGGAGGAGTGCGATCCCGCCGCTTGAGAGGCCGACGCCGGCCTGGGGAACCGTTGGCGTCACGGACACCGCGGCCACGCTTCCGGCGGCCACCAATACCGTCACCACCGGGCTCACGCTCGGGCCAAAGTTCGAGTCACCGCCATAGTGAGCGGTGATGTCGTGCGTGCCCGGCGCTGGGTATGTCAACGAGCACACCGTCGCTCCCCTCGTGAGCACCTGGCCGCCGCAGCTGGCGATTGGCGAACCGCCGTCGTCGAAGGTCACCGTCCCAGTCGGAGTCCCGGAGGCTGGCGCGGCGGCCGTGACCGTCGCCGTGTACAAGACGCTGTCCCCGGACAGCGATGGGCGAACCGACGAGAGCACAGTCGAAGCTGCGACTCCCCGGTTCACGGCCTGGGTCATCGCCGTCGATGTCGAAATGAGGAAGTTGGCGTCGCCGCTGTAGGTCGCAGTGATCGCGCGGGCTCCCGCCCCGACGTACACGACGCTGCACGACGCGATCCCCGCGACCAGCGGCTGAGCGCCGCAGCCGGCGATGGTGAGTCCAGCGTCGTTGAAGGCGGCCGTGCCGGTGGGTGTTCCGGAGGCCGGCGCGCTGGCCGTCACCGTTGCCGTGTAGGTGAGGCCCTGGCCGGACACCGACGGGTTGACCGACGAGGTCACCACCGACGAGGTTGCCCCCTTGTTCACGACCTGGGTCAACACAACCGATGTGCTCACCCCGAAACTCGCGTCACCGCTGTAGACCGCTGTGATCGCGTGCGGACCGACCGTGGCGAATGATGTGGTGCACGTGGCTTTGCCCACGGCGATGGCCCTTGCTCCGCACCCGGCGATAGTCCCTCCGGCGTCTAGGAAGTTGGCGGTTCCCGAGGGTGCACCGGCCGCCGGTGCCGTGGCGCCCATGGTCGCCGTGAGGACCACCATCTGACCCGTGAGCGACGGGTTCGTGGCCGAGGTGACCACCGTCGCGGTTGCGCCCTTGTTGACCGTCTGGGTGAAGACCGCAGATGTGCTCTTCGTGAATGTCGCGCTACCGTTGTACACGGCGGTGACCGCGTGGTTGGCCACCGTGAGCGCCGCCGTGGTACAGGTGGCGACACCGGCGGCCATCGCGACGTTCGTGCACGCACCGATGCCGACGCCGCCATCCTTGAACGTCACAGTGCCGCCAGGGGTTCCTGCGCCCGGACTGTTGGCGGTGAGCGTGGCTCTAAGAGTCACCGACTGCCCGAACACCGATGGCGCCACGGTGGAAGTGATGATCGTCGTGGTCGGATCGGCGTTGGCGGTTTGGGTCAGCGCCGCCGATGTACTCGCGGCGTGGCTCGCGTCACCACTGTAGACCGCGGTGATGGCGTGGGCGCCGACCGTGGGGGACGCCGTGCATGACGCCGCTCCGGCCGTCATCACCACCGCGACGCAGCCACCGATGTTGACCCCGCCATCCCTGAACCTGATCGTTCCGGTGGCGATGGGACCGCCGGCGACGGACGCCGTGTACTGAACGCTCTGACCGAACACGGATGGGTTCCCAGACGACGTGACCGTTGTCGATGTGGCGTTGATGACTGTCTGGGCAAAGGCGGCCGACGTACTTGGCGCGAAGTTGGTGTCACCGCTGTAGACGGCGGTGATCGCGTGCGAGCCCACAGCCAGCGCACTGGTAGCGCAGGTGGCAGTGCCCGCCACGGCCACCCCCTTCGCGCCACAGCCGGCGATGGTGGTCCCGCCGTCCTCGAAGTTCACGCTGCCGGTGCGCACGCCGGAGGCGGGTGCGGTCACGGTCACTCTGACAGTGAAGGTCACGCTCGCACCCGTGCTCGACGGGTTGAGCGACGAGGCGATCGCGGTTCCCGTGGCTCCGGGCCTGACCGTCTGGGTGAGCACCACTGACGTACTTGCCGCGAAGTTGGCGTCGCCGCTGTAGGTCGCCGTGATGGGATGCGACCCTGGTCCGGCATATGCAGCGGCACATGTCGCGGTGCCCGCCACGGCCACCGCCTTCGCACTACAGCCCACGATCGTGACACCGGCCTCCTGGAAGACCACAGTGCCAGTGCGCGTACCCAAGGCGGGTGCGGTTGCGGTGACCCTCGTCGTGTACGTCACGGTCTGGCCACTCGCCGAGGGGTTCGCCGATGACGTCACGACTGACCCCGTGCTGCCCTGACCCACCGCCTGGGTGCGCACCGCCGAAGTACTGGTGAGGAAGTTGGTGTCGCCGCTGTAGACGCCGGTCACCAAGTGTATGCCGGGTCCGGCGTACGCGATCGCGCAGGTGGCAGTGCCCGCTGCGGCCACCGCCTTGGCACCACAGCCGACGATGGTGACCCCGGCATCCTGGAAGTTCACAATACCGGTGCGCGTGCCTGAGGAGGGCGGAGTTGCGGTGACCGTTGTGGTGTAGGTCGCCGTCTGGCCGGACACCGAGGGGTTCGCCGAGGAGGTCACCACCGAGGTGGTGGTTCCCTTGTTCACTACCTGGACGACCGCTGCTGACGTGCTGCCCGCGTATGAGCCATCGCCGCTGTAGACCGCGGTGATGGTGTGCGATGTGACGGCCAGCGTGCTGGTCGTGCAGGTGGCGACGCGGGCCGCCACGGGCCTGCCGACACAGGTGGCGATGTTGATCCCACCATCCTTGAAAGTGACGGTGCGCGTGGGGGCTGGCGCGCCAGGGGTGATCGTCGCCGTGAAGGTGACCGACTGGCCCCAGACCGTCGGATTGGTGCCCGCGGTCAGGGTCGTCGTCGAGACTGAAAGCGCATGGCCGGTGATGCCTGTGAACAGCGCAAGCACGACCGCGGCCGGCGCGGCGCTGAGCCGGCCGAGGATGGGCAGACCGCCCCGAGCGCCCCTCTCTACAGACATTTGGTGAAGCGTATGACGCGTTCGGCAAACCACGGTGTCGCGTTACTAGGCCGTCGCCAACCTCTACGGAACAGCCCGCCCGGATCCGATCAACCCACAGCAGGATGCCCGTCCACGATCGGCAGACCTTGGGTCACCCGGATTTACACGGTGTTCAGGGGTAGATGCCGCGGTCCATCGTGGCCTCGGCCACCCGTTCGATCGCTAGGAAATACGCACCATGCCGCAGCGACACGTGGTGCGCCTGCGCAGCCTCCCAGGTCTCCTGGAAGGCGCGGTGCATCACCTTCTCCAGGCGCGCGTTGATCTCGTCTTCGTCCCAGAAGAAGGACTGCAGGTCCTGGACCCACTCGAAGTACGAGACGGTCACACCCCCTGCGTTGGCGACCACGTCCGGCACCACGGTGATCCCTCTCCGCTCGAGGATCGCGTCGGCGTCCGGGGTCACCGGCCCGTTTGCCGCCTCGAGGATGAGTTTCGCCTGGATTCGGCCGGCATTCTCGGAGGTGATCTGGTGCTCGAGGGCAGCGGGGATCAGCACATCGACCGGCAACTCGAGCAACTCGGCGTCGCGGATCCTCTTGGTCCCGGGGAATGCGGACACGGACCCGGTGCGTGCTTTGTGGGCGATAAGGGCAGCGATGTCCAACCCTCCCGGTGCATAGATAGCGCCACCAGTGTCAGAAACGGCGCAGATGGTGAAGCCACGCTCCGCCATCAGTCGGGCTGCCACCGATCCTGCGTTGCCGAATCCCTGGATAGCCACGGTCGTGCCCTCTGGGCTGCGCCCGAGCTTGTTACAGGCTTCGACGGCCACGAACATCACGCCGCGCCCGGTCGCAGCGAGGCGACCCTGGCTGCCACCCACGGAAAGCGGCTTGCCGGTCACCACCGCGGGGACCGAGAACCCGCGCTCCATCGAGACGGTGTCCATGATCCATGCCATCACCTTGGGGGTGGTGTTGACGTCGGGCGCAGGGATGTCGGACTCAGGGCCGATGACGATGCTGATCTCGGTGGCGTACCGGCGCGTGAGCCGCTCCAGTTCACCCACGCTCAACGTCTTGGGATCGACGATCACCCCGCCCTTGGCTCCGCCGAATGGCAGCCCCGCGATCGCGCATTTCCAGGTCATCCACATCGCCAGCGCTTTGACCTCGTCGAGTGTGACCCTCGGGTGGTATCGGATTCCCCCCTTGGTCGGACCCCTGGTCATGTTGTGCTGCACGCGGTAGCCCTCGAACATGCGCACCGAGCCGTCATCCATCTTCACCGGGAAGCTGACGATCAGCTGACGCTTGACCTCGCGCAGCACCACACGCAGTGCGGGGTCGAGGCCGAGCAACTCTGACGCCTCGTCGAACTGGCGCTGGGCATTGCGCCACGGGTTCTCGGCAGCTACAACCGGAGCGGAATTCACTGCTGTCACTTGAAGCACCTCCGCGAGCTCCCGGCGCTCACCGCTGGTTGGGCTCGCCGTTAGGCAGCCTACGCCCTGAAACACGGCGGCGGCGGTCTCGCCAGCGCGATCCGCGTGCCGTGAGAGTTCGAATCCTCTCTCTGAACCACGCGTCGCGCGCTTCCGTGCCGACGCGGCAACAGGCTCAGCAACGACCGGCCGTTCCCACACCGCCACGGGATAAAGCGGAGGCTGGGCGGCCTGGAGTAACTGGCTGCGCCATGGGCGGGCCGATGACGTTCCAGCCGTACTTCCTGGCGAGGGCGAGGACGCGCTCCATGTCATAGTGCGGCGGGGGCGGCTCGTCGGCATCGCCGACCGAAAAAAGCCGCAATCGCCCGAGGGCGCGGTAAGGCTTTCGCTGCCCCGTCGATTTCGCGGCTCCGGTTTCGCGTTTCAGCCCGCCTCGCCGGCCCGGGCAGTGCCTACTCCACCCGGTTGCGGCGGTGGTTCAGGTAGCGCCCCGCGAGTACGAAGTAGGGACGCACTCATCGGGCAGACGTCGCCATTCGGAGCGCGGTAAGGGTGTCCGTGAGACGCAATTCGGGAACCGCCGTCGGTGACGCCTCGAAGGTGAGGTCAATCGTGTCCATGACGAGCGCGGCCGCCGGCCGTCGGGCGAGCGGTGAGATGGCACGGAGCAGCCAGCGGGGTATGTGACGGACCTGCCGCGAGCGTCCAGTGACCTGCTGCAACTCGGCCGCCAACTGGTTGAACGTGAGGTTGTCCGGGCCGCCAACGTCGATGATCTGACCGCGCAGGTTGCGATCGACCACCGCGAGCTCGACGACCGCGGCGACATCGTGCACCGACACAAAGTTGATCGGGTTGTCGCCGCGGCCGAAGACGATCCCCTTGCCCAGGACCTCCGCCCACAGCTCGAGGAACGCGGTGGCGCGCACGATCGTCCACTTCGCTGTCGAGGCCCGGAGGTGTTGCTCCGCAGCGTACTTGGCGCGGAATATCTCCATCGGATGGCTCGCCGCCGCCCCCACGACCGAGAGCAGGACGACGTCGGCGCCGGCAGCCGCCGCCGCGTCCACCAAGTGCATGTTGCCCTCATGGTCGACCGAGGTGGGAGTCACATTTCCCGGTCCGGCAAGACCCTGGACAGCTGACACCACCGTGGTCACCCCGCGCATCGCGTGGTCGAGGCTCAGGCGGTCTCGCACATCGCCCACCACGACCTCGGCAACGTCGCTGAGGTGTTGCGCTCTGGTCACATCGCGGGTGAGCACGCGCACATGGAGACGGCTGCGCGCGAGCCGACGTACCACCAGTGAACCCAGCCGCCCGGTACCCCCGGCGACCAGGATCACGCGGGAACCACTTGGGCGCGAACGGCCTCGTCGACGGTGCCGTCGCCCTCGTCGACGGGCTCGAGGTAGAAGCGCGCCCATTCAGCCATGCCGTCGCGCACCCCAAAAACGACCACACCGCGCATGTGATGTGCGCTGCCGTCGCGTCGGGTTCCCTGCATCTCCCACTCCGTCCACGCTGTGTTGCCCTCGACGGCCTGCCGGGTGACTTCAGCACGCAGGTCGGCGACGAAGCCGAAGATCTGCTCCCAGTTGCGCCGCACCTGGGCACGCCCGCGAAAGCTCCGCGCCGGGTGCAGCGGCGTCTCGTTCCGGTAGTCCTCGGTGAAACACCTGATCAGCGCCTCAACGTCGTGCGCATTGGTGGCGTCCACCAGCCGGTTCACCATCTCCGCCGCCTGCTCCGTCATCCGTCACCTCCGGGTAGTATTCGTTCCAGTTTGCTAGAATCAAAGCGTGACTATGGGCGTGGCCAGACCTCCTGTCAAGCGCCGCGCATATAACGCCGGCGGTCGTCGCGCGGCCGCTGCGGAGAGACAGGCGGCAGTCATCGCCGCCGCGGAGCGCCGGTTCCTCAGCGAGGGATACGGCGCGACCACCATCGCCGCCGTGGCCGCCGATGCGGACGTCTCCGTGGACACCATCTACAAGTCGTTCGGCGGCAAGCCCGGGCTGGTACGAGCCCTCTGGCAGAAGGCGCTCGAGGGCGTCGGTCCCGTGGCCGCAGAGCGGCGATCAGACCGCCTGCAGAAGGAGGAGCCGAATCCGCGCAAGATCATCCAGGGATGGGGCACGTTTACCGCGGAGGTGGCCCCGCGTGCCGCACGGATCCTCATGCTGATACACGCTGCAGCGGCCACCGACCCCGAGATCCGCGCGTTGCAGGAAGAGCTGGATGCAGCGCGCCTTCGTCGTATGACCACCAACGCACGCCGTCTCCGCGCCCGCGGTCACGTCCGCGCAGGAATCACACTGGCCCAGGTGACCGACGTCCTGTGGACGTACAGTTCTCCCGAGCTGTGCGAGCTGCTGGTCTTTCGCCGGGGTTGGTCGCCACAACGGTACGCTCGCTTCATCGCGGAGGCGATGATCGCAGCACTCCTCTGAGACCTCATCGACGCGCGGACCTCGGGTCGGGTGCACAGTCACACCAGCCGGCGCCGGTTCGCCGCTACGCGTTTGTCGATGGTGAAGGCAACGGAACGAGCCTACCCTCAGGCGAGCAGTCCGGACCGCTCGACCCCGGGGCACGCGTCGTCCCAAGCCAACCGGACGTGGCGGCTGGGATCGCGCTCGGGATGCCTGGCGTCATATTCCCGGATGATCGAGTCGCACCAATCGCAGACTAGATAGCTGCCGTCCGGGCGTTCAATCCGCCATGTGGCGGGGCGGCCACAGACGAGGCAGGGGTCACTGGTGCTGCGCCTGCCCTGGCCGCTACCGACCAATTGGACGATGCGGTTGCGGGCAGCATCGCTCAGTCCGGCATGCAGGGCCATGGGATCTCCTTGGAAGAGCGTGAAGTGGGACGGAGAGACCTCGCTGGAGCCCCAGACCGTACACCCCAACGGGCGGACGTGCACGGCGCAGCGGAGCGCCCCGCGAGCGTACGGGTGGGGCAAGGGGGTCGAGTGGAGTTGGCGGTGACGTCGCGGGCCTTGGGGCTCGAGGCCCAGACCGGGCCCACCTTGATCCCGAAGAGCCGCTGAGTGATCAGCGGGCGACGGACGTAGGCCTCGGATGCGTGGAGGGACGCTGCGGCCTCGACGACCGACAGCGGTCTTGGGCCATGGACAGCCTCATGATATTAGTACGCCGCCATAACAATTTATGACACCGTCTGCTATGATGTCTCGATCCCAGGACCGAGGCGAGAGCCGCAAGGCGCCGGTCGGGGCGCCCCCCTCGGGGTTGGCCAGCCAGTGCCTCAGCACCCTTCTTTGGCCCTCCACACGCGCACTCATCCGTTGAGTTGAGAGGAGTACCCATGGCCGTTGCCACCCCACTCGCACAGAACACTCGCCACTTCACTTCGTCCACGCGCGCGCTGCTCATCAATGGCAGGTTCGAGGAGGCTGCGAGCGGCAAGACGTTCGACACCGTCAATCCCGCCACCGGTGAGGCGCTCGCACACGTCGCAGAGGGCGACGCGCTGGACATCGATCGCGCCGTGCGTGCCGCTCGCCGCGCGTTCGACGACGGCCCGTGGAGCCGGATGAACCCCTCCGAGCGAGGCCGCATCCTACATCGCATCGGTGACCTGATCATGGAGCACGCCGACGAGCTCGCGGAGCTCGACTGCCTGGACAACGGCAAGCCGCTCAGCGTGGCCCGTGCAGCTGACGTCCCACTCGCCGCCGACCTGTTCTGGTACATGGCGGGCTGGGCGACCAAGCTCAATGGGGGCACCATCAACCCGTCCGTGCCCTACCTTCCCGGCGCCGAGTTTCATGCGTACTCGCTGCGCGAGCCCGTCGGCGTGGTCGGCCAGATCATCCCGTGGAACTTCCCGCTGCTGATGGCCGCGTGGAAGCTTGGTCCCGCCTTGGCAACCGGCTGCACGGTGGTCCTCAAGCCAGCCGAGCAGACGCCGCTGTCTGCTGTGCGATTGGGCGAACTCATGCTCCAGGCCGGTCTTCCAGACGGCGTCGTCAATATCGTGACGGGATTCGGTGAGACGGCTGGCGCTGCGCTCGCGGCTCATCCGGGTGTCGACAAGATCGCGTTCACGGGTTCCACCGAGGTCGGCAAACTGATCGCCAAGGCCGCCACCGGCAACCTCAAGAAGGTATCGCTGGAGCTCGGTGGCAAGTCGCCGAACATCGTCTTCTCAGACGCGGACATCGAGTCGGCCGTCGCCGGCGCCGCCCAGGGGATCTTCTTCAATCAGGGCGAGGTGTGCTCCGCGGGCACCCGCCTGTATGTCCAGCAGGACCGCTTCGATGAGGTCGTCGATGGTGTCGTGCAGGCGGCCAAGAAGATCAAGGTCGGCCCCGGTATGGATCCGGGCACAGAGATGGGTCCGCTCGTCTCCAGCGAGCAGTTCGAGCGCGTCACCGGGTACCTGGCCAAGGGAAAGGAGGCCGGTAACCGCGCGCTCGCCGGCGGCCATGCGATCGACGGTCCTGGGTACTTCGTGGAACCCACCGTCCTGGTTGACACCAAGCCCGACGACGTCGTCGTTCGCGAGGAGATTTTTGGCCCCGTGCTGGTCGCGTTGCCGTTCAGCGACGTCGATGACCTCGCGCGTCAGGCCAACGACTCCGAGTACGGCCTGGCTGCGGGCGTGTGGACCAAGGACATCTCAAAGGCCCACAAGCTCGCCAAGCGCATCAGGGTGGGAACGGTCTGGATCAACACCTACAACGTGTACAGCGCGGAGCTGCCGTTCGGCGGCTTCAAGCAGAGCGGCTGGGGCCGCGAGATGGGCGAGGAAGTCCTCTCCAACTACCTCGAGACCAAGTCGGTGATTGTCCAGCTCTAGTTGGTCGCCGCCACACGTCGTCGTCGGCCCGAGAGCCGGCGGCGACAACGTGGCGGCCGAGGGGCTAGACGGCGCTTCCTAGCCTTCGATGCCAGCCTGACGAGTCAGAGGCCTCTCTGATCTCGGTTTGAACCTACCGCTACTTGATCTCCCTCCGCGTGACCAGTCTGGACTAAGGGGCGACCGGGGGTGTCATCAGACTGGCTATCTCCTGAAACACATCAGGCGACGTCATCGGGTCATTCNNCCCCCTCCGCTATCAAGGTCAGTGGACATGTCGGTTTCTCCGTTGCTCAGACAGGGTGACTGGGAATTCGCTCTGCTCGGCTTTCGCGAACGAAACTACGCCTCGACAAGGATCACCAAGGTCTCGGCCACCACACCGTCATATTCCATCGCCTCGGCCATTGGGGGCGTCCGCATCGCTCCCATGAGAGCGTCCATGTCGGCAACGTCCATGAGCACCGCCACACGCGTCGGGTTCTGCGGGTCGATGAACGTCCGGATGTTGGTGACGCCGAGGGGGCCGAAGACCTCTTCGCGCTTTGGCGAGGCAAGCCAATGCTTCTGATCCTTCACATCGTGGTAGCCGATCACTGTGGGCATGCTGCCTCCTCGGTGGGTGTCCGAGCGGTGGCGCTGGACGGTGCGCGGATCCTACGCCCGTGGACCTCTTGCCTGCCAAGCGCCACCGGGCAGATTTACTGCTCGCAACCGTCAGGCGCGGGGTGACGTGCCCGCCCTAGCACAGCTAGCCGACGACCAGCGGGCTAACGGTGCTGACGCCACCGGCGCGGCGGTGGGTAGACATACCTGGCGATGGTGCCCGAGGCCCACCCTATGCTCGCCCCAGCGAAGACCAAGAGGAAGACATTGAGCTGGTTCCTCCTGCTGGCCGAGACAATTGCCAGGACTATCCCCCAAGCGACGGCGAAGCCGATGCTATACGTCCAGTAGTTCCTCGCTCGAAGAAGCATGTCCCAATAGTGCCACTACGGCGCCCAGTTGGCGACCCTCGGCGGGTGCGGTGAGGACGCCCGACTCACGCCCCGTAGCGAACAACTGCGCTCAGCGGACGGGTTACTCGTCGACGCGGAACAAGACCCACTCTCCGGGAACGCCCTTCAAGGAGTGAGCGCCAAGATCGATGAACCGAATCCCGGATCCAGCCACGAGGTCCTTCACCGTTCTGGAGACACGCACTTCGCTTGGTCCGGCTCCCGCCGCGACGCGAGCCGCAATATGCACCGCAATGCCGGCCAGGTCAGCACCCATCAACTCGCATTCACCCGTATGCAAGCCCGCCCGGATCTCAATCCCGAGCGACCGCACCGCCGCCGTGACGGCTTGCGCACAACGAATCGCCCGCGCGGGGCCATCGAACCTGGCCATGAAGCCGTCACCAGCGGTGTCGACCTCGATACCGCGATGGATGGCCAGCTCACGTCGCACTAGTGCGTGGTGAGCCTCCAGCAGGTCTCTCCAAGCCCGATCGCCGAGCGTTGCCGCGCGGTCCGTGGATCCCACGATGTCAGTGAAGAGAACAGTCGCCAGGACGCGGTCGGNNGTCGCCGAGGAACGGGATATGGTCATCGCCAGGTAGCTCGACGAACCTCGCTCCCGGTATCCGCTCGGCGACGGCACGCCCCTGGGCGACGTCTGAGATCCGGTCGCCGGTGCGGTGGATCACGAGCGACGGAGCTTGGATGTGAGGCAAGACCTGCCGCACATCGACAGAGGTCAGGATTTCAGCCAGCTCGCGCCACGCACCCGGCGACGCGCCAAAGGCGCTCGAAGCGCGCCCACCAGTGCTTGAACCGTTCGTCGTGGCTCGGTCCCTGGAGGTCGAGGTTCTCTCCAGTACCCATCTCCCGGGTGAACCGCTCAAAGAACAGCTGTTGCTCTTCCTCGCTCCGGCCGAAGGGCCAGTCAGGCGCGCGTAGGGTCTTCGCAAAAGGCGCGTACAGGATGAGTGCTCGGGTGCGCTCGGGGTAGGTGGCGGCAAAGAGCAGCGTCATCGCGCCTCCGCGCGCGCCGCCGAAGATCGCCGCCGTATCCGAGCCGGCGGAATCCATGACGGCCCGGACATCGTCCATCTGCAACTCCAGGACGGGCGGTTCGGGACCCCGATCGGAGAGCCCGACCCCGCGCATATCGAACAGGATGAGCCTCGAGAATGACGCCAGCCGGTTCAGGTAGCGCGCCCATGCGGGCCACTCCCACATGATTTCGAGATTGGACCAGATCCCTGGCGTGTACACCAGGTCGATAGGTCCGTCGCCGACGACCTGGTAAGCGATGTGCACGCCCTCGTGGACGGCATAGCTGATTGGCTTCTCCATCGTCGAAGGCTACCGCCGCGGAGGTGAGGGCGGCCTCTTTTCGGGGATCGCTCTGGCCCTCCATGATGTCGGCAGCCCAAGGGGCCATCTCGTCCAGGTCTATCGCCAGCCGCGGCCGAGGCTGCATATGTCTTCGAGCCCAGGGCTCGCCGAGGCATTCTCCGCCGAGCCGAGGAGATCACGGATCACGAGCGCCATTGCAACACCGACTGTGCCCGATGAGACAAGGCTCGCGACGACGCCCCACACGCTGCCCGGTGAGATCAGCGCCGCCTTGACGATGAACACATCGAGGGTGAGCAGCAGCGGGGACACGGCTCGCCAGTTCCGCGCGCTGCCGGGTCGTGCCAGCCACCAGATGGCGGCAAAGATGTATGGCTCGAGGAGGTAGTACGGGAAAACGGTCTTGGCGAAGATCGGAAAGCAGCACGACGCGACGGTGACGAGCCCGATCAGCCCCGTGTGTGTGGTCGCCACACTGGGCTTGCGGCGCAGCGTCATTGCCACCAGCGCAATCGCGACAGCCGCTGCGAAATAGACGTCACCGTCTTTGACCAGGCTTGCCCACGGCGTTTGTCGCGCGATGATCCAGAACGATCCGCCGCCAATCGGGAGGTTGTCGCGGTACGTGAGCAGCGAACGCGCGGCCCCCTGCGCATCCGCCACAAAGAACGGCGCGATGCCGACCCCGATGGCGATGACGGCCGCAACCACGATCGTTGCCGTCGGGCGACGCCGGCGCGTCGCAAGCGGAGCGAGCATGAGCGGGATCACGCAGAATCCCGCCACGGTGCGCGTGAGCACGGCCGCGCCAAGAGCGACT
This sequence comes from Candidatus Dormiibacterota bacterium, assembly GCA_003153125.1. Lineage (GTDB taxonomy): Bacteria > Chloroflexota > Dormibacteria > Aeolococcales > Aeolococcaceae > Aeolococcus. The sequence goes on along the minus strand of PLWW01000005.1, from coordinate 66,258 downwards.
CCCGTCAAGGCGTTTCGGCTGCTCAGGATACATGTGACCGCCAGCAGGATCAGGCACAGCTCGACGGGCTGCTCGACATGACCGTAGTCGACGATCGCGATCCACAGCGCGGGCGCAAGGAGAACTGAGCACTCGACCGCGAGCGGCCGGCGTACACCACCGCGCGCGACCGCGATGAAGCGGAGGGCCTGATACGCGAGGAGGAGAGCAAACAGCGACACAACCGCCCCGGTGAGTGCCGCACGACCGGCGAGACTTCCCGCCCACCCAAGCGCATTGGCCAGTGCTGCGATCGGCACAAGGGGAATCAGCCCGACCGGGCCGTTGTCGTTGAAGAAGATGGCGTGGGGGTTGGTCGAATAGATGAGCAGCGGGTGGCCGGCGACGACGGTTTGGGCTGAAGGCCAGAAGTACAGGTCGAGGTCGGACGGCGTGGTCTTCAAGACGAGGGGGATGACGGTCGACGCGGCCACGTAGACTGCAGCGAGTCCCGCGTTCACGGCCCGGCTGGTCACGGAAGCATTCTGACGTCCGCATACGCACGCAATTCCGCTAGCAGGCGCACGACCGGATGGTTACGGTGGATCAGGATCTCTTAGGTCTCTCCATCACCGACGACGGTGGCGCTCGTCCGGCCGATGTTTCGATGGGCGAGCGGACGGTGCGTGGAGCCCGCATCCACCGGCCCGGCTAAGATGAGCGCCCGATGTATCGTCAGGTCGCCAGGAACAAGCGTCGCAGCGTCATCGTGGTCCTGCTATTCATCATCGTGTGGATGGGGATCGGCGCGCTCCTCGGGTTCCTGTTGGGATCGACTAGGAACCTGGATGGGACCACGACCCGCAGCCTTGGAGGAGTGGTCACCGGCATCGTCATCGCAGCCGTGCTGGCACTTGCCGCAACCTCGTTTGCACTGACATCCGGCAGCCGGCTGGTGCTCGCCGCATCGGGGGCGCACGCGGCCGACCCGCAGCAGTACCAGGTCCTCCACGACGTGGTCGAGGCGCTTGCCATCGGGGACGGACTGCCAAAGCCGGCGGTCTACGTCATCGACGACCCGTCACCCAACGCGTTTGCAACTGGGGTCAGTCCCAAGAAGGCGGCCATCGCCGCGACCACCGGGCTGCTGCAGATGATGAACCGCGAGGAGCTGGAAGGGGTGATCGGCCACGAGATGAGTCACATCAAGAACTACGACGTCCGGCTCATCCTCGTCGTGGCCACCCTTGTCGGGCTGGCTGGACTCCTGGCAAGCATCATCTGGCGCACCGCCTTCTACGGCGGTCGCGGCCGCGACTCCGGTCAGATCGTGCTGTTCGCGATTGCTGCGGGGGTGCTGTTGAGTATCGTGGCGGTCATCGTTGGGCCGTTGATCCAGTTCGCCCTGTCACGCTCGCGCGAATCCCTCGCCGATGCCAGCGGAGTCGAGCTGACGCGCAATCCGGTGGGGCTGATCAGCGCGCTCCGCAAGCTGAGCGCCAACGACAAACCGTTCGCCAAGTTCAACCACGCCACCGCGGCAATGTGCATCGACGACCCGCTGCAGCACCACGATGGCTGGTATCACCATCTGTTCGACACCCATCCTCCGATCGCCGCGCGCATTGCCGCCCTGGAGCGGATCTCGCAGGCGCAGACGGTCTGACCGCGCCGAGGCGCAGGCTTAGACGGCGGCTGGTGGTTCGGACCCGCCCATCGGCGCGGGCGGGGGCGGCGCGGCGGGGCCGGCGAAGCTCACCTGGGGGACCGCACGGTCCGCCTCGTCGGCGGCGAAGAAGATCGCCGCGTGGAAACCGAAGCTGCCGGCCAGCAGGTTGCGAGGAAACGTCTGGATCGCCGAGTTGTAGTCGAGGACACTCCCGTTGTAATACCTGCGGGCGAACTCGATCTTGTCCTCGGTCGCCGTGAGTTGCTCCTGAAGCTGGGTGAAGCTCTCCACAGCACGCAGCTGCGGGTAGTTCTCGGCGACGGCGAACAGCGAGCGCAGCGACTGGCTCAAGGCATTCTCGGCCGTCCCGATCTTCGCCGGATCTCCGGTTGCCCCGGCGCTCACCGCCCCGGCGCGAGCAGCGGTGACCGCCTCGAACGTCTGCCGTTCGTGCGCCGCGTACCCCTTGACGGTCTCAATGAGGTTGGGGATGAGGTCGTGACGGCGCTTGAGCTCGACGTCGATCTGGGACCAGGCCTCGGTGGTGCGATTCCGGCGCCTGACGAGGCCGTTGAAGAGCAGCGCGGCGGCCAGCACCAGGAGCACGAGGACGCCGACGACGATCCAGACGGCCATGGAGAGCTCCTCCTCGTGATGGCGGGACCACGCCACTGTACCCGCTGGGCGGGGACAACCCTCGACCTGGCCTCGAGTTCAGCGCGTTTGCCGAATAGCCCCTCGTTCGGGCGCCGGAGCGGGCGACGTGGCTCGAACTCGCGACCCTTACCTTGGCAAGGCAGCCTTCTCATTCCGTCTTCGGGAGGGTCAAAAATGGTCTCTGGATATCTACTTACTCCCGATTTCCACGGGGATCCACGCTGATCACTGTGGGACGAATCGCAGCCAGTCAGGTTCGTGGAACATTGAGGCTCTTGATGACCGTCTCGATAGCCAGCGAGGCAATTTCATCGAGAGGGGAATGCCCTTGCCGCTGGCAGTCGGGTCATCCCCCGACGTCCGGCCGCGTCATCAGTCGCGTCCAGAGGTCGCCGAGCCACTGCGCGAAGCGCTCATCTGACCAACCGCGCTCGTTGATGAGGCGGTGCCAGAGCGCGCCGTCACAGGTCGACCAGAGCACGTCGAGGCACTCCTGCTCGCTGACCACCAGCTGCCCGGTCGCCGCGGCGTCGCGGGTCATCACGCCGTAGCCAGCGAGGCGCTGACGGCCAATCTCCTCGAGCATGGCCTCGGCTGCGGGTTCTGACCCGCTCGCCGCCTGCAGCGCCAGCGTGAAGGGCACGATGCGGTGCGCCGTCTCGGTGTAGAGGGCTGCTTGCATGTGGAAGCGGCGCGCCAGGTCGGGCTCCGCGCGGACCGCACGCACCTCGGGGCGCTCATGGTATGGCACGTCCTGGTCGTCGCCCCCGATGGTCACGTCCCATGCACGGTGCAGGAGGCCTGCCTTGGTGCCGAACGCCGCGTAGACCGTCTCCACCGACACGCCCGCGCTGCGCGCGACGTCGGCCATGGTGGTGCGCCCGTAGCCCTGCGCGATGAAGAGGTCGTGGGCGGCTCGCAGGACGGCCCCCTGGGTCTCGCGTGCCTGGGCACGCCGCCGGGAGGAGTCGTAGGCACGCGCCGGTTTGACAGCACGGTCACTTATGGCTACAGTCCACCAGTATTGAATACCAACGACATGGAGGGATTATCCCATGACCACCACAGGAACGTTCGACTGGACCGCAGTGGCATCGGGCTGGGACGCGCATCGCGGTCACGTGGAAGGGATGAAGGAGGAGCTCTCCCGGCGGCTCCTCGCCCAGCTCGACCTCCAGCCCGGCGACCGGGTCCTCGAGCTCGGTGCCGGCACCGGTGAGTTGGCGCGCCAGCTGGCGACGGCAGTCGGGCCGGAGGGCCACGTCGTCGCCAGTGACGTGGCCCCGGGGATGGTCGAGCTCCAGCGCAAGACCCTGGCGGGGCTCGACAACGCCGAGGTCGCCCAGCTCGACGCCTTCGACACCGGCCTCGAGGCGGGGACATTCGACGCCGTCGTCTTCCGCATGGGCCTGATGCTGGTCGACGATCCTCCACGCGTGCTGCGCGAGTGCCACCGCCTGCTGGCCCAGGGTGGCCGCCTCGCGGTCGCGGTGTGGGCGGGGCCGGAGCACAACCCCTGGATGACGTGCGTCGGCATGGCGGCGATGATGCACGGCCTGGTCAGTGGCGGCCCCCCGACGGGCCCCGGCGGCATGTTCTCTCTGGCCGATCCCGCAGTGCTCGAGCGGGTGGTGGCCGACGCCGGCTTCACCGACGTGGTCGTGCGCGACGTGTCGACACCGTCCAGGTTCGCGTCCGCCGACGAGCACTTCGACACCGTCACCGCACTGGCCGGCCCGCTGTCGGCAGCCATCGCGGCGGCGTCAGAGGACACCCGGGCCGCGGTGCGCAAGACGGCGGCCGGCCTCTCCGCGGCCCACCGCACCGCCAACGGCCTCGAGCTGGCCGGGCGCGCCCTGGTCTGCACCGCGAAGACGGCCGAGCCGGCCCGGCGTCTGGTAGTGCCCCTCGCCTAGCATGAACCCATGCTGACGGAGCTTGGTATGAGTGAGCGCCTTGACCGGATCACCGACCGGCGCCGTATCGCAATTCTTCCGATTCGCGGCGTCATCGGCGGCGCGGTGCGCACCGACGATCTGCTGCGCACCCTCGACGCGGCGCGACGCAATCCTCGCATCCGGGCGGTACTGCTGGAAATCGATTCGCCCGGTGGCGGAGCTACCGCGTCGGAAGCTCTGCACGTCGCCGTGAAGCGCGTCGCGGCGGTGAAGCCGGTGGTCGCCTGGATCCGTGGTACCGGCGCCTCAGGGGCGTACTTCCTCGCGTGCGGCGCGACACGCATTCTTTCGTTTCCCAGCGCGATTGTCGGTTCGATCGGTGTCATCAGCATCCGTCCCATTGCCGTCGAAGCACTGCAGCGGCTCGGGACTCGCATCGCCGTCACCAAGACCGGAAAGTACAAAGATCTGGGCGCGCCGTGGCGTGAAGTCACCGACGAGGACGCGGCGAAGGAACGTGAACTTGTCGATGCGATCTTCCGGCGATTCGTCAGTACGGTGCGCGCCGCGCGCGGTCTCGACGACGCCGCTGCGGCGCGCGTCACCACCGGCGAGGTCTGGCTGGGAGTCCAGGCGGTGGACCTCAAGCTGGTCGACGGTCTCTCCGAGCACGAGGACGCCGCGCTCGAAGTCGCTCAGCATCTCGCCGGATTGCCGCATCGTCACGCGCTGCGGTTGGGCCCGCGGCGCACGCTGCTGCAGCGCTTGGGCGTGCCGGGCGCCGGCATGGGGCCGCCCGGCGAGCGTTGGGTCATCGAACTCGAAGGGTGGTTACGCGTCCCCCGCATGCGTGCGTAGCAATGCAGACGGACGATGCCTCCAGCGGCAGGTGGGAAGCCGGCCGTGCCACACTTCGAAGTAGCCCTCGCCTGCCGCTCGACGCAGGGGCGCGGGGTGTCTCCTGTAGGGTTCTGAGCGACTCCTCAACCTCAGCGGAGCATCGCTGTCATGAAGCTCGGCCTTCACGTCTCCGACTTCACGTGGCCCGGCGGCCCAGCGCGCTTGGGCGCCAACCTGGCCACCATCGCCGAGGCGGCCGAGGCGGCCGGCTTCGACCGCCTCAGCGTGATGGACCACTTCTTCCAGATCCCGATGATCGGTCCGCCCGAGCGCGAGATGCTGGCGGCGTACACCACCCTCGGCTATGTCGCGGCCAAGACCTCGGCGATCAAGCTGCTCACCGTGGTCACCGGCGTGATCTACCGGCAGCCCGGCCTGCTCGCCAAGGCAGTGAGCACTCTCGATGTCCTCAGCGGCGGCCGCGCCATGCTCGGCATCGGCGCCGCCTGGAACGAAGAGGAGGCACGCGGCCTGGGCTTCGCGTTCCCGCCGCTTGCTGAGCGGTTCGAGCGGCTGGAGGAGACCCTGCAGATCATCCTGCAGATGTGGAGCGACGACGATGGCCCATACCACGGCCACCACTACCACTTGGAGCGAACCATCAACTCCCCGCAGCCGCTACAGCGGCCGCATCCACCGATCCTCATCGGCGGCAGCGGCGAGCGCAAGACGCTGCGCCTTGTCGCCCAGTACGCCGACGCCTGCAACCTCTTCGGCACACCCGACGTCGGACGCAAGCTCGACGTGCTGCGCTCGCACTGCGAGCGGCTGGGGCGCGACTACGACTCGATCGAAAAGACTGTCATCACCACCTTTGACGTGGGCGAGAACGCCGAGCGCACCCGTGAGCTGCTTGACCGCCTGCGCGAGTTTGCGGCGCTGGGGTTTGACGAGGTGCACGGCACGCTGCGGCATGTGTCGCGGATCGCGCCCATCGAGGCCATCGGGCGCGAGGTGATCCCGGCCATCACCGACCTGTAACCAAACTTGACCACCAGCGGCGGGCTTTCACCCGCCACTGGTCGTCGGCATTCCCCGACTTGGCAGCGCCTACGCGAGGGCACCGACCTCCTGCAGTTGGCGCACTGGCTGTGCGGATGAGTCCCGGACATCGAAGACGATCCGCCCGGAGACACGTCCCCGGAGGACATCGTCGATCGACTCGTTGACGGTGCTGAGCTGGCGCGTCTCACGGATGACCGTGGTCCGCCCGCGCGCGTGGAGCTCGAAGACCTCGTTGAGGTCCTTCCGCGTACCGACGATCGAGCCAACTACGGTGATGCCCTGGAGGACCGTCTCGAAAATCGGCAGGCTCACGGCGTTATCAGCGGGCAGAGCGACGAACACGAGGGTGCCCTTGCGACGCAGCGAGCCGAATGCCTGCTCGAACGCTTGCGGTGCGACCGCGAGCGCGATGGCTGCGTGAGCCCCACCGAGGCGCTGGATTGCCAGCACCGGGTCTTCTTCCGCGGCGTTCACCGTGTAGTCGGCACCGAGGCGCTTGGCCATCGCCAGCTTGTCGGCCGAGATGTCGACCGCCACCACCGTGGCGCCTGCGATCTTCGCGTACTGCAGTGCCAGGTGTCCCAGGCCTCCGATACCGAAGATGGCCACCAGATCGGAGGAGCGTGCCCCCGAGACCTTGACGGCCTTGTAGGTCGTGACACCGGCGCAACTCAAGGGGGCCGCGTCGAAGGGATCGACACCGGGCGGCACGATGCCGACGTAGCTGGCCGACGCCTTCGCGTACTCCGCATAGCAGCCATCGATCGAATAGCCGGTGTTCTGCTGCTGCAAACACAGCGTCTCCCATCCAGAGACGCAGTATTCGCATGTTCCGCAAGCGTATCCGAGCCAGGGGAGGGCCACCCGATCACCCTCGCTGACCCTCGTCACGCCGGCCCCGATCGCGGTGACAAGGCCGACCCCCTCGTGGCCCGGGACAAACGGAAGTGTTGGCTTGACGGGCCAGTCGCCATGAGCGGCGTGGATGTCGGTGTGGCAGAGCCCCGACGCCTCGAGACGGACGACCACCTCACCTGGACCCGGTGTCGGGATCGGCCGATCCTCGATAACCAGTGCCTGCTTGAACTGACGCACCACGGCTGCTTTCATAGCGTCGCTCCTCACGAACCAATCGGCTGGCACCCGGTATCGGGCGTTTCCAGTACGGCTACCGGCGGCTGTCAAGCCATGGCCGCTTGGTCACAAGACTCGTCCGCCGAACGCGAGCGTGCGCCCACGGACATAACAAGGTCAGCAATACTGTTGGTGCTTTCGATGCGCTCGCGCGCCGACTGCCAAGGGACGAGCCGCCACCTGGTCTGCGCCGGGAGGCACCGATGCAGCTAGTCCGCGTTCCGAAACGTCAGGGAGTATCCGCGACCGGGTCGGTTGACCAAGTCACAAGGAACCTCCAGCCGAGCTAGGATCTTCCTGAGCCGCAAGACGTAGTTGCGGACTTCCTCTTGGAGTAGTGCGGCGTCTGACCAGGCAAACCCGGTGATCTGCGACGCGGTGAAGAAGCGATGGGGATGGTCGAGCAGGAATTGCAAGAGTTCGAACTCTCGGTGAGTGAGGACAGCCTCCTTCCCCTTGAGGCGCAACACACGATCATTCGGATCAAGCCATAGGCCATGGAGTTTCCAGACCCGCTGATACCACAAGTCCAGACGGCGATGGTACCCATCCATCTGGGTCTCGATGAAGCCGATGTCCACGTCCGCGGCTCTCTGTGCCACCGGATGCATTTTGGGTAGCTCGCGTTTGACACGGTCGAGAAGGCCCAGTTTGAATCGAATCAGGTCATCGTAGATGCTCATCCAGTGGCGCGCGTCTTCCCAGTGCTCCGTGTCGATGTCCTCTCCCTCTAGAGGAGCAGTGGCGGGCCTCGTGGCATCTCCTGCCGACATGGTCCTCACTATACGGAGCCGGCCATCGTGGCCAATTGAGACACAGGGCGTGGGACGTGCATGACCCGAAGCGCCGAGGAGATGTGACAATCGGCCCTCTGCGCGATGTCATTCGGCTCTGCCGGCGCGGACAACCCGCACCTACGCTGGCAGGCGGTCGACCTTCACAGAGGCAGCACCATGCTCAACGCGGCGCACACAGCGGTCACCGACGCGACACCGCCCCTGCTGATCCAGGGTGGCATGGGCGTGGCCGTGTCCAACCACCGCCTCGCCCGGGCCGTGGCCATGACCGGTCATCTCGGGGTCGTCTCGGGGACGGCCATCGACCTGGTGCTGGCGCGGCGGCTCCAGGACGGTGATCCCGGCGGCGAGATGCGTGATGCCATGGCGCGGTTCCCGGTGCCCAGCATCGCCGAGGAGGTGTTGCAACGCTACTTCCTCCCCGCCGGTCGCGGCGGGCGTCCGTATCGCGGCGTGTCGATGCACTCGCATCGTGACAAGCACTCGTCGCAAGACCTGCTCGCGGTCGCGGCGTTTGTCGAGGTGATGCTGTCCAAGCGCGATCACACAGGGCGCATCGGCATCAACCTGCTCACCAAGCTGCAGATCCCCACCGTGCCGATACTTTTCGGCGCCATGCTCGCCGGTGTCGACTACGTNNCCCGGCATTCTCGACCGTCTCGCTGCCATGGAGCCGGTGGAGACACGGCTCGACGTCATGGGCACCTCCGCCTCCGCCTCCGTCCCCCACCTCCGCTTCGATCCCAGCCGCTTCGACATCACCACCCCCCCGCGGCGTCCGGCGTTCCTGCCGATCGTGTCGTCGCATTCCCTGGCGAGCGTGCTGGTCCGCAAGGCGAGCGGCCCGGTACAGGGCTTCATTCTTGAGGCACCGACGGCGGGCGGGCACAATGCACCGCCGCGCGGCACGCCCACGTACGACGCGCTCGGACAGCCGCAATACGGCGAGCGCGACCGTGTTGATCTCGAGTCCATGCGCGCCATCGGCCTGCCCTTCTGGCTGGCCGGTGGCATGGACTCGCCGGCGCGCATCGGCGACGCGCTCGCCGCCGGTGCCGCCGGCGTGCAAGTGGGCACTCTCTTCGCCTTCTGCCGTGAGTCGGGAGTTGCGCCCGCGCTGCGCCGTGCCGTGCTCGACATCGTGCGTAGCGAACGCGAATTCGTGCTCACGTCGTCGCGCGCCTCGTCGACTGGGTATCCGTTCAAGGTGGCCTCGGTTCCCGGGACTCTCTCTGAGCGCGAGGTCTACGCGGCACGGACGCGCACGTGCGATCTGGGCTACCTGCGTGAGGCATACGTCAAGCCGGCGGGTGGCATCGGCTACCGCTGCGCTGCCGAGCCCATCGCCGACTACGTCAGTAAGGGGGGCGATGCCGCCGCCACGGTCGATCGCAACTGCCTGTGCAACAGTCTCGCCGCCACGGTCGGACTGGGCCAGGTGCGCGCGGCCGGCATCGAGCCTGGCCTGGTCACCAGCGGTGACGGTATCGGCTCCATCCGCGCCGTGCTGGGCGATCGTGACGACTACTCCGCCGCCGATGTGGTCACCTACCTCATGAGCGCAATCCCGCTCGCCGTCAACGGGTGACTGCACCCCACCACATGGGTCCGGGACATCGCCCGGGGAACGAGGCTTCCATCACGTCGGTGACGTGATTCCCTGGCGGGCGAAAACACGACGAGCCCGGGCAGGGCGCCTCGCTGGGGAGGATCCATTCGGGCGACGTCGGTTCGCCCGCTCTCCTGAACGGCCAGCACCCGGTGGCACACCGCTTGATGGCGATTGGTATCGTGCTCGGCGCGCTGAGGGGGATCAACTTGCAGGGCCCACGCGCACCGCGGAGGTCCGATGACCCGACGTCACGTCGCCCTGGCAGTCGCGGTCGCGGTCGTCTGGGGACTGAACTTCGTCATCATCGACGAGGGCTTGAAGGTGTTCCCTCCACTGCTCTTTGTGGCGCTGCGCTTCGCGGTGGTTCTCCTCCCGGCCATCTTTTTCGTTGACCGCCCACGTGTTCCTGCCCGCTACGTCGTGGGTGTCGGAGCGTTCTCAGGGGCGCTGCAGTTCGGACTGCTGTTCGTCAGCCTGTCCTTGGGCATGCCGCCGGGCCTGGCTTCGCTCGTTGTCCAGCTCCAGGTGGTGTTCACCATCGCCATCGCGGCAGTTGCACTTGGCGAACGCCCGCATCGGCGACAGCTCGCGGGTGCACTCATTGCCCTGTCCGGGGTTGCGGTGATCGCCAGCACACGTACTGGTGCGATCGTCCCCCTGGGGGCCCTCGTGCTCTGCGTTGCCGGCTCGGCGTCGTGGGGCATCGGCAACGTCATCACGCGCCTTGCGCGGCCGCGCGACGCCGTCGCCTTCCTGGTCTGGACCAGCCTCATCCCGCCCGTGCCGCTGCTGATTCTCTCGTTTCTTCTGGAGGGTCCGGAACGGATCGCAGCGGCAGGGCGTTCGCTGACGGTCTCCGCGGTGCTGGCCCTCCTCTACGTCGCCTTCCTGTCAACCGGCTTCGCCTACGCATCGTGGGCATTCCTGCTGCGCCGCTATCCAGCGTCGACCGTGGCGCCCTTTGCCTTGATCGTGCCGGTGGTGGGCCTGGCGTCGGCTGCCGTCTTCGTGCACGAGGCGCCGTCGCCGGCGGAGGTCGCCGGGGCTGCGGTGGTGATTCTCGGACTGGCCCTTGTGACCCGCAGCGTTCGCCTGCCCGTCAGCCGCGCGGAACGGGCCACCCAGTCGGGCGCAGGACAAATCCCGGGGCCCGCACGGCGGTCGAATCGCCGTTGAAGCTGTCGCCCTCGACTCCAGTCCGTCTACCTGCCTGCTACAACCCATGGATGTGGATGTACGAGGAACTCGCCAGCTGGTGGCCGCCGCTCTCGGCCCCTGAGGAGTACGCGGGCGAGGCCGCGCTCTTCAGGGAGCGAGAGCTACACGCCAGGCACCGACACCGGCGGGCATGACGCCGACGACGGTCGGGCGCTTCGCTACCTCGAGTGGTCCCATCCGGTACATCGTGGGGACAGGGCGTACACGGTCGACTACGTGATCGTGACTCACGAGGTCAGCGGGGAGACTGAGGCGGTGCTCGATCGCCACATCGAAGGCCTGTTCGGTCGTGACGTCTGGGTGACCCTGCTCCGCGCTGCCGGCTTCGCGGTGGACGTCGCTGTGACCGATGAGGGCCCCGATGTCTTCGTTGGCGCGTTGCGAGGCTGACTCCTAGACACTCCACGCGACGGTGCCAGACGGCCTCCGCCGATGTCACTTCAGGCTGGCAGCGCGGTCGAGGCCATGTGGGCCGCCGCGCCGCGGATCGCTCGGTTCACCCACGGCGCCGCGCGCAGCTCCTCGAACGTCGCGCGAGCCTGGGCCAGGGGCTCCCGCGCCTCGGCGTCACGACCCTGAGCAAGCAACCATTCGGCGAGCTCGAGGCGGGTCACCGCCAGCCAGAACGGACGCTGCAGCGTGGCGAAGGCGTCGATGGCGGCCCTGAATTTGGCGCCGGCGCCGTCGTTGTCATTGAGCTCCGCTGCCATGCGGCCTTCCCATTGGAGAATATGCGCGTCCATCGACGGCTGGCGACCAGGCCGGAAGCTCTCACGCACCAGCCGAATCAATTCGACAACCTTTGCAACGTCGCCCAGCGCGAAGGCCGCCTCCACCGCCTCGATGAGCGCCAGCCTCATCCACACCGGGAAGGACTCGTCGATGCAGGCACGAAGAGTCGCTTCAGCCGTTGCCAGCGCCAGCATGTGGTCGCCTTCCGCGTTGGCGAGCACGGCACGAGCGGCGTCGTGACCCGCACGTACCTCCAGATGCGCGTGCTCGACGATTGCAGCACCTGCGTCGACGAGGCGCCGCACAGCGACTGCATCGCCGCGTAAGGCATACAACCAGGCGGCGCTGATCGCCAGAGCGCCCGGCCACACGCGCGAGCCGAGCTCCTCGGCGTCGGCTTCGAGATATTCGTTGAACATCGCCTCGACCTCGCCCCACCGGCCGAGGTCGAGAAGCCCCAGGATGCGGTTGAGCCGTGCGCCGGCCGCGTTCGGCCGATTACCCATCCGCTGCAGGAGTCCCTCCGCCTGCTCATACAGATCGAGCGCCGCCTCGAGCCTGTCCTCTTCCTCGAGGGTTGTGGCGAGGCTGAGACACGACCCGGAGGCGCGCTCTGTGAGATCGTGTTCAAGCGCAACGTTGAGTGCGCCGCGAATGATGACCTCGGCCTCGATGCGACGTCCGCGCGCAGCCAGGATGGAGCCCTTGGTGTCGAGGGCCAACGCGAGCACGTCCCACAGGTCGGCGGTCTCCGCAATCTGGAGAGCGCGCTCCACGTGTGGGAGGGCCGCATCGTAGTCGCTGCTGAAGTACATGAATCGCGCGAGCCTCGCTTCGATGTTCGCCAGCGTGGCCTCGTGCTCGTCATCAGTGGCGGCGTCGGGAACGGTCGCGAGCGCTTCCTGGGTTCGCCTCAGTGCGTCGGCGACCTTCCCCTCGTCGAAATCCGAAACCGCAAGCTCACACAACATCATCGCCTGCCCCAACGGCTGCCCGGTCGCGGCGTACAAGGTCTGAGCCGTCTCGATGTGTGCTCTCACCTCCGCCCCGCGGCCCTGCAGACGGGAGGACTTTCCCGCCCTCCGGTGAAGGTCGGCGCGAGTCTCGTCGCTGTCGGCCAACTCCAGAGCGTGCTCGTAATAGCGCTGCGCAGACGCCGCGCCACCGAGCGAGTCGGCGTGCTCCGCGGCGCGCACGAGAGCCAGGCGCGCCTGGTCGCGGATCTCCTGAGCGTCGGCGGCAGCCGGTTCAGCGTCGTACGCCTCAACCAGGTGGGCGGCGACGACCTCCGCGATCTCCTCCTCGTCGGTCCAGGCGCTGGCCAGGTATGTGGCCGCCGCCAGGTGACGGAGCTTGCGCTCCCGGCGTGCCAGCGTCCCATGGGCGACGCTGCGGATCAGGTCCTGTACGAACACATACTGACCGCGCTCAGGCGAGCGCGGGTCGGACTGTATCGCCAGGAGGTCCTTGCCGACCAGCGAGGCGAGCACCGGCTCCACGTCCGGCTCAGGGATGTTCGTCACAGCGCTGACCGCGTTGGCAGTGAACGACTTGCCAAGGACGGCGGCGTCCTGCAACAGCGATCGCTCCAGCGGCGCGAGACTGTCGAGACGCGCCGCGATCAGCGCGTGCAGGCTCTCGGGCACCTCGAGCGCTTCTAGCGAACCGTGCGCGCGGTAGGCGCCCCGCTCCTCGACGAGAAGCCCCCGGTCGATGAGCATGCGCACCGTCTCGACGGCGTACAGCGGGACGCCGGCTGCGCGGTCGAGGATGAGCACGCGTAGGTCCTCCGGCAGCCCCGGCACCATGCCGTTCAGCAGATCCCCCATCGCCTCTGTCGATAACGGTTCGAGGAAGAGCGAGGTGAGGCCGCGCTTGCCGGTGCCCCACCCCGGGCGGCTTTCACCGAACTCGGGGCGCGCTAGGGTAACCACTAGGATCGGCGAGTTGCGCGACCACTCGAGCAGGTACTCGATGAAGTCGAGTAGCCCGCTGTCAGCCCACTGCAGGTCCTCGAAGACGAGCACCGTCGTGAGCTGCGCCGCCATGCGCTCGAAGTACACGCGCCAGGCTGCGTACAGGTCGCGGGCGTCACCGAGTGCGCGCTCCTCGAGCCCGAGAAGATGGGCCAGGCGAGGTTCCACCCAGGCGCGCTCCTCCTTGTCGTGGATGAACTCCTCCACGCTTTGACGCAGCTTCCGCTTGGCGCTTTCGAGCGGCTCGTTTTCGATGATTCCTATGCGCATTCGGACCATCTCGGTCAGCGCCGCGAACGCTACCCCTTCGCCGTATGCCAGGCACCTGCCACGTTGATACCAGACGGTCTCGGTGAGCCCATCGATGTATTTGAAGAACTCCCACGCCAGCCTCGACTTGCCGACGCCTGCGAGTCCCACGACAGAGAGAAGCCGCGCCTTGCCCTCCTCCGATGTCGCGTGGAGGAACTCCTTGAGCAGACGTATCTCGCGGTCCCTCCCAACGAAGGGTGGCTCGAGACCGGTGGGACGCAGCGAGCCGCCCGCCCCAGCGATCACACGGGCGGCACGCCAGAGCCGCACCGGCTCGGGCCTGCCCTTCAGCTGATGGGTGCCCGCGTCCTCATATTCGATTGCCGCCTCGCTCGCGCTTCGGGTGCTGTCGCCGACGAGAACGCTGCCTGGCTCTGCCACCGACTGCACCCGGCTGGCGGTGTTGACCAGGTCGCCAGCGACCATGCCGTCGTCGTTGGGGTCGAGGTTGACCGCGGCTTCGCCGGTGAGCACGCCGGCCCGAGCTCGAAGCCCGGGTGCGCCCACCTGCTCGCCGAAGGCCGCCACCGCGTCCACGAGCTCGAGGGCCGCGCGGACCGCGCGCTCGGCGTCGTTCTCCTGGATGGCCTGGACTCCCCATGCCGCCATGACCGCGTCACCGATGAACTTCTCGACGGTGCCGCCGTAGCGAGTGATCACCGTCCGGGCGGTGTCGAAGTACCGGCTCAGCAGCTCACGCACGTCCTCGGCGTCGCGCTGCTGTGAGAGTGAAGTGAAGCCGACCAGGTCGGCGAACAGCACGGAGACATGTCGCCGCTCGGCAGCGGGCACCTGTCCGGCGCTGGCGAGCGCCGGCGGGGATGGTGGCTGACGTGGCGATGCGGCGGCAAGTGCCGCGCCGCACTCGCCGCAGAACTCATCACCCTCCTGGTTGGCGGCTCCACAGGCCGCGCACAAGTACTCCAGCGCTGCGCCACACTTCCGGCAGAAGCGGCGCCCCGAGCGGTTGTCCACTCCGCAGGCAGGGCAGTTCATCACGGGCGAGCTTAGCGACCAGCCAGCGACCAGCGGGCACCGCCGATACCCCCCACCCGCGTCGTCACGGCGTTGTCAGTAGGAGACGACCACCTCACCATCGTGCCACTCCGGGTCTGACTCCATGAGGTCCCGCAGGCGCTGGTAGCGCGCGCCCTGCTCGGGCGACGCGCTGCTCGCGGCGTAAGCCTCGCGGCTCTCGAAGACGCCGGCGATCCAGTACTCGCGGGGATCCGCATCGGACCGGTAGACGTGCACCGAGCGCGAGCCGGCCGGCCGGTCTCGCATCAACTCGTCGCCGAGCTGCTCGAACTCCTCCTGCTTGCCTTCCTTGATCCGCCAGCGCGAGATGGAGCCATACATCGCAGTCCTCCGGTAGATGCGTTTTGGGGGCGCAAGGATAGGTTGGGTCCACCTGTCAAATTCCTCAAGCCGACCATCCCGCCTCCGCAGCGGCCCGGTGGGCTGAGACGGTTGATCACCGACGGGCACGCCCCGTATCCTGTCCTCCGCCTGGAGGCGTCGCCGACCCACCGATCCGGCAAACGTGCGCATGGTCGCTCGGGCCGTTGCGATCTGGAAACTGATGTACTTCGGGCACGCGGAGAAGAGCCACACAGGAGGCGAGTCATGACCACCCACAGCGCAAACACACAGGTGCAGCGGACCAGGCTTGGCCGCACCGGGATCAACGTCTCGCGGATCGCGTTTGGCACGTGGCAGTTGGGCGGCGACTGGGGCGCGACGGACGAGCAGGCCGCGATCGGAGCAATCCGACACGCGTACGACCTTGGCATCAACTTCTTCGACACTGCACAGGGCTACGGGTTTGGAGCGTCGGAGCAGCTGCTGGCGCACTGCAGCCTCCCTACAGCCTCTTCCATCGCGATATCGAGGCGGAGGTGCTGCCCTACGCGATGTCGCACGACATCGGGGTGCTCGTGTACGGGCCGCTGGCACATGGTCTGCTCAGCGGCCATCTCCGCGCCGACACGCGATTCGTAACGGATGACTGGCACTCCCACAGCCCAGACTTCCAGGGCGACGCGTTGACGGCCAACCTGCGCGTGGTGGCTGCCCTTGATCAGCTTGCGAGGGACGAGCTCGGCGTTCCGGTCAGCCGGCTCGCTGTGGCCTGGGCGCTGGTACATCCTGCGGTGCATGTGGCCATCATCGGGACGCGCAACGCCGAGCACGTCGACGACGCCGTCGCCGCTGCAGGGTTGGAGCTCAGTGCCGACGTGCTGCGCCGTATCGACGAGATCGCACGCGACGCCGTGCGCATCGCGGGCCCGCGGCCGGAGGCGATGTGATGACGAGGGTGGCGATCCTCGGCACCGGCAAGATGGGTGGGGCGATGGCCCGCCGCCTGGCGTCCTCTGGTTTCGACGTGACGCTGTGGAATCGCACACCCGCAAAGGCAGAGGAACTGCACATCGGCCGGGTCGCTGCCACTCCCGCGGAGGCGGCTCGCGATGCCGACGTGGTGATCAGCAGCCTGACCAACGACGCCGCCGTCCGCGATGTGTACCTCGGCGAGGATGGAGTGTTGCGCGGCGCCGCCGGTAAGCTGCTCATCGAAGCGAGCACGGCAGGGCCGAGGTCATCGAGGAGCTGGGCCGCGAGTCGGAGACTGGGGGCGCACGTCTTCTTGCGGCGCCCGTGCTCGGCAGCGTGCCGGCGGTGGAGAGCGGGAAGTTGCTGATCCTCGCCGGCGGAGATCGAGCCGACCTCGAACAGGCGCGTCCGGTTCTCGAACAGCTTGGTAAGGTCCTCTACGTTGGCGAGCGGGCGCAGGCGCAGCGGCTGAAGCTCATCGCCAACAGCATGCTGGGCATCACCACCGCTGCCGCGGCGGAGCTGCTCGCCGCCGGGACGGCTGTCGGGCTCGAGCGCGAGCAGGTCCTTTCGATCCTGGTTCGCTTCGCGCCGGGCCTTGCCGCCCGCGAACGCGGCTTCGTGCAGGACCAGCACACGCCGACCAAGTTCGCGGTGCGTGACCTCGTCAAGGACCTCGACCTCGGCCTGCATGCGTACGGCGAGGTGGGCGTTGCCACGCCTCTGACGCGCCAGGCACACGACCTCTTCGCGGGTGCCATGCGCGAGTCGGCGGATCTCGACATCTCTGCCGTCGGACGGCGCGCCACTGATCAGACGTGACTACCAGGTACCGCGATGGTTCGATTCCCAAGGAGCTGTGGGTGGGCACCGACAACACCCTCAGGGCCTGGATCCAGACGAAGCCCGGCCTCGCCCGATTCTGGTCGGAGTCCCGAACCTCGTTCGACGAGCCCTTCCGGTCCGAGGTCGATCAAGAGTTCGCAAGGAAGCCGGTTCCGGCTGCGCGATGACCTCGGCCTGGTGGCCCACCGAACGTCGCTAACGCGCTGAACGCCACATCGTGGTCACGACGGGACCGTTGCCTGGGTACGAGAACTCGCCCAACGACTCGAATCCAACGCTCGCGTAGCGGCGGTTGTTCGCCGGGTTCGACGACTCGAGGTACGCCGCGCAGTGCTCGTCGTCGATCACGGCAAGGTCGTGGGCGAGGAGCCACATGCCAAGCCCCCGACCACGCTGATCGGGGTGGGTGGCGAGGAGAGACAGGTAATAGTGCGGCTCGCTTCGCGAGTGTGCAGTATCGAAGCGCCTGAGCAGTTCGTGGAAGCTGTCCTCCTCAGGACCGAGCGCGGTCGCCAGCTCGGACACGCGTTTCTCCTGCTCGGACGACATCTCCGTCCCGCCTGGTGGGATCCACAGCGACGTCGCCTCGCCGCCGCCTAGCACCCACGTCCATGCGTACCGCAGAGCCCCCTCGACGCAGAGACGCCAGAACACGCGCCGCTGCTCGGTGCCCAGCAGGCGCAGCGCACGGCTCCACAGCGGATCGTTCGCGAACGCCAGCGTGATGATGTTGGTGACCGGTTCAAGGTCCGCCGGCGTCGCCCGACGCGCGGAGAGCTGGCGCTCCATGGGGTGGGACTGTATGCGCCCGGGAACGCGGGTACAAGTGCTCAGTCGAAAGCTACACTGGCCGTGCGCAGGACAGTCGACCCAAGGGGACACTGCCATGGTGGACACCTCAGCGCTTGACGCAGATGTCGAGGCCGTTGCGAGGGTCGCGACCGAGTACTTCCAGTCCTGGTTCGCAGGCGATGGCGAGCGGATGCGCGCCTGTCTGCACCCGGTGCTTGCCAAGCGCAGGCCGGAGCAGCCGGGGGCTGCGTCACTGACCCTCCACGAAGACCCCACCGAGCGGCTCATCGCTGACACCGCAAGCGGCGAGGGCAGTGGATTCGAGCCGGTGCAGGAGGTGACCGTGCTCGATGTCTTCCGTGACATCGCCACAGTGATGGTTAGGTCGGCGCCGTTCGTCGAGTACCTGCACCTCGCCCGCTTCGGTGATCGGTGGCTGATCGTCAACGCGCTGTACTGCGTCCTGGTGTAGCCCGTGGAGATCCACCCCGGCGTCTTCGTTTCGAGTACCGACACGCAAGACTGGAGGCCAGATCCTGAGGTCGGTGGTGAACTACACGTTCTCGTGGAGCAGGAGACTGCGTACGTCGGCATGTCGCGCTTCGTTGACGTTGCGAACCCGGAGCCCTGGACCCTGCCGGAACGTGAAACCCTACTTGTTCTGGAGGGCGTCGCCCGCATCGATATCAAGCACGGTCCGACCATCACGCTGCGCGCTGGCGACCTTGCGTCGCTCCCCAAAGGCGCCGTGACCACGTGGCACCTGACACTCCCCTTCAAGGAACTCTGGTTCTTTGGCCGGCCGTACGAGCTGGCGCCGCGCTAGACAGCGCGCCGCGAAGGAGAGAGGGCGCCGCGACCTCCAGCGTCGCGCTCAACTCGACGACGCTGAAATTCGGCAGGCCGGAGTTCAGAACTGCCTCACGGCGGCTGTCAGGTCCCTGGGGAGGGCAGCCACGCCCAGCCGAGGGGGCGTTCGTTGATGGGGACTGACCCGAAGAGCGGGCCGGCGCTTTCAGTGCACGAGCTGAGCAAGCGCTTCGGTGATCGTGTCGCGTTTCACGACGTCTCTTTCGAGATCGGGCACGGTGAGATCTTCGGTTTCCTCGGGTCGAACGACGCCGGAAAGACGACGACGGTGCGGACGCTCGGCACGCTCATCGCACCGACGTCGGGCTCGGCGACTGTTGCTGGGATCCCCCTCACGCTCGACAACGGGATCGAGATCCGTCGGCGGATCGCGATCATGCCCGAGTCGCCAGGTCTGTATCTGCACCTGACCGTGCTGGAGAACCTCGAATGTTTCGCCGACCTCTACGAGGCGCCCGACCCGAAGGAGCGCATTGGTCGCGCGCTCCAGGCTGTCAAGCTCAGCGACCGGGCCCACGACGCCTGTGCAACCTTGTCCAAGGGCCTGCGCCAGCGGGTTGCCCTGGCCAGGGCGCTGCTCAGTGACCCGCAGGTGCTCTTCCTCGATGAGCCGACCTCCGGTCTCGACCCGGGCGCCACCCGAGACGTCCACGAGCTCGGCGACGGTGGGCTGGGAACCGGTGATCGTGCGCTTGACGAAGAAGCACTTCGAGACTGCGACGGAGAATTTCAAGGCCCTGCTTGAGGCGGAGCCCGCGTAGAACGTCCGCCCTCGGAGCTGGCCTCGAGCCTGCGCTCTCTTGCAGTCACTACGTCCGTAGTGCGCAGGGCACTCTGGCCGCGCACCGCTGTGCTACGGTTCGGCAATGACGGGCATCGTCGACGTCCCGCGCCGCCAACAGTTCGTCGCCGGGGAGTGGACCGGAGCGGCCGGCGACGGCTGGTTCGATGATCTCGATCCCTTCACCGGGCAGGTCTTTGCACGCATCCCTGCGTCGACGCGGACAGATGCGAGGAGCGCAGTCGACGCGGCGGCTGCGGCCTATCCCGCCTGGTCCTCGACGGGGCCTCGCGAGCGCCAGGGGCTGTTTCTGAGAGCGGCCGACATCGTCGAACGGCGCGCCGCCGACTTGATCGCGCTGCTTGCCGCGGAGACGGGTGCGGTCACCAAGTTCGGGGCCTTCCAGGTGCACTGGAGCGCGGGGTTCCTGCGCCAGGCGGCGCATTGGCCGTACGACCTCGGCGGCGAGATCATCGCCGTGGAAGCGCCAGACACGACGTGCTACGCGTTCCGGCAACCGCTGGGCGTCGTGGCCGGCTTCACGCCGTGGAACGGTGCCTTCAACCTGGCGTGGCGAACGGTTGCGCCGCCCCTGGCGTGTGGCAACACCGTCGTCCTCAAACCATCCGAGGAGGCACCCGTGTCTGCCGGGCTGGTGATCGCGGAGATCCTGGAGGAAGCGGGCTTCCCCGCGGGTGCGTGCAGTGTCATCACCCATCCGGCAGGCGGAGCTCCGGTCATCGCCGACGAGTTCTTCGAGCGACCCGAGGTGCGGGCCATCAGCTTCACCGGCTCAACGGCGGTTGGACGCCACCTCGCCGAGCGCTCCGCCCACCACCTCAAGAAGATCGTGCTCGAGCTGGGCGGCTTCAACCCGATGATCGTGCTCAGGGATGCCGACATGGAGAGCGCCGTCGAGACGGCGGCATTCGCCGCGTTCTTCCACCAGGGGCAGATCTGCATGAACGCCCGCAAGATCATCGTCGAGGCGCCCATCTACGACGATTTCCTGGCCCGCTTCGCCGCCAAGGCGCGGACTCTGACGGTGGGCGATCCGCGTGACCCGGCAACGGCGCTCGGACCGCTCATCAACACTGCGGCGGTGGACAAGGCGCGCGCCAGGCTGACGGAGGCGCAGGCGCAGGGCGCGACCGTGGTGGCGGGAGGTCAGTTCCACGGACCCTGTCTCGAGGCGACGATCCTGGTTGGCGTGCAGGCGGGATCGCCGCTCGATTGCCAGGAAACGTTCGCCCCGGTGGTCACCGTCGAGCGAGTCGATGACGCGGCCGCGGCGCTGGCAGTGGCCAACGGCACCTCGTACGGCCTCACCGCGTCGATCATGTGCGGTGACACCGGCCGTGGTCTGGAACTCGCCAAGCGAGTGGAGGCCGGGGTCGTCAATGTCAACGCACCCACCATGTACGCTGAGCCTGTACTGCCGATCGGCGGTGTCAAGGACAGCGGCTGGGGGAGGTTCGGCCGCTGGTCCGTGGAAAACTTCACGGAGCGTCACGTCGTCACAGTGAACGCCGGAACCCCAAGGCAGCGCATCTGACCCCTCGGACGGGTGGTGACGCCGGCGAGCGTTCAGAGGAAGTGGCGTCGAGGCGGTCCTCCATGTTGGTGAGCCCGTTGCCGCGGCTGGTTGATGCTGGAGAGCGTGCGCTCAGCATGCTGTCGGCCGTTCCGCTTGACAGCCCAGGGCTTGCCGGCGACCGCGCAGCCGCGCCCGCAAGCCTCAGGTGGACGGATCGATCGCCCTGCAACCTGACTGCAAACCCGGTGTCCGTCAATGTCCGGGCACGCGCCTTGCCGGCACGGCCCAGAACGGAGACTTCACCCATGGCAGACGCCGTCACCCGCTTCACCCGCGCCGTCGAAACCGCGTCCATCCCCGAGGCCGGATCCTTTGCGCCCGGCGTAGTGCTCGACGCCACCGTTCCCCATTGGCGCTTCAGCGTGCACGGCTCGGAGCGAGTTGAGGCAGAGTTGAGTCACTGGTTTGCAGATCCCGGCCGCTTCGAGGAGCTGACGGTGACACCGCTGGCGAATGGAGCGCTGGTCCGGTTCGTGCTCACCTGGGAAGAGGACGGCGAGCCGCACATGTGCCACCAGGCGCACCTGCTCGAGGTCCAGGACGACCTGATCACGAGGGACATCGCCTGGTGCGGCGGCCGCTGGGGGGCGGCGTTACAGGCTGAGATGGCCGAGGCGGCAGCGGGTGTCTGACGCTCCTGCCAGTATCCGCCGGGTGCGCATCGAGCCTTCCGTCGACAGCCTCCTGCTGGGAGCGACGGCACGCAAAACGTGGAAAACGGCTGACTCGCTGTCCGGCAGCCGATTCGAGCGCGTCACCATCGATGGGGAGCGTTACATCGTCAAGTACATCTCTGTCGACGATGACTGGATCATGCGCGCGACAGGCGACCTCCACTGCCGGATGCTGACGCTCCTCGCATCATCGGTCCTGGACACCTTGCCAGACACCATTGACCCCACCGTGGTGGCATGCGCCCCGTACACATCGACCCTGGGACATCGATCTGCTGCGCTGCTCATGCGCGACGTCTCCGGTGACCTGGTTCCGCCTGGCTCCGTACCCATCGAGCCGGCTCTGCACCAGCAATTTCTTCAACACATGGCGCTGATGCACGCGGCGTACCTGGGCTTCAAGGACCCGGCCGGGTTGTTCCCTTTGGCGCACCACTACGTGTTCCTCACACCGGCGATGGCCGAGTTGGAGGGCGGCGCGACGCGCGACGACCCGGTGCCTCCGGCGGTGCGCGACGGATGGCGCTCGATGGATACGCGGCATCCCCGGCAGGCACTGGCTCTCCGCGAGCTCGCGAGCGACCCGGCGCCCCTGCTCGCCGCGCTGTGCGCCGGGCCAACGACACTCCTACACGGCGACTGGAAGCTTGGCAACCTCGGCGCCTCGGGCGCCAGCACCATCCTGCTCGACTGGGATCGATGTGGCGAGGGGCCACCACTGGTCGACCTCGCCTGGTACCTGGCCGTCAATTGCGACCGGTTGCCCGAGAGCAAGGAGGATGCCATCGCGGCGTACCGTCGATGTCTCGAATCGGTGGGCGTCTCGACCGCCCCCTGGTGGGACGCGCAACTTCGTGCGGCGCTTGCCGGAGCCTTCCTGCAGCTCGGCTGGTCGAAGAGCGGCGACGCCGCCGAGTTCGGCTGGTGGAGCGATCGTCTCGACGAGGCTCTGCGCCGCCTTTGACAGAGCTGCGCACGGCATACGACGGATCGGGGGCGGCCTGGGCACGCGGACCGTCGAGGCTTTTCGACCTCCTCGCGAATCGCGTGATCGAGGAGTTCGCGGCGCACCTTCGCGGTGCGACCGTGCTCGATGTCGGTGCGGGCACGGGCGCCGTCAGCCGAGCCCTGCAGCGCGCCGGCGCCCGCCCCGTGGCCGTCGACGCGTCCGCCGACATGCTTGCCCACGTCGGCGATTCGGCGCTGCTGACCGTCGTCGGCGACATCTGCTCGCTGCCTTTCCTCGACGCCACCTTCGACGCGGCCGTGAGCGCGTTCGTCATCTCGCACGTCGACGACCCAGTGCGCGCGTTGGGCGAGATGCGCCGTGTGGTGCGGGCACCGGGGTTGATCGTCGCTGCCGTGTTCGGAGCGGCATCGGCAAGCGCGTCGAAGGATGTCATCCACGACGTCGCGGTGCAGTACGGCTTTGAGCCACCGGCCTGGTACCGGCACCTCAAGGCGCAGACGGAGCCGTTGAGCAACACACCGGATCTGCTCCGAGAGTGCGCCCATTCGGCGAGCCTCGAGGCGGTGGTGGTCGACGACATCGACGTCGATTCGCAGATCTCGGCACCGGAGGATATCGTCGAGTACCGCACCGGGATGGCGCACCTCGCACCGTTTGTCAACTCCCTCACCGCAGTGCAGCGCGAGTGCTTCCTCCGTGATGCCACCAGCGCGGTGAGAGACCGCGGTCAGCCGATCCGGCCACGCGTCCTGATCATGTCGAGCCGCTGTCCCGCGTAACGTTCGAAGTGCGCGGAGGCGCCGGGTTCGAGGCTCGCCGCAAGGCGGTCACGGTGCTGCCCCGCCAGCTCGAAGCACAGCTCCGAGCCTGACGATGCGCCGAGCTCGGCGAGAAGCCACCAGGCCTCGACGCCGGCAACGCCGGCGAGCGCATCGCTGAGCGTGCGCAGCTGCAGTTCACCCGGAGGGCCATCACCCAAAGCAGCCTGTGCACGCAATTCCAGGAGCTCAGCGAGCCTGCTGTACCTGGGTGCGCGCCGCAGGGCCGCAGCGGCGACGAGCCGGCGGGCGTGGTCCAGCGCCTGGTCGGCGCCGCCCTGCTCGAGCGCGATGCGTCCCTCCAGGTACAGGACACGAAGCCCATGACGCCAGGCGTACGCGTAGGGCTCGAGCATCAGCTCGCGTGCCGCGGTGATGCGTCGCACCGCCGCCTCGTGGTCATGGGCGGCGAGGTCGTCCTCGCAGGGGTCGAGCAATGCGTAGACCTCGAGCTCGCGGTATCCCGCCGTGCGCGCGCCTTCGCTCGCCTCGAGGTTGCACTCCAGGGCTCGCCCGACATCACCGATGTTGCGGTGGATCCAGGAGCTCATGTTCACGCCCAGTGACATGTACCTCACGAGGCCGCGACGCTGCGCCTCCATCGACGCACGCTCCAGGACCCGCAGTGCGTCACCGGCGCGCCCGAGCGTTGCCAGCGCGTAGCCATGAGCGCAGTGCACGTGCACGGGGGTGTAGATGGTTGACAGCGCCTCGTCCGTAGTTCCCAGACTGGACTCCAGCGCGGCGATGGCCGCGCTCGCCTCGCCCACGTGCACCGCGAGAAATGCCTGAACCGAGACAGGGCGAGGAAACCCATGTGACCGACACAGCTTCAGTGCTGCAGTCATCTGCTCCACGGCACCTGCGACATCGCCCGCCGCATGAAGTGCCCGGGTACGGATGACGTACCCCTGGACGCGCTGGTATGGCGTCGCCGCCAGCTCGATGAGTGACTCACCGAGGGCGGCGGCACGGGGGAAGTCGCGGCAGTAGTACGCGATCGCCCCGGCCACCTCGTTGGCGCGCACGTCGTCTCCGCGGGTCACGGCGAGTTCGGCGTCGACACGTGCCTCCTCGTACCGTGCGAGGCGAAGCAGCACGGTCGCGCGCTGCAGACGCGCCGCCGATGTATCCGTTGCAACGATTGCCTCGTCCGCGAAACCGAGGGCGGCCGGGTAGTCGAAGCGGTCGGCTGCGATCCGGCTCGCTGCCGTGAGCGCGCCGGCGGCGATCTCGCGGGCCCCGCTCAATCGCGCATGGTGGGCGATGAGCATGGGGTCGGCTGCGGGTTGCCCAACGAGGAATCGCGCCGCCTCGCGGTGAAGCAGAGCCCGGCGCGCCCCGCTGACCGATGCCTCGAGAGCCTCTCGCACGATGGCGTGCCGGAACACGTACGTGCCGGCGTGCTCGTCGAGCAGGTCAAGCCGCATCCCATGCTCGAGCGCTCCCAACAGCTGGATCGGCTCGGCCCCGAGGACTCGGGCGAGAAGGTCGACGTCGATGCGCGTGCCGAGAACTGCGGCGCTGCGGATCGTCGCGGCGTCCGCCCCCGCCTCGGCGCACCGAGCCACAACCGCTGACTGCACCGACTCGGGCAGCGCCGCGCTGGGATCTGCATGGGCCAGCTCAGTGAGGAACAGAGGGTTGCCGCCGCTTCGGCGGTGGAGCTCGGCGGCGCGTGCGTCGCCGACAAGCCGCACCGCTGCTTCGACCGAGAGCGGCGTCAGCGCGATCACGCGTGCGTCGGGTGATACCGACCCCTCGCCGCTGCGCCGCGTCAGCAGGATGAACAGCGGCAGCTCCGGCGTGCGGGCGAGCTCGCCGATCCAGTCCCACGTCAACGGGTCGGCGCGCTGCACGTCATCGATGGACAGGACGCTCGGCGACGTGCACGCTCGTGACACGACGCGAGCGAACGACGCGAAGAGCAGCGCCATCCCGGCGGAGGATGACACGAGCATCTGCGCAGTGTCGGGGCTGACCCCAGCGGTGTCCGAACGCCAGTCGAGCACCGGTTCGAGGAGGGATGCATCCGGGCCGAGCAGCTCACGCGCCGTCGCGGCCCCCGTGCGACGGAGGAACGATCGGAGCAGCTGGAGGGCCGTCTGCAGCGGCAGGAGTCGGCTCACCTGGTCGCACCGCGTGGCCAGCACTGTGGTCCCGGGGTCGAGGCTCGCGATCCAAGAGGTCGCCAGCGCGGTCTTGCCGATCCCCGGCTCCCCCTCGATCACCACCATGCGCGCACCATTGCCCTGGCGAACCGTCTCGAACAGCGAGTCGAGCGTGTGAAGCTCGTCCTCACGACCGATGAGCTTGCGCGACCCCGCCCCGTCGCGCGCGTGCACGGCGACGTCCACACCCGGCACTGGCAGCCCCTTGAGGACGGCCCGATGGGCGGCGTCGGTCTCGACCGACGGCGACACTCCGAGATCTTCGTCAAGGCGGCGACGAATACGTTCGTAGAGTGCGAGCGCCGATGATGACCGGCCTTGCGATGCCAGCCCGGCCATCGCCAGTCTCAGCGCCTCTTCGTCGTACGGGTCGGCGTCGATCGCGCGCTCGGCGGCCTCCACTCCCGTCGCGAGGTCCGCGGATGCGAGGGCGGCGCGCGACTGGAGGTGGCGACACCGGGCGGCGAGGCGCTCGACGCCGCGCCGCTCTTGTTCGGCCCACACCTCACTCTCGAGGTCCGTCTGCGCCAGCAACGAGTTTGCCGACGTTGCAGCGGCCAGCGCTGCCGCCGGCGCGCCGCCGGCGAGGCGGCGGTCGGCCTCGGCCACCAGTTCGCCGGCCGCGGTCAGGTCCAGCCAGTCGACATGCAACGTGTAGCCCGGGTCGCCGTGGGTGATGCGCGCCCTCCCGAGTACGTGGCGCAGCCGGCTGATGATCACTGCGACCTGGCCGGCGGGGTCGCGAGGCTGTTCGTCCTGCCACAGAACCTCGGCGATCCTCCCGGCGCTCACCGGCCTCCCGGCCGCCACCGCCAGCAGCCGGAGCGCGGTCCGGGCTTTGCGGCTGCCGAGCTCGCGCTCGGTGAATCCCTCGATGGCAAGGCCATCGATGACCCGCACGCGCAACGCTTCGCCGCCTCCGCCCACGGCCCGTAACGATACGGACCGTGGGCGCCCGGGCGGTGGATCAGGTCTTCGCGTAGTTGCTCGCGCCGTTCCAGTCGATGAGCACAACCCTCTCGTCACCGACGACCCATGCGTCGTGTCCCGAGGGCAACGCGGTGATATCGCCTGGATGCGCCTCGAGTTCGGTGCCGTCGGCCATCCGGATGTGGAGCACACCGGCGGCGTGGTACTGGAAGTGCGGGGCCTCGCACAGCTCAGTGCCGGCGATGGGCTTGAGGTGCTCCGACCACCGCCAGCCGGGCTCCAGCGTGAGGCGGCCTACCACGCCGCCGCCAATGTTCACCAGTTCGAGCACCCCCTTCTCGAACGTGCGCACCTCGTCGGGCTGCGAAACGGTCTTCTTCTCAGCAGCGATTGTCGTCGTCACGGGTCAACCTCCAGTTGGATTCTGTGACGTCAGGAATGACGCGTGACCATCGTGCTTGGCTCCGGTTGCAAATCACTTGCAGTGGAGGTTGAAGCCGGGCACGAAGAGCGGCTGACGCACGCGTGGGGCAGATGGGCTCGGACAACGCGGACGACATCCACCTGCATCTCGATAACCCCGAGGCGGCGCGAGCGAAGTCGCGCCGAGACCGTCTCGACTGGCTGCAAGGCACACCCGGCCAGCTTGCGGAAGCACTCGAGACGCTGCTCTCGCCCGTGGACGCGTCGGTGCTCGTCGATGAATTTGCGGAGTGGCTGTTTCGCTCCAGCGAGGAAGCACTGGCGACGAGTGATGAGGGATGGTGGGAGGATGGGACGGCCCACTTGGCACCGTGGGGTTTTGACCTCGAGACAAGCCGAGTCCCCGTGCAGGTGTGGCACGGCAGGCAGGACAAGTTCGTTCCCTTCCAGCACGGCCAGTGGCTCGCCGCGCACATTCCGAATGCGGAACCTCACCTCAGCGACGACGACGGCCACCTGACACTGGTGATCGATCGCGTTTCCGACGTACACCGCTGGCTGCTTGGCCACTTCTGAGCCAACTCCGCAAGAAACGCCGCACGCAAGAGACTGGCGATGCCACTAACCGCGACAGGCATTCATGACGAGACCGCCGGAGCCGGTGACGCGGTCGTCTTCCTTCACGGCGTCACCCTGGATGGGCGGATGTGGCGGGACCAGGTCTCAGCGCTCGACGACAGATACCGCTGCATCAGCGTGGACCGACGAGGCCATGGACGCTCGCAGGCGCTGCGCCCCGGCTACGAGCCGATCGGCGACGTTGAGGCTGTCCTCGCGGACGCCGGCGTTACCTCCTGCTGCGTCGTCGGCCACTCCCTTGGAGGCTGGGACGCCATCCGCCTCGCCTACCGCCGGCCCGATCTCGTGGCGTCGCTGGTCCTTGTCGCCTCCTGGTTCCCGCTCCCGCCCACGGAGTGGGCTCCGCCGGTCGAGATCGCCAGGCGCCAGGGCGTTCACGCGGGTCGAGCCGCGTGGCTTGCCGATCCGCTGTTCGAATCGGCCCTCAGCAATCGGAGCGTCCGTGCCTCGAGCACACCACGCCGGCTGCGCGAACCTAGGCGACCGCGATCAGGGTTCCACGTCCACCGTGCAGATGTCGCCGTGCGCCTGGAGGTACGAGCGCAGAGAGATGAGCGCCGCCACGCCGTCGCCGACTGCCGACGCGAGTTGCTTGGTCGCGCCGCGCCGCGCATCACCGGCGCCGTAGATCCCCGGCACCGACGTCCGGAAGGCCTCGTCGGTGCGGATGAAGCCGCGCTCGTCAAGATCGATGAGTCCACGCACGAACTCGGTGTTCGGCGTCAGGCCGATGAAGACGAATGCTGCCGCCGGACGCAGCTCGCGCTCCTCGCCGCTCGTGCGCACGACAACGCTCTCGAGGTGGCCGTCGCCGCGCAGCTCGACGACCTCGCTGTCGACGTCGACAATCACCCGCTCGTCGGCGCGCACCCGATCCTGGAGAAGCCGGGACCCGGTCAGCTCGTGGCCGCGCTGGAGGATTCGGACCCGCTTGGCGAACTGGGTGAGGAAGAGCCCCTCCTCGAGCGCCGAGTTGCCGCCGCCGACGACGAGCAGCTCCTCGGCGCCACGGTAGAACGGCCCGTCGCAGGTCGCACAGAAGTGCACGCCGGCGCCGATGAGTTCGTCCTCGCCGGGGACCCCGAGGCGGCGGTACGTCGACCCCGGCACGAGCAGCGCGGCGTGCCCGGTCACCTCGCCGGCGGCGCCGAGGCGCAGACACAGGTCGTCGCCCTCCCGGGCGATGCTGTCAACGGCGACGCCGCTGAGCAGCTCTACTCCGTATCTCCTCGCCTGGGCGATGAAGCGGTCGGCCAGCTCGGCGCCGCCGATGCCCTCGGGGAAGCCCGGGTAGTTGTCGATCCGCTCGGTGACGCCCGCCTGGCCGCCGAGGCCACCGCGGTCGACAACGATGGCCTCGATCCCCTCACGCGCGGCGTAGATGGCGGCGCCGAGCCCGGCCGGCCCCCCGCCCACGATGGCGAGGTCGTACATCCGCCGCTGCGGCTCGAGGGCGAGGCCGAGCTTGCGCGCCACTTCCTCGTTTTCGGGGTCGACGAGAACCGAGCCATCCGCGAAAACCACCGTCGGGATGGTCCGTCCGCCCTTCTGGATCTCCTCGACCCGCCGCAGACCTGCCGAGTCCTTGTCGATGTCGACCCAGTCATAGCTGATGCGTTGTTCGGCGAGGAATCGCTTGGTGCGCTGGCAGTCTGGACACCACGGGGCGCCGAGCACAGTGACATCGGCCATGGGACCGATGGTGACATGACCGTATGGCGGCCTGAACCCGGTGTCGATACCTACTTGCTGGCGCCCACGCCCGGGGCGCGGTAGACGAACTGGTTCAGCCCCTCCGCGTGCAACTGGTACGCGCCGAGCCCGAACCCCACGAGGCAGCACACCAGCGCCAGGAGCATCATCAGGCGCTTGGCCCGGAGCCGTCGCCGCTTGGTCTGTGCGTAGGCGGTCGGGTCGTACGGCACCGGTCAGTTGCTCGGTGGGCGTTGCACGAACGCGGCGGATCCCTTGAGGGCGAGCTCGCTGACCAGTTGGGAGTAGCCCACCGAGAACAGCCCGATGAGCACCAGCGCCACCCCGGCCCGCCACAGGCGGCGAGCGCGGGCGTTGCGCGCCGAACGCCACCAGCGCCGCACAGCGGGCACCCGCATCAGCGCCAGGGGCGCGCTGACGGCGAGTGCGTCGAGGAAGATCGAGCTGAGACCGAACAGGAACGCGAGATGAATCAGGATCGTCACCCAGAGGACGTACGTGAGGCGCTGAACCGATTTCCAGTGTCCGCCGAGCCATCGCATCGCGCGCCGATTCGCCGTCAGTGTCAGCGGGATCAGCAGGAACACTGACACGGTCCCGAACACCAGGAAGGTGTGGCCGGCGATGCGGCCGAGCGGACCTCCGGGAAAGGTGTCGCCCGTGGTGAGCGCGGCGAGGGTGAGGTCGGTGCCGGCGGTGAAGAACATGGCAACGCCGTAGTCCCGCCGCAGGATGACGTGCCAGCGCCAGCCGGTCATGGTGTGGACCGGTGTCACACACAGCATCATCACGAAGAGCAGGAAAGACGACGTGCCGAGCACGTCGGCAGTCGATGCCGCGACGTTTGCCACCGCGTGGGGGTGCCCGAGGATGAGCGCGAAGATCTCGGGCGCCATCAACACGAAGGGAATGACCAGGAGCACGCGGAAGAACCAGACGCCCAGCAGCGGCAGCGCGCGGTTGCGGCTCCGAGCGCGGGCGCGCGTGCTCGCCGCGATTGGCGGCGTGGCGACCGCCGCCGCCCGGTCCGGAGGTGAGGCGAGGGGCTCGAAGCCATCGCGAGGTGCGGTCATGCCTTGCATGGAAAGTCCCTGACGACACCCGACGGATGGATACACGCCCAGTGGTCACTGGACAGCAGCGAGCCGGAACGATACCACGGACGCTGCGAGCGCACCAGCACGCTCAAACGCCGCTGCCGCCTCACCACCGCGCGGCGCCGACCCGCTTCAGCCGGGTGGCGCAATTGCCTCGGCTGACGCTGAGCTCAGGTCGTCCCAACCGTAGTCGGCCGGCCAAGTGATGCCCTCCGCAATCCAGGCCTCGACGATCTCCGCAAGCTTGGTGGGCCTCACCTCTGTCTTGACCAGGTACTTGAGGGCACCAAGTTGTTGGGCGCGGCTGCGGAAATCGTGGTCCGAATAATTGGTCAGGAGGGCGATCGGGAGGCGCTGACCCAGGTCCGCCGCACAGCGCCTGAGGACCTCGAGCACGTCCAGTCCGCTCATGTCCGGGAGGCCGACGTCGAGCACGATGATGGCGGGTCGCATCTCGGCGGCCTGTCCAAGCCCCTCGCGGCCATTGACCGCAACCATGACCTCGTGGCCGGCTGCCTGCAGGCCGAGCGAATACATGCTGGCGATGTCCGGTTGGTCTTCCACGAGCAGGATTCTCATGAGGTTGCTCCTGAGGATAATTCAGTCCGTGCCCGCCTCCAGCCATGCCTTGTATTCGGCGCTGTGCCGGTCGCTGCTCAACCTTGCCGAGAGGACACGAGCGATCCGGGATGCCAGCCTTGAGGGGATCGCCGACCTGATCGTCGACGAAGCGCGACAACTGATGAGCGACGTTGAATGCGTCCTGTCTGTGGTGTCCGAACAGCATCCTGACAACTTCACCGTGATCGCAGGCGCCGGCGCCTGGGCGAAGACCACGGTCGGAGGCGAGTGGCCGGTTGCCGGGACCCTGAACGGGCGCGCCCTTCTGACACAGCAGACCGTGGACACAGAGGATGCCCCGTCGGAGAGCTCGACGCCCCACGTCTTTGGAGAGCAGATCCGGGTCGGCCGTCTTGTCCCGATCCTGGGTTCGCATCCGCTTCCCGACGGAAGGATGGTGCTCGGTGTCCTGGGATTCTGGCGAGCCAGCACGCGATTCACCACGGATGAGCGCGCCGTCATCGACGCTTTCGCGTCGTACGCGTCGCTGCAGGTCGTGGGCCTCGAAGCACGACGGGCCTCGGTCGTGATTGGCGACCGCCTCGCCTTTGCGCACCGCGTCAGTCTCGATCTTCAAGCGTCGCTGGTGCCCAGCGATATCGTGCAGCGTCTCCTGATGACGACCCTCTCAATCGTGCACGCCGACCGCGCCACGCTGTCAACCATTGAAGACGACGTCATCACCATTGAAGCCACTCTCGGCGCTGGTGGGCAATCCACGTGGGTTGGACGCAGGTACGGCAATGAGTTCTTCACCCTTCAGCCCGAGGTCGGCGAGGCAGTTCGCGAGCGCCGCCCCGTCCTCGGCGGCGCGTTGAACGCGGACAACGCCGCCCCAGAGTTTCGGACAGCCTTGGCGAAGACGAAGCACACCCTCACCCTGCCGCTGGTGATCGCTGACAAGACGGTGGGGCTTCTTGTTCTCAGTCGTGTCGATGACACGCCATTCACCGACCAGGACCTCGAAGTGATGGAACTGATCGGGAGCATCGCGGCACTGGCGCTCCGCAACGCGCGCCAGTTCGAGCAGATCCACCAGGCTGGTCAGGCGAAGAGCGAATTTCTCAATATGGCGGCACACGAACTCCGCACCCCGATCACCGTTGTCCAGGGGTATCTCGACCTGATACGAAGTGGAGCGTTCGGGGAGCTGCCCGATGCGGTCACGAGTCCAGTCGATCTCATTGCAGGCAAGGCCGCAGAGTTAGGGTCACTGGTCACCAACATCCTGGACGCAGCTCGTCTGCAGGCCGCGCCGCCCGTGCTGCCGAGCAGCGTCTTTGACCTCCGCGAGGAGGTGGCCGAAGCCGTGAAAAGAGCCGAGGCCCGACGGGCTCTCCTCGAAGGGACGCTGTTGTACGAGCCTCCACCGGGCCCGATTGAAGTCGAAGCCGGTCGCGGATATGTCGGTCGAGTGCTCGACAACCTCATCAACAACGCGATGGCCTATCAGGTGGAGAAGCCCTGGATCCACATCACCCTCACCGCAGAGGCGGACGCGGCCATCTCCGTGGAAGACCATGGATTGGGAATCCCTGAGGACGTCCAGCCGCGGATCTTTGATCAGTTCTTTCGTGTCGGTCGACCACCATGGAACCGGGCTGCCGGAACTGGACTTGGCCTGTTTCTCAGTAGGCAGTTTGCGCGCACCGCAGGCGGAGACCTCCGGTTGGACATCTCCGAGCTGGGGGTGGGTACGACCTTTGTCTTCCTCCTACCGCTCGCGGATGCTGCGGTACCAAGATCGTGAGCGACCGCCTGCACGCAGTGTCGCGCGGGGCCCTGCTCTGGCTGGGGAGCCGAAAGAACGCACAGCTGGTGATATCGCGGGTGCCCCTCACGCGGCGTGTGGCCCGCCGGTTCGTGGCCGGCGACCGCGCCGAGGATGCGACGGAGGCGATCCGCCGGCTCAATGCCCAGGGCGTCGACGGCGTGCTCAACCTGCTCGGGGAGGGCGTCACCACCTCCGCGGACGCCGATGCAGCCGCAGCCGAGTACGCGGACGCGATCGCTGTCGCCGCGGGGCAGGTGCGGACGAGCATCACTCTCAAGCCATCTCAACTCGGTCTGCTGTTCGACGCGGCCGGTTGCGCCGCGCGACTGCGACAGGTCGCTGTACAGGCAGCCGCCGCCGGGCTCGGACTCGAGGTCGACATGGAGCAGTCCAGCCACGTCGCCGCAACCATCGAGACGTTCCTGAGCGCTGGGCTGGATCCCCTGCCGCGCCTGGCGATCCAAGCCTGCCTGCATCGCAGCCCGAGTGACCTCGAGACCCTGATCGGCGCTGGCGTGCGCACGCGCTTGGTAAAGGGCGCCTACCTGGAGGGGCCAGGGGTCGCGATACAACAGACGGGCGCGATCAGTCGTCGTTATGGCGAGCTGTCCACGCTCCTGTTGGAAAGAGGTGCCGATCCGGCGTTTGCCACCCACGACTCCACGCTGATCGACCACGTCGTGCGTGAGGCCCGTCGTCTGGGTCGGGACAAGGGGGATTTCGAGTTTCAGATGCTGTACGGGATTCGCCGCGACCTCCAGGTCGAGCTCGCCCGAGCCGGCTTTCGGGTGCGCGCCTATGTTCCCTTCGGGCCGGCCTGGTATCCGTACCTGGTTCGGCGCCTCGCCGAGCGGCCGGCGAACCTGCGCTTCTTCGCCCGCGCCCTGGTCGGCAAATAGCGCTGGCCCTGCCCGGCCCGGACTTCAGGACACGACGTGATCGCGCCGCCAGACGAGGTCAACGTCGGCCGCGCTGATCGTTCACGATGTCGCGGATGGACCTGAAGACCAAGCTGCTGATCGCCCTCATCCTGCTGGTCGCCGTCGCGGGCCTGTCTCTGTCGTTCCTCATCTCCTTCACGGCGACGCCGGCCAACTAGACTTCGTCGCTCACGTCGGAGAAGCGTGGGTAGCGGAGGATGAACGGCGAGGTGACCGTTGAAGCGGCGGCCGAGGTTGCGCCCTCCGTCCCGGCATCCGCCTCTGAGGCACCTGCAAACCCCCGTCTGGTGGCTCTGCACCGAGCGGTCCGGGCAGCGATCGTCATTCCCGCGACGTTCGCGATCAGCCTCCTCGTGATCCGCGACCTCCAGCTCGCCACCTTCGCCGTGTTCGGGTGCTTCTCGCTGCTGGTGCTTGCTGACTTCGGTGGGCTGCGCCCCGCTCGGGCGGCTGCCTATGTCGGGACAGCGCTTGGAGGCGCCATCCTGGTCACGCTGGGAACGGCGGTGTCGCCGAACGCCGCCGTCGCCGCGGCCGTGATGCTCGTGCTGGGTTTCACGGTGGCGTTCGGTGGCGTCTTCGGCGGGTATGTCGCCGCCGCTCAGACCCCATTGCTCTTGGCGTTCGTGCTGGCGGTCTCCATCCCGGCGCCGCTGTCGGCGATCCCCACCCGCGTCGGTGGATGGCTCCTCGCCGGTGCGGTGTCAACCCTCGCCGGCCTGTTCCTGTGGCCGTGGTTCGAACGCGTGGCCCTGCGCAAGCGGGCCGCCGAAGCGTGCATCGCCGTGGCAGCCCTGGTGGCCAGCGAGCGACACCATCCCGGAGACGATGCAACGGCGCCGCTCACGGAGGTTGCCCGCGGCGCGGTCGCGGCCGTCCGCGGTGAATACGTCCACACGTCCATGCGGCCCGCTGGTCCGACCAGTCACGACCGCGCGTTCGTGGAACTGGTCACTCAGATCGCGCAGATCGTCGACCTTTTGGAGCGGCCGTTCTACGAGCAGCGACAGAACTTTCGTCCGTGTACCGACGAGGGGCGCCACCTCGCCGCGGCCGTCACCGCCGCTCTGCGCGCCAGCGCGGGGGTGCTGACCGGCGGTGCACCACCCGACATTCGGGCTGTCGAAAGCGCACGGCGCGCGCACCGCGCGGCGCTCGACGACTGGGCTGCCGAACAGCTGCGTGACGGTCGAGCAGCGGAGGAGGTCCTTCAGGGAATCGACGTCGACCACACCCTGCGCGTCATCGCGTACCTGACGATTGCGTTGAGCGCCAACGCCGTGATCGCCGCAGGGGGGCGTCCCCATGAGAGCTTTCCCCTGCCTGCTGCGATCCCGCGGCATGAGGGGGCCCGCGGTGTTGCTGTTCGCACACTGCGGACCGTGCGCACCCACCTCGAGCCGACGTCGACTGTGCTGCACAGCAGCCTCCGGGTGGCCGTCGGCCTGGCGTTGTCGGTGTTCCTGGCACGCACGTTGGGCCTCGGTCATGCCTTCTGGGTGGTGCTCGGCACGCTCTCGGTGCTGCGCTCGAACGCACTGGGGACCGGACGTACGACCGTCCAGGCGATCGCGGGCAGCGTGATCGGGTTCGTCGGCGGTGGCCTCTTTGCGAGTGTTGCGGGAAAGAGCCCCGTTCTGATGTGGATCGCTCTGCCTGTCGCCCTCTTCCTGGCGTCGTACGCGGCGAGCGCATTCGGTTTCATCGCGGGCCAGGCAGCGTTCACCGTGACCGTGATCCTCATCTTCAACCTCATCTCGCCGGCCGGCTGGCAGGTCGGCTTGGTACGCGTTGAGGATGTCGCGGTCGGCATCTACCTCGAACGCGCCTTCGGCCTGATCCTCGGCGGGGACACAGCTGCCGAGATCACGCCGGCGCGTGCGGACGCGGTCCGGGCGCGCGATCGCGCCGGCGAGGCATTCGACGTGTTCCTGAACGAACGTGGCTCCAGGCATCTCGAGCCCCAGACAGCGGCCCGGCTGGTCTCTTCGGGGAGTCAGGCGTTGCTGGCCGGCGACCTGCTCGTCGTCGTCGCCGCTGACCTCGGCTATCGAGCCGACCTGTGCCTCGACGGCGCGACGATGGTGGAAACGGAGGTGCGCACTCTGCTGGCGGGCATGAGACAGCTCGCCGGGGAACTCGGCGGCACGGCGCCCGGCGGCGCACCGACCGAGCGGCCTTCGGTCGAAGCGGTGCGTCACGCTGCTATCGGCTGCATGCGCCGAGCGGGGAGTGACGAGGCGGCGACGCACGGCGCCATGGCCGTCGTGATCGCCGGCGAGTGGGTGCAGAACCTGGCCCGCATGGAGGCCGACCTCGAGCAGCCGGTGAGGGCCGCAGTCGAAGCGGCCGCGACCCGGTGGTGGCGGTAGCGTCAGCCCACCGCGCACGCCGGCGCGGCGCCTCTCCGCAGCGGTGGCGAGCGCCTCGTCCACGAAATGGAGCCCTGACGCTTGGACGTGAATCCGACCACCTGGCTGACGGGCATGTGACCGACGAACAGGAGCAGTGTCGGCAGGGACATCACGCCGTCGTGCATCTCCAGGAGGGGGTGAGCGTCGACATCGACGGTCGCCACCCTGAGGCGGCCGGCGCGTTCGGTGGCGATCACTTCGAGCACCGGCGCGATCATGCGGTAGGGCGGGCACCACGAGGCGCCGAATTCGCCGAGCATGGGGATGTCGGACGCGAGCACAGCGGTGTGGAACGTGGCGTCTTTCACGGTGCTGAGCATCTGAGAACTCCTGATCACTGACGGGTTGTGACCGCCTTGTCAGCGGGTCCAGACGCGGGCCTAGACTGAGGCCCCGTGGACATCACGGGCCTCTACCGCGGACCACTCGAGGACTTCATCGCGCGAAGAACCGCCCTGGTGCGCACCCTTCGGCCGACCGATCCCGATGCCGCGGCTGCCGCCGGTAGGATTCGCAAGCCCCCGGCGAGCGTCTGGGCGATCGACCAGCTCGCCGCCGAGAATCCGGAGCTCACAGCTGACCTTCTCGCTGCCGGCGCGGACGCGCGGCGAGCTCAGCAGGCGGTGGCCGCCGACACAGGCAGCGCTGAGGACCTGGTCCTCGCCTCAGGGCGCCTTCGCGACCTTGTCGAGGCTGCCGTCCGCGCGGCCGTCGAGCCTCGCGCTGGCGGCGACCACGCCGCCGGCGAAGACACGCTGCGGAGGATCAGGACCACCCTCCAGGCAGCGGCTACCGGCAGCGCAGACCAGCGCCTCGCTCTCTGGCGCGGCACGCTCGACCGAGAGCTGGACCCGGCCGGCTTTGGCGCGCTGTCCGGCGGTGACGACGACGCCCCAGAGCTTGCGCGGATCCTCGCTCCCCTGCGACGCGGGCCGTCGACCGAGCCTGGTCGCGCCAAACAGCTTCGACCTCGCCCGGTCAGAGACCTCGTCGAGCGCCGCGCCGCCGAGCGTGCCGCGGCCGAACACCTGGCAGCGGCCGAACGGGCCCGGGCGACCGCCGACAGCAAGCGGCAACAGGCGCAGCGTCTG
Source organism: Candidatus Dormiibacterota bacterium (assembly GCA_003153125.1). GTDB lineage: Bacteria > Chloroflexota > Dormibacteria > Aeolococcales > Aeolococcaceae > Aeolococcus. The sequence goes on along the minus strand of PLWW01000005.1, from coordinate 28,873 downwards.
GCTGCCCAGGCCCACCTTGCGGAGGAGGATGCTCTGGCGGCGGAGCGAGCTGCCGAGCTCGCGGACGAGGCCGCCCTCACAGCTCGTGGCGCGCTCGATCAAGAGGAGACGCGCCACCAGCCAGCGCACCGAAAGTCAGCTGCGCGCCCCTGACCACCGGACCCATGCGTCCTTTCATCAAGGAGCGGAGGCGGCAACCGAGCAGCTCCCCGCGACGTCCGCAAGGAGCTGCCCGGTCGGCTACTTCGGCTGTGCTGTGATGCGCAGGTAGGGCTTCGGAGACCGATACCCCGGGAAGACCTGCTTGGCCTCGTCGTCCGAGACGGACCCGGCGATGATCACGTCCTCCCCCGGCTTCCAGTTCACCGGCGTCGACACGCGGTGCTTCGCCGTCAACTGGAGGGAGTCGATCACCCGCAGCACCTCGTCGAAGTTGCGACCGGTCGTCATCGGGTAGATGAGGATCAGCTTCACCTTCTTGTCGGGACCGATCACGAAGACGTTGCGCACCGTCTGGTTGTCCGCGGGCGTGCGCTGTGCGGGGTCGCCAGAGGTGCTGGCTGGGAGCATGCCGTAGAGCTTGGACACGTTGAAGTCGGCATCGCTGATGATCGGGTAGCCGGGACGTGTGCCCTGCGTCTCCTCGATGTCGTTGGCCCACTGCTCATGCTTACCGATGGGGTCGACGGAGAGGCCGATGATCTTCACGTTGCGGCGCTCGAAGTCGGGCTGTATCTTGGCCATGTACCCGAGCTCGGTGGTGCAGACCGGGGTGAAGTCCTTCGGGTGTGAGAACAGGACCGCCCACGAGTCGCCGATCCAGTCGTGGAACTTGATGCGGCCCTGCGTCGTCTCCGCCTCGAAGTCTGGCGCGGTGTCGCCCAGTTGAAGAGCCATCGTCGTCCTCCTAGCATACGTCGGTGTGGTGGTTGAGTCTGACGCAGCACCGCTTTCTCTCGCTCTGAGGCTCGCCGGGGCGTCGACATGTCCGTCCCGGCAGGCGACCTCCGCGAAGTGAGTCAGAGAGCCGCGGTACGGCTCGCAGTGTCCTTGCTGAGCTCCGGCCATGCCGTGACACGCTACCCTCGGCTGCGTGCCTGACAGGGATGAGCGTCGACGGCGCACCAAGATCGTGGCGACCATCGGGCCGGCATCGGACGACCCCGCGACTCTCCGAGGGCTGATCGAGGCCGGGATGGACGCGGCCCGCCTCGGGCTGGCGCACGGCCCGGTCGAGGCGAGCGTGGGGCGGCTGCACCGGGTTCGCGCGGCCGCGGCCACGTCCCGCCGCCAGATCGGCATCATCGCGGACCTGCCGGGCCCCAAGATCCGCGCCGGCGCGTACCCGGAGGGCGGAATCTTCCTCGTGGAGGGTGCAACGGTGGACCTGGCGCCGCGCAGCGCCGCTGACGAGACCAGCTCGGCCGAGCGCACCGTTGTCGACCACGCCAACCTCCTCGCCGACCTGCGCGCCGGCGACCTCGTGGCCCTGGGAGACGGCGGCGTTCAGCTGGCCGTGGTGGAAGTCGGCGACGACAAGGCGGTGTCGATCGTGCGCAGCGGTGGACGCCTCCAGGGGCGCCCCGGCGTGAACCTTCCTCCCGGCCGGCTCAGCGCGGCCACCCCGACCGCTGAGGACATGCTCCTTCTCGAGGCGATGTGCGAGGCCGGCGTTGACGGGATCGCTGTGTCCTTCGTGCGTCATGCGGACGACATCCGCGCGGTCCGGCGCGCCACCGGCCCGGATGGGCCGATGCTGGTCGCCAAGATCGAGACCAAGACCGCCGTCGACGATATCGAGGAGATCATCGAAACCGCCGACGCCGTGATGGTCGCTCGAGGCGACCTCGGAGTCCGCCTGCCGCTCGAGGACGTTCCCCACCTGCAGAAACGGATCATCAAGGCCGGCGTGTCATACGGGCGCCCGGTCATCACCGCAACGCAGATGCTCGAGTCGATGGTGCACGCGCCCACGCCCACTCGAGCTGAGGTCAGTGACGTTGCCAACGCGGTGTTCGACGGCACCAGCGCGGTCATGCTCTCCGGGGAAACAGCAATCGGTCACGACCCCGTTGGCGTTGTGGCCACCATGAGCCGGATCACCGAGCGCGCCGAGCGGGAGTTTGACTACGCCGGGTGGGGCGCGACGCTGGGGATCCAGCAGGCGGCAGGCATGGTGGATGCCCCGGCCGCGGTGCGCATCACCGCCGCGATCACGGCCGCGGCTTGGCGTGCTGCCGCGGACAGCGATGCGGCCGCGATCATCTGCTGCACCAACACTGGCGCGACAGCCCGGGCGATCGCTCGTTTCCGGCCCACCGCCCCGCTCCTGGCCTACACGCCCTCACTGCAGGTCGCGCGCCACCTCTCGGTCGCGTGGGGCGTCGACGCCATCGCCAGCGAGCAATACGCGACCGCCGACGAGATCGTGTGGTTCGCGGTGATGGACGCCGTCGGCAGAGGACTCGTGCACCGTGGCCAGATCGTGGTCGTGCTCGTCGGCTCGCCCGGCGACGACGAGCCGACCACGGACGTCCTGCGTATGGTGCGCATTCGCTGAACGCGAACCGAATCCAGGTGCACTAGCGGCCGGTCAGGCCGTCAACTGTTGTCCTCGACGTAGCGTGCCGGATCCTGGTCTTTGGCGTGGACGCCGCCGGCATGCCGCGCCTCGAAGGTTGCAAAGGCAACGGCGATCTCGTGGCGAAGCTGCCAGTCGGCGTGATGGCGGAAGTCGGCGAGGTCTTCCCGCTCCTCCTCAGCCATGTGATCGCTGTTGGCCTCCTCTGTTTTGGCGGCGGCCTTCCACCAGTTCTCGCTGCCGACCGCGTGCTTCGCCGCCTCCTTGATGGCGTCGCGGATCTCGTTGTGGTCCTTGATCACGTCGGTGACCTCTTCGACAGCGCTGCCCTCACCGCCGGCGCCGGTCCCGATCTTGAGAAGGTGTGGGTAGAACAGCCGTTCCTCAGCCTCGGCGTGCACCTCGAGGGCGATGCGCAGGCGTGTCCAGACGGCGTCGAGCGAATCGGTGTTGGACCGGTCGATGTCGCTGAGGTACGCGAACATGCGCCGCTGCTGCTCATGGTCATTGAGGATGACGTCGGTGATGTCCATGGATACCTCGGAACGGCGGGGCTGCGTGGGCGTCTCTCAGTCTATGAATCGGTACCGACGGCCGCGAGGCCCGCGAGCGTCCCAGGCGCAGCGGCCGCGCTCGTGACCCTAGTGGGTCTTGGTGAAGTGGATGACGATCCAGACCACGGGGTCAGCTGCCTTGACTGCGACGCCGAGGAATAGCATGGTCAGGATCGGGAATGCCCGCCAGAGAAGGTTGGGGGCGCGGTACTGCAGCCCGCTGTCGGCGACCGGCACCCGCGTGGTGTTCGTGCCTCTGACGGCGACGGCTCGCCAGCGGGGACCGGCGCCGGCTGGACCTCGAACCAAGCGGTGCAGCCCTTGCACAGGTGCGTCCTGTCCTCAGGCCCCGCAGAGCGTCTGCGCGGCTCGGTAGTGCATATCGCGCGCCATGGCGCGGATGAACGACGCCTCCTGGCCGGGCACTGTGGTGCGCTCGATGGACGCAATCGTTGTCACGAACTCGTCCACTCCCGGGCGCGCTGCGGTGATGGCGCTGACGATGGGCCCGGCATCATCCACACCGAGCCAGAGCACGGCGACGCCGATCAACTCGGCCCGCAGCCGGTCCAGGTCGACGTCGATTCGCATCGGAACGAAGTCGCGGATCTCGCCGATCCACATCTCCGAGTCGGCCCGAGGGCGTCCGGTCAGCTCGAAGGAGGTCGGCGCGCCGACCGAGTCCTGCTGCGCGCCCTCACCAGCGCCAGGCGCCGTGTCTGGGCGGTCGGCCGTTGTCTCCAACTCCGGCCACATGGCCGTACCCAGCAGTGCACGAATGGCGGCGCGGTCTGCGGCTCCTTCCATCGAATCCCCCTGCCGACGCCTCGGCGGCGTTCCAAACCTTCCGTCACCGACCTGTTGCACGCATCATACCATTCAATCGCGTCATTGCAACAGACCAGCGACGTGCCCTCCTCCCCACACATCCCAGTGGTGGGGTTCGCGCCCAGATGGAGGTCGGCGGCGCGGCCCTCGAGCAGAGACTAGGATCGTCCCGTGCTCGCGTGGATGGACCTCGAGATGACAGGCCTCGACCCGGCCCGGCACGTGATCGTCGAGATCGCCACGCTTCTGACCGACGACGATCTCGGGCTGGTCGCGGAGGGGCCTGACCTCGTCGTCCACGTCGGCATCGAGCAACTGACGCGCATGGACGACGTGGTGCGAACCATGCACACACGTTCCGGGCTCCTGCCGGCGATCCAGGCATCGGCGATCTCCCTGGCCGACGCGGGCGCGCAGACACTCGACTTCCTACGCGCCCACATCAGTGGAGCGCGCACCGTCCCCCTGTGTGGCAACTCCATTGGGACCGATCGGCGCTTCCTCGCGTCACAGCTTCCCGAGGTTGAGGCGTTTCTGCACTACCGATCGATCGACGTGTCGAGCGTGAAGGAACTCTGCCGGCGCTGGTACCCCGACGCACTGGCCCAGGCCCCCGCCAAGACGGAGACGCATCGAGCGCTCGACGACATCCGCGAATCGATCGCTGAGCTGGCCTACTACCGATCGACGATCTTCGCCGGCAGCGCCGACCCGGGCCCCTGATAGCGTCCTGTTGAGGCTCCACCGGCGAGCGCATCTGATCTCTGGGCCAGACGTCGTACGCTAAGCTGCGGCTCGATCGTGTGGCGACGCTTGTCGGCACGCGCCGCCGCACCCGGAGGGACCCCATGCTTGCCGTGAATCTGCTCGGAACCAAGGAAATCATCGTCTACGTCGTCGTCATCGTGATCATCATCGCCGCGGCGATGTACTCCCGCGGGCGGTCCCGGCGGTAGAAACCGCGACTTCTGTCGCCCCCTCGAGCGGGTTCGGCGGCTGACCCACTCGTGCTCGTGCGCCAGCAGATCAGTGCCGAACGGCCTCAGCCGCCACGCCCTCTTCCGCAACGGCCTCGATCTCCTCGCCAAGCCGCGGAAGGCTGTCGGCGTCGACGGTGCCGTCCGAAGCGGTGGTCAGCGCCACGTTGCCGCGCCGTGAGCGGTACAGCGCACCCAGGAAGATGTTGGCGATGGCCGCCAGGGGTACGGCGAAGAGCGCCCCCAGGATGCCGCCCACCTCGGCCCCGATGAGCAACGCGGCCATCGCGACCAGCGGGTGCAGCTTGGTGACATGGCCGGCCACGCGCGGTCCGATGATGTAGGCCTCCAGGGCATGCCCCAGGAGGCCAGTGACACCGGCGAGGGCGGCGAGGAGGGGGCCCTGCAGAAGTGCGACGACGACGGCGAGCACCATCGTGATGATCGCCCCGATGATCGGCACGAACTCGAGAAGGAAGGCTGCGACCCCGATGACGATCGCGTAGTGGACGCCGAGGAGGCTCAGGCTGAGCGCGGTGTAGGACCCGATGATCAGTGACATCAGGGATTGGCCCCGCACGTAGGCAGCCATCGTCGAGCCGGTCGCGACAACCGCGAAGTCGAACTTTTCCGAGTGATCGGGAAAGAGGTTGCGCAGCGTGGCGACCAGGCCGCGTCCGTCGCTGAGCAGATAGATGGAGATGACCACGACAAGCACGATGTCGGCGACGGTCGTGGCCACCCCGGCCACGACGGTCACAGCGCTGCCCGCAAGTCCGGCTGTGTTCGGCAACAACGAGCGCAGGTTGACGGTGATGCCGTGGGCGGTGAGGCTGCGCTGGAGTTGGTCGACGAGCTGAGGCACGTGACGGGCCTGGTCGACAAGGGCCGGGATGACCAGTGCGATCACCCCTCCGACCGCGGCGAAGATCACCACATACAGGCTGAGCGCGGCTGCTCCGCGGTGCTTGCGAAAGGGCCGCGCCCGCTCCAGGACGTCGACGACCGGGTTGAGGATCAGCGCGATGATCGTCGCGAAGAGAAACAGCAGCACCACGTTGAACAGGTGTCCGATGAGGCCGGACGCGCCGTCGTAGATCGCCACCAAGCCGGCGGCGCAGGCGATGACCGTCAGGCCCTGGAGCGGCCGGCCCAGCCGATGCCAGATGGTCACCGGGGGCTCGGTGTCGGGGATGTCGCTGGGCAGCGCCGTCGCCAGAAGTACGGATGCGTCATCTGATTCAGACTCACTGTAGCTCCGGGGGCCCGAGGCGATCGGTCTCCCACGGCTGTTCCCGTGGTGTGGCCGAGCCAGACGCCGGCGCCGGTTTGACGCGATGTCGGTCGGATGGCACAGTCGGTGGGTGCCCGTGATCGACCGCTCCCACCTCCTGTCGCTGGTCGAGCGTGAGCGGGCTTCGTACGCGACCGCCCATCCCCGGTCGGCGGCCCTGTTCGCTGCCGCAGACAACCTCTTCGAGCGCGTCCCGATGACATGGATGGCCAAATGGAGCGGCGGCTTCCCCGTCTACCTCGATCGCGCCGCCGGCAACAGGATCGTCGACGTTGACGGGCATGAGTACGTCGACTTCTCGCTCGGCGACACCGGCGCCATGGCCGGACACAGTCCGCAGCCGACGGTCGATGCCGTGAACGAGCGTCTTGGCCGGCTGGGGGGCGCCACAACGATGCTGCCGACAGCGGATGGGCAGTGGGTCGGTGCCGAGCTGACGCGCCGGTTCGGCCTCCCCCTGTGGTCGTTCACGCTCACGGCGACGGACGCCAACCGCTGGGCGATCCGGCTCGCCCGCCTCGCCGCGGGGCGGCCGAAGATTCTCACCTTCGCGTACTGCTACCACGGCTCCGTCGATGAGGCTTTCGCGGTTCGCGGTCCCGACGGCGAAGCCGCCTCGCGGGCGGGAAATGCGGGGGCGCCCGTTCCCCTGAGCGAGACGACGCGTGTGGCGGAATTCAACGACCTGGACAGCGTGGCCGCTCAACTGAGACATGGCGATGTGGCCGCCATCCTCACCGAACCGGCGCTCACCAACATCGGCATCGTGTTGCCCGAGCCCGGGTTCATGGAGGGTTTGCGTGAGCTGGCCACGACGCACGGCGCACTCCTGGTCATCGACGAGACGCACACGTTCTCCGCCGGCTCTGGCGGCGCGACTCAGCTCTGGGGCCTGCAGCCTGACGTCCTGGTGATCGGCAAGAGCATCGGCGGTGGCATACCGAGTGGCGCCTACGGCATCAGCCACCACGTCGCCGAGCTGATCGCCGCGCACCCGGAGGCCGACCTCATCGACGTGGGCGGTGTCGGTGGCACGCTGGCCGGCAATGCCCTGTCGGTGGCGGCAATGCGGGCCACCCTGGAGCAGGTGCTCACAGGCGCTGCGTTCGCGCACATGGTCGACGTCGCCACCGAGTTCACGCACGGAGTCCAGGCGACAATCGACCGAGCTGGCGTCCCGTGGTCGGTCACCCAGCTCGGCGCGCGATCGGAGTACCGCTTTGCATCACCCGCTCCGCGCAACGGCACCGCCTCGGCCGCCGCCGCCGACGACGAGCTCGACGAGTATCTGCACCTCTCCATGCTGAACCGCGGCGTGATGATCACACCGTTCCACAACATGGCCCTGATGTGCCCGGTGACGAGCCGGGACGACGTGAAGCTCCACACGCGGGTTTTCGGCGCGGCCGTTGCCGAACTTGTCAGGTAGGCCACCTGTCAGTTGGCGATGCAGACTGGGTTGTTGGTGCCAGTGCAGTACGAAACACGTGCCCGCAGGAGGGGATCCTCTAGACCTCATTCACAGCAGGAACGCAGGCTGCGCCGATGGAATCCCGAGCCGGCGGGCGGACCATGAGGTCACAGCCACAACGGCACCAACACAAGGGAGACCATCGTGACCCAGAACAGCCCCGACCCCGTTCCCGACTCGGATCGTCATCAACCGCTCTTCGGTCGCCTGGCGCGGCGCACCGCCATTGCGGCGACGGCCGTCGGGCTCATGTCCGGTGCATTCGCCGGCGGCTTCATCGTGACCAACGCGGCAACCACGAGCACCGCTGCTGCCACCACATCGCCCTCGACCTCGACCACCCCGTCCACGCCCTCCGGGACGTTCCACTCCAACGAGAACGCCGCCCACGAGGCCGGGGAGAGCGCTGCTCGGGAGGCCCAGGAGAACGCGGGCCAGTTCCCCACCGTCCCGTAGCCCTCGGTCGCAGACACATCGAAGGGCTGGCGTCGCGGCAGCCCTTCGATGTCGTCCTCGGGCAGTCGCCTCGCGGGCCGCCCCACTGCCCCGTGTATCGTGGTGCGCTACCCTCGGAGCCGGTGATCATTCTCGACGCGGGGACGACAACGCTCGAGCGGTGCCGCCCGCGCGGCCCCGGCGTGGTGCCGGGCTGATGCGCGCCTCCCGTACCGTCCTCACCCTCTTCTTCTTCGCCGACGGGCTGCTCATCGGGTCGTGGGCATCGCGGATCCCTGCGGTGCAAACGCAGGCCGGACTCACCAACACGCGTCTCGGGTTCGCGTTGTTCGCAGCGTCGCTGGGCGCTCTCGTCGCCATGCCGTTTGCGGGCAGGCTGTGCGAGCGTGTGGGGAGTCGCCGGGTCACGGTCGCGGCGCTCGTCGTCGCCGCCGCATCGCTCTTCGGCGCCTCGAGCGCGGGCGGGTTCGCATCTCTTGGTCTCGCCCTGCTCGGTTTCGGGGCGGGCTTCGGGTCGATCAACGTCGCGGCGAACGCGCAGGGCATCGCGCTCGAGCGACTCTATGGTCGCGGCATCTTCTCGTCGTTCCACGCCGCGTTCAGCCTCGGGGCAATGGCAGGCGCCGCCCTGGGCGCGCTTGCCGCACGACTCGACGTCACGCCGCGCGCCCACCTGGGCACGCTGGCGCTCATCGTTGCCGTGGCGGCGCTCGCTCTGGGGCGGATGTTGCTGGAGCCGGTGGCCGGCGCATTCGCGCCGCAGCGCCTGCTGGTGCGCCCGCCTCGTGCTCTCCTCGTCCTCGGTGCGGCCGCGTTGTGCACACTCCTCGCGGAGGGCTCGGCGGCCGACTGGAGCGCGACGTACCTCGCCCAGTCGGTGCGCACGACGGCTGCGGTCGCCGGCCTCGGCTACGCGATGTTCGCCTTCGCGATGGCCGCGAGCCGCACGTTGGGCGACCGCCTCAACCATCGCTTCGGGCCGGTGGCTCTCGTCCGCGCCGGCGGCGCGCTCGCCGCATGCGGGCTCACGGGAGCCCTCGTGGCCAACTCGGTGCCGGTTGCCCTACTGGGTTTCGCGGCGATGGGCGCAGGCGTCGGGGTGCAGGTGCCTCTGCTCTTCCGCGCCGGCGGGTCGACGCCCGGCATGTCGCCCAGCATCGGAGTCGCCGCGGTCTCCACGATCGGATGGCTGGGGTTCCTCGCCGGGCCGCCTGCCATCGGGTTGGCCGCGGGCGCCGTGGGGCTGCGCGCCGCGCTCGGCATCGTCGTGGTCGCGCTGGTCACTCTCGTGTTCCTCGCCCCGAGCGCCTCACCGCGCCGCGGCGAGGAGCCCGCAACCCATCCGGTGCCGGAGATACCCACGGGCGCCCACGCCGGATGACCGAGATGGCCACCGGCCCTCATGGCAGCCACCCGTGAGCCTGGTGCGGACGGGGGACCCGGTCGAGGCGGCCGAGCTCATCGCGTCCGGCGCGCGTCTGCAGCGGTACGCGCACGACATGCAGGTCGCCGTGCGCTCCGTGACGATTCCTGGCCCGTGGCTCCACCCGGGCCTGCCCTCACCGCTGCGCGTGACAGCGGTGGATCGACCGGCCGTCGACGTTGCCCGCGCGTCACTCGGCGCCTACCCGGCCGGGCATGTCGACGCTGCGCAGGCGGCCTCGCTGGCAGAGGCCGTTGCCCTCTATGAGCGCATCATCGCCGGGCAGACGGCCGGCCCACTCATCGACGCTGTGTCAGCGCTGCTCATCGACGGCCCCACGGAGACGGTCGCGGGCGCGCTGCTGGTCACCGCGATGCCGGCCGCGGCGTGGTGGGACGGAGGGCCGTGGCTGTGCAACCTGTTCGTCGCACCCACCCACCAGGGCGCGGGCATCGGCCGTCAACTGTTGCAACTGATGATCGCCAGGTGCGCGGAGGGCGGGTACGAACGCATCGGCCTGAGCGTCACAGACGGCAACCCCGCTGAGCATCTTTATCGGGCGCTCGGATTCGCGCGCTGCCGCTCCGTCTTCGTCATCGAGAAGGCCGGCTGAGGCGCGCCTCCCCGCGCCCGGGGCCGTTCGGCCCCTTAGGATGGGCCACTGTGCACCGCTCTTCCCGGGCTTGGTTCGTGTCACCGAGCCGACGCCCGACAGCGGCGACACCGTGAACGCGCGGACCCGCTTGCTGATCTGCGTCGCGGTCGGCGTCGCCGCCTTCGTCCCCGCCATGGTGTTCACCCCGTGGCAGGTCGCCGAGCTCACCGGCTGGGATGCCACGGCGGCGGTGTTTGTCGCCTCGGTGTTCCTCGACACCAGGGGAAAGGATCCAGCGGACACAAAGGCGTTGGCGACGCGAGAGGACGACTCCCGGTTGACCGCCGACGCCGTGCTGATCGGCGCCAGCATCGCCAGCCTGGCAGGTGTGGCACTCGCACTTCTGAAGGCCGGCAGCGTCCAGGAGCCGGCGCACATCCTCATCGTGACCCTCGCCTTCGTCAGCGTGGTGCTGTCCTGGGCATCGATCCACACCGTGTTCACTCTTCGCTACGCGCATCTCTACTACGCAACCGGCGGTGGGATCGACTGGCACGCGCAGGACAAGCCCGACTTCGGGGACTTTGCGTACGTCGCGCTGACTCTTGGAATGACGTTCCAGGTCTCGGACACCGACATCACATCCAAGCCGATCCGCAAGGCGGCCCTGCGCCATGCGGTGCTGTCGTATCTCTTCGGCGTGGTGGTGCTGGCGACGACGATCAACGTGGTCGCCAGCCTCCTCGCCAAATAGACGCGCTCGCTCAGCCCGGGGCGGCGGGCGGGGACTGGCCGCAGAGGTCAACCTGCTTGACGGCCAGCACTCGGCTCACTGATTCGATGAGCTGCGCGCGCGGCAGCGTTCCGCTTCTGACCGCGTCCTCGATCGCCGCGACGGCCCCGCCGGCGTTGGCGGCCACCTCTGAGCCGGCGCCGTTGTAGATGACCATGTCGACGCCCGCGATCAGTGCCGCGGTGGCTGCGCGGGGCACCGTGTAACCGATCTTCGCCAGCGACCCGGCGGTCAGTGAATCGGTGAGCAGGAGGCCCTTGAATCCGAGCTGGTCGCGCAGAGCCGCCACGACCTGCGGCGAAATGCTCGAGGGCAGAACGCTGAGACCGGGAACTGAGGCATTGCTCAGCATGATGGCCGGCTCGCCCGCCGCAATCGCCACCTTGAATGGCACGAGCTCATGGTCCTGCAACGCCGGCCAGGAGGAGGTCTGTGCCGGCCCCTCATCGGTGTTGTCGCCGGTCCCGTGAAGACCCGGGAAGTGCTTGGCGACGGCGATCACCCCGGCTGCCGCCAGGCCGGCGCTGAACGCAGCAGCGTCGGTCGCCGCGATGTGCGCGTCGTCACTGAATGAGCGAGTGCCGTCGGGATCAAGGGCGGAGGGACCGAACCCCGCGTCGAGATCCATCACGGGGGCCAGGTCCATGGTCATGCCGATGGCGCGCAGGCGCCGGCCCAGCTTCAGCGCGTAGACGGTGATCTGGGCGGGCGTCATGGTGTGCGCCAACTGTCGCGCCGACGGCATCGGTCCGAGGAGGTTGGCAGCACGTTCGACATCGCCGCCCTCCACGTCGGACATCACCACGGGCGCAATCCCCCCGGGTGATGTCGACGCAAGACGAGCAAGCTCGCTCGCAAGGTTGCTGGGCGCGGTGGCCCCGAACAGCAGGATGCCGCCCGCACCTGACGCGATCTCACCGCGGACGCTGTTCAGTGACGTCATCTCGGCCGGGACGACGATCACCTGCAACGCCAATCTCCGAACACTCCAGGATTCCAAGGCCGACTGGTTCGAGCACGCCGGTGTCGGGGACGGCGTCACTGTGGCTGCGGGTGGGGCCGTGGGGCTCGTCGCGATCGACACCGTGGGAGTGCCCGACTGCAGCGGTCCGGACGGCAGTGCCGCACCGCCGCAGGCAGCCGGTAGGACCATTGCCATCAGTGCTCCCGGCAATGCCCATCTCCATGGCCACCGCCGCTCGGTCGCGGTCACGGCATCACTGTCGAGCGCGAAGTCAGCGTTGGGCCGGACGTGCGTGCCTCCCAGGCGTCGACGGAGGCCGTGATGGCGGAGGCGGGCCGCAGACTCGGCGGTACTGTCACATACAGTGAGAGATGAGAAAGAGGCGCACGTGTTACGTCGTCGCCTCGGTGGCAGGAGCTGAGACAGCGTGGCGTGGGACGGGGACAGCTACCAGGCTCGATTCGACGAGCGCGCCGCCTCCGGCGCCGACGTCCACGGGGAGGCCGACCTCGTGGCGGCACTGCGTCCCCTCTCGGTGATCGACGTGGGCTGCGGCACCGGGCGGGTGGCGCGAGAGCTGGGAGCCCGCGGTGTCGACGTGGTCGGCGTCGACGCCGATGCGTCGATGATCGCGACAGCCCGCCGCCTCGGCCCCGCACTCGAGTGGCATGTCGCCGACATGTGCGGCCTTGCGCTCGACCGCGTCTTTGATGTCGTCCTGATGGCCGGGAACGTTCCACTGTTCACGGCACCGGGCACCGAGGCGGCCCTTGTCGCCGCCTGCGCGCGCCACGTTGCGCTCGGTGGGTCGCTTGTGTGCGGTTTTCAGCTGGGCGGCGCCTACGATCTCGCCGCCTACGACGAGCACTGCCGCCTTGCGGATCTCGAGCTCTCCACACGATGGTCGACCTGGGACCGTCAACCCTTCCCCGGCAACGGTGGCTACGCGGTGTCTGTGCACCGCCGCCCGCCTAGTCGCGGACGACGGCCCGCCTGACCGTAGCAATGAGACCGGCGTGCGGGAAGTCCGGAAGGACCGGGCGCGCATACTGCCTCGAACGAGTTGCGGCCTCCCCTGTCGGGTGGCGCCCTCTGGAGGTGTGGGCAGGTGGCCACAACAATCGCCCCGGCTTCAGCGGGTTTCAGTCGCACGCTGTACAAAACGCGCTCGCATTGAACCCATGAAGCTGCGTGCCGCCATCGTCGAGCTCGTCGTGTCGGACATGGCAGCCACCCTCGCCTTCTACCGCCGCCTCGGCGTAGCCATCCCCGATGGCACGCCGGTCGACCTGTACGCCGCCCTGGCGCCGGCAGGCGGCTGAGACGTGGCCTCCGAGCGGCCGCAGCGGCCGATCCAGAACCTTCCCGTTGCCGGCACCGCGCCGTCCGCCGTCCCGGCTCGCCACGAGACGATCCTCCCGGCGGAGCCCGACGAGGCGTCCAGCGACCTGCGCGCCGCGCTCGCCGCGCCGGACGGCCCGACCCGCCGCGACGCGCTGATCCGCGCCGCCGAGCACCATCCCGCGCTTCTCGAAGCCTGGGCTCGCCTCAGCGAGATCAGCCTCGCCGCCGGCGAGCCGGTCGTCGCCTACGCGTTCGCGCGTGTCGCGTACCACCGCGGGCTCGACCGCCTGCGCCGTGAAGGTTGGGGCGGCACCGGCATGGTGCGCTGGACGCGGCCGTCGAACCGAGGCTTCCTTCGCGGGTTGCACGCCTTGCTCGCCGCGGCCGCGGCGATCGACGAGGCGGATGAGGCCGCACGGTGCCGGGACTTCCTCCTCGAACTCGACCCGGATGACGCCCTGGGTGTCGCCGCCTACCCGGAGGTCCCCGGACCGGGGTGGACGCCACCGCCACTGCCGTGACCGGCGCGCCGTGGGCGCGCGATAACCCTCGCGGACATGACACCGTTACAGCGCATTGATGAGCCGCGCCAGGGATCTCGCCGACTTCGGCCGCCGGGTGGCCGCCGCCCAGGGGATGCTCGATGACCGCTCCGAGCGAGACTGGCTCGCGTATGGGCAGGCATGCCAGGACGCGTTGGCGTGGCGCCGTCCGCTTCCCCTGCCGCGGCCGGCGAGCGCGCCTCCCCGTCCGCCCGTTGCAGCGCGGATGACTCCTGTGGTCCCGTGCCTGCCGCCGCCGCCACCCGCGCCGGCTGTCGCTCCCCGAGCGGCGCCCGCAGTCCCCGACCCATATGGCGCGCCCGTCCATCAGGTCAACCGACGGCGCTCCTTCGTGTCCAGCGTCGCCTGGGGACTGGCCTGGCGATATGGCATCCTCTCCGCGCTCTTCATCGCCGCCCAGAGCCAGGCACAGGCGCCGTGGTTGCTGATCGCCGCCGTTCTGCTCGGTGGGCTGCTGCTCGGCCTGTGGCACCGGCGCTGGGCATTGGCGCGAGTCTGGCGCACAGCGGTCGTCGCCGGTGGTGCGGTCTACGTCGCGCCGCTCTTCTCGGTCTACCCCGGTGTGCTTGTCGGCTCGATCGGGGCGCTGACAGTGGCGCCGGTCCTGGCAACCTGGCGCAGACGTTAGGGCTGGCAGCCTCCGATCACATCGCGGTCAGCATCTCCCGGCGCATCTGGTCAAGTCCGAGCGACCCGAGGTGGAGCGCCTGGGTGTGGAAGTCCTTGAGGTTGAAGCCGGCGCCGCGACGGCTCTGGATGTCGGCGCGGATCTCGAACCAGGCTCGCTCGCCCACCTTGTAGCTGATCGCCTGCGCAGGCATGCCCATGTAGCGGTCGACCTCGCTGCGGGTGAACTCGCCCGGGATCGGTGAGTACCGGTCGGCGAAGCTGAAGGCCACGTCCGGCGACCACTGCTGTCCGGCATTCTCCTCGCCGTCGGGGATGGGCAGCTCGAGATGCAGACCGATGTCGACCACGACGCGCATGGCGCGGAAGATGCTTCCCGACAGCATGCCCAGCCGGTAGTCGGGGTTGTCGAGGTAGCCGAGCTCACCCATCAACCGCTCGGCGTACAGGGCCCAACCCTCTCCGTGGCCGCTGACGAACCCGATGCTGCGCTGGTAGCGGCTGAGGTCCTCTTTCAGGCAGGTCATGAGGCCGACCTGGAGATGGTGGCCGGGAACGCCCTCGTGGTACGCGGTCGAGACCTCATTCCAGAGCGGGAACACGGTGCGGCCACCGGTCGGATACCACGTGCGCCCGGGCCGGGTCCAGTCCTCCGACGGAGGCGTGTAATACATCGCCGCCGCGCCCCCCGGGGGGGCGATGAGACATTCGCAACGACGGATCTGCTCGGGGATGTCGAAGTGCGTGCCGTTCAGCTCGGCGATGGCTGTATCGGTCAGGTTTTGCAGGAAACCCTGGAGATTGTCAGCCCCTTCAACCGCGCGGGAGGGGTCGGTCCTAAGCAGCTCGACGACCTCCTCCACGGACGCACCGGGGCTGATTCGTTGGGCAGCCTCACGCATCTCCGCCTCGAGACGATGCAGCTCCTCCCAACCCCACGCATAGGTCTCGTCCAGGTCGATGTCGCTGCCGAGAAATTCGCGTGCGGCGAGGCGGTAGCGGTCGCGCCCGACGGGGTCTCGGTCCGGTGCTGCCGGCGCATACACGTCGCGCAGGAATCGCGCCAACCCGGCGTACGCCTCGGTGGCCTGGCGGGCGCCGGCGTCGACCTCGGAGCGCAGCGGACCCTCGTGCGTGCAGCGGCCGGCGAGGGCCAGGAAATAGGGCACGCCCTCGCCGGCCTCCCCGCCCCACACCTCGGCCTGCCTGGCGCAGACCAGAGCCTGGCGGCGTGCCGCCGGGAGCCCGAGGTCGAGGCCATGGCGCAGGGTTGCTTGCAGGCCCTCGATGGACGCCGGCACCTTGGCAAGGCGAACCGCGATGTGGTGCCAATCCTCGGCGCTGCCCTGTGCGGAGAGGTCGAAGATCTGCCGGATCGACTGCACCGGTGAGCCCAGGTTGCGAAGCGTCCGCCATGCTTCGCCCGCCTCGAACAGCTCGATCCCGACCGTCAACCGCTCGACCATGAAGTCACGACAGATCCTGTCGGCGTTGTTGTCGGGATGGGTACGGCGCAACTCCGTCAGCGTTCTCTGGGTCAGCTCGGCGGTGGCCACGACGCCGTCCGGCGACTGGTCGGTCATGTCCTCCGCGTGACCAGGCACACCGAGGTAGGTGGCGAGGAGGGCGTCGAGGTCGGCGAGTCCGCTCACGTAGCGGTCGGCGAGGTCGAAGATCGCGGTCAAGCCTGCGAGTCCAGGGGGCGCGTCGGAGTGTTCACACAGCCACTGCACGTGCCCACGATCTCCACGGTGTGACGGACATCGACGAATCCTTCAGATGAGGCCACGGCTGCGGCCCAGCGCTCCACGGCCGGGCCCGAGATCTCCACGGTGCGCCCGCAGACGCGGCACACCAGGTGATGGTGGTGGGAGTCGTTCTCGCAGCGGCGGTAGAGCGTCTCGCCGTCCTCGGTGAGGACTGTGTCAACGGCGCCCCTCTCGGCAAGTGTGCGCAGGTTGTTGTACACCGTCGTCAATCCCACCCTCGCACCGCCGGCACGCAGCTGCGCGTGCAGGTCCTGGGCACTGCGGAAGTCTGCGCACGCCGCCAGCATCCGCTCGAGCGCGAGCTTCTGGCGGGTGGTCCGATGCGCCGCGGCCGGGTGGAGCCTCGATGACATGTGCATCGCCGGCCATGATAGCATTTGTAACCGTAACCATTACCGTTAAGCCGCGGTGTCACCGCAGCCTTGGAGGACTGATGTCCGGTTCCTCGCGCCGCCGGCGCGCCCGCAGCGCCGCCGCTCACGTGGTCGCGGTTGCGCTGACGGCATGCGCGAGCGCCGCATGCGGCTCGGCGTCGGACGCCGCCGGCAGTGGAAAGCTCGTCGTGGTCGCGGCCGAGAACGTCTGGGGCAACATCGCGGCCCAGATCGGTGGCGGTCATGTCAGTGTCACCTCGATCATCAGCGACCCGCAGGCCGACCCTCACACGTACGAGACAGATCCGCGCGACGCGGCCGCGATCAGCAGCGCGCCCGTGGTGATCGAGAACGGGGCCGGCTACGACGACTTCGTCGACCGCCTGCTGAGCACCAACCCGAACGCGCAGCGCGACGTCCTCAACATCGCCCGCACGGTGGCTGTCGGCGGTGGAAATCCCAACCCACACCTCTGGTACGACCCGAGGTACGTCACCAGAGCGGCGACCGCCATCGCCGATCACCTGGCGTCCGACGATGCCGCCGACGCAAGCGCCTTTCACAGCAACCTGCGCACCTTCCTGACGGCTTATCAGCCGTACATCGACACCCTCAACACGATCAGGTCGAAGTACCGGGACGACCCCATCGCGTACACAGAGCGAGTTCCCGGCTACCTGGTGCAGGACACCGGGCTTCGCCTGGCCACGCCCGCCTCCTTCGCCCAGGCGGTCGAGGACGGCAACGAGCCGGGTCCCGGTGACACCGCCGCGATGAACGCTGCGATCTCCCAGAGGCTCGTGAAGGTGCTCCTCTACAACTCGCAGGTCTCCAGCCCGGCCACCGAGATGGTGAAGAACCTGGCGGCACGGAGCGGTGTGCCGGTCGTCGGAGTGTCCGAGACGATTCCCGCGTCGGAGCCCACCATGCAGAGGTGGCAGATCGACCAGGCAGAGGCGATCCTGGCGGCGCTGGGGAGATGACCACGGCCCCTCCGACCATCCAGCTGCGCGACGCGGCGCTGCAGTTCGGGGAGCGCACCCTCTGGGGTGACCTGACCCTCGATGTCGCCGCCGGCGAGTTCCTCGCGGTCCTCGGGCCCAACGGGTCAGGAAAGACGAGCCTGCTCAAGGTGATTCTCGGCTTGCAGCAGCTGTCCGCGGGGACTGTCGAGGTCTGCGGCCGCGCGGCGCGCCGTGGCAGCAGTGTGGTCGGCTACATCCCCCAGCAGAAGTCGTTCGATCGCGACCTGCCGCTGCGCGGACGCGACCTCGTCCGCCTCGGCCTCGACGGTCACCGCTGGGGGGTCGGGCTGCCCAGCCGCGGAGCGACGGCCAAGGTCTCCGCGGTGATCGAGGCAGTTGGGGCGTCGAGGTACGCTGACGCCCCCATCGGGTTGCTCTCCGGCGGCGAGCAGCAGCGGCTGCGGATCGCCCAGGCACTGCTCGGCGATCCGCGCGTCCTGCTCGCCGACGAGCCGTTGCTCTCACTCGATCTCCAGCACCAGCAGGCGGTCAGCGAGCTCATCGATTCGCGCCGGCGCAAAGCCGGGACGTCGGTGGTGTTCGTGTCGCACGAGGTCAATCCCATCCTGCCCATGGTGGACCGCGTCCTCTACCTGGTCGGCGGACGCTGGGCGGTGGGAACACCCGACGAGGTGATGACCGGCGAGCGGCTCTCGGATCTCTATGGCACCGAGGTGGACGTGCTCCGAGTGCGCGGCCGCATCATCGTGATCGGTGCCCCCGACGATGCCCACGGCGAGCACGGTGGCCACCACCACCACCCGAGCGCCGAGATAGACCACTGATGGGGCTGTGGTTCTACCTCGGCCAGCCGTTCGCCCAGCACGCCCTGCTCGCGGGCAGCCTCGTCGCGATCACCAGCGGGCTGATCGGACCGTTCATCGTGACCCGGAAGATGGCATTCGCGGTGCACGGCACCGCTGAGCTGTCGTTCACCGGCGCCGCCGCAGGGCTCCTCGTGGTCGGTGACCCCGTCGTCGGCGCCCTCGCGGGATCACTTGTCGTTGCCACGGCGATCGGGCTGCTCGGCGTGCGTGAGCGCGAGCGCGACTCCGCGATCGGGGTCATCCTCGCGTTCGGGCTCGGCGTCGGCGTCTACCTGCTCAGCCTCTACCACGGCTTTGCCACCGAGGCGACGAACATCCTGTTCGGGCAGATCTTCGGCGTCAGCAGCCGCCAGCTGCTGCTCCTGCTCGGGGTCGCCGCCGGCGTGCTCGTGGCGACGACGATCCTCTACCGGCCACTCCTCTTCGCGTCTGTCGACGCGGACGTCGCCGAGGCTCGCGGAGTCCGCCTTCGCCTCGTCGGGTTGCTGTTCCTGTTCGTTCTTGCCCTGACCGTCACCGAGGCCGCCCAGATCGTTGGAACGCTCCTGGTGCTGAGCCTGGCGATCACGCCGGCAGCCGCTGCGCAGCGGCTGTCCGCACGACCTGCCGTCGTCACCGGCTTGTCCATTCTCTTCGCGCTGCTGGCCTGTGATGGCGGGCTCATCGCCAGCCTGGAGAGCGACACCATCAAGGCGAGCGTGTTCGTGACCGTCTTCAGCTTCGCCATCTACGCGCTGGCTCGGATCGCGGGGGGCGCCCTCCACCTTGGCCGCCCGACCGCGCGCGTGCCCTGAGTGGCCCTACTCGGTGAGCGCTCCGCCCGTTGCGCGCGGGTCGCGTCCGACGAGGCCGAGCAGCCTGTCCTGGAGGGATGCGTTGTCGGGCACCGGGACGGCGTCGCCGTAGACCCCCATCGCGCGCCAGGCGTCGATCTCGGGCTCCAGCTCGTCCCACATCCCCTGAACGAGGTCATGCGGCAGCTCGGTGCTCACCTCGATCCACCTGGCGATGTCGTAGGCGCGGAAGCCACGAAAACTGGTGACGTGTTTGAGGTACTCCCGTGCCGTGAAGTCGCCGTACGAGAGGTGGACGATCTTGTCGGGGTCGTCAAGTTGTTCGGCAGCCGCAATGGCCGCGTCGCTGTAGGGTCGGTAGTCGCACGCCGGATCCGTCTTGACGTGGTCGTGCGCGTTGCCGACCTCGGCGATCGTCTTGCCGGCGAGGACGTCGGGTACCCACGCCGAGTCGAAGGCGTGGTAGTTGACGATCTCACGGAGCGACGCATCACCCTGGGAGCCGGTCTGAAACCACTCCGGCTTCACCTCGCCCCACTGGTCGTCTGCGACCTGGTCGATGATGGCGGCGAGCGCTCGCTCCGACAGAATGAAAACGTCTCGCTCGGACACGTGGCTCTCCAACTTCACAACGGTTTGGAGACCGCCGCCTCCCTGGTCAATAAGGTTACCCACTGGGACAGTGACACGGAGACGGGACCATGACGGAGGGTGAGCCCACGACGCCTCTGAGTCGTTGCACCGCAAATTCGGCTTCGAGCGCGTCGCGGTCTTCTCAGAGCAGGGCCGGAAGTTCGGTCGATACTGGGACGTTGCCTGGTACGAGCGCCGGTGCCGGTGAGGAGCTGATTCGCTAGTCTCCGTCCCAGCCGGTCGTCTTCAAGCCGGCCGGCCCGAGGAGGAACGCCATGCTCGATCCGCTGCTGGCTGAGACGGTCACCATCCGCGGTCACGGGGGCGACCCGATCCCCGCGTACCTCGCACGTCCCCTCGGTCCGGGTCCATACCCGGGCGTGGTCGTCATCCACCACATGCCCGGCTGGGACGAGGGAACGTGGGAGATCGCGCGTCGCTTCGCCGCCCACGGTTACATCAGCATCTGTCCGAACCTTCATCACCGCGACCTCCCGGGCGCCGCTCCCGATGACGCTGCCGCCGCGGCGCGCGCCAACGGAGGCGTACCCGACGGGCGCTTCCTCGGCGATTGCCAGGGGGCGATCCGCTCTCTTCGCGGGATGCCGTCGTGCTCAGGACGCGTGGCCACCATCGGCTACTGCTCCGGGGGCCGGCAGAGCTTCCTCGCAGCCTGTGAGCTCGACCCAGATGCCTCGGTCGTCTGCTACGGCGCCTTCATCGCCGACAAACCACCGGCCGGATCGACGACGAGCGCGGTCCCCGTCATCGACCGCGCCGTCGATATCACCTGTCCGGTGCTCGGTCTCTTCGGGGCGGAGGACGCACACCCATCCCCCGCCGAGGTGGCCGAGATCGACGCGGAGTTGACCCGACTTGGAAAGCAGCACGAGTTCCACACGTACGACAACGCGGGACATGCCTTCTTCGCGACCGACCGCCCTGCCTATCGACCCGATGCGGCCGCCGACGGCTGGCGACGAATCTGGGCGTTTTTTGCGGACACCCTTCACTCGGCGGGCGACGTCCGTTCGTCGGCGGCGGTCTGACGTGTGCACGTACGCGACGCAGCGGATCGATGTGCGCGGCAGTGGCAAGGCTGCGGGCCGGTGGGAGCCCGTGGTCAGGGCCAGCGTNNTCACTCGAGTCCGCCCGCGAGCTTGTCGACGCCATGTCCAGGGCGCTGGCGGAGGGAGAGCGAGCCTGAGGCCTACGGTTCGTCTGGAGGGAGCAACTCGGAGATGAGGGCGTGCACGCGTCGGTCGATCTCGTCGCGGATCCGGCGAACAACCTCGATCGGCTTGCCGGCGGGATCCTCGAGGTCCCAGTCCAGGTACCGCTTGCCCGGGTAGAACGGGCAGGCGTCGCCGCAGCCCATGGTGATGACCACGTCTGCCTGCTGCACGGCATCGTCGGTGAGCGGCTTGGGGAACTCCTTGGAAATGTCGATGCCAACCTCCTGCATCGCCGCGACGACGGCGGGGTTCAGATGATCAGCCGGCTCTGAGCCTGCGGAGCGCACCCGAACAGCGCCGCCGGCGTGTTCAGCAAGGAGCCCGGCGGCCATCTGCGACCGCCCCGCGTTGTGGATGCAGACGAAGAGAACCTCAGGCACGCTCGACATGATCCAACCGTACAGCTGACGACGACGGCAGCATCTCGCTGACGACAATCGGCGGTAGCGTGCGCACTCTGCTCACCCGAGCGCCGGCTTGGTGGCGCGAATGAACGCGCTGACAACGCGACCCCCGCCGTCGCGGACCGACGCCAGGGCGTCGGTCTCCGTGGCTGACCCACCGGCCCCGACCTGCTCGGCGCTGTAGTCGCGGGTCACCTCCACGCCGATGCCGTCGAAGCCCGCGGAGGCGAGCAGGGTGCGATAGGTGCTCTCCTCGAGCGCGCCCGCGACGCAGCCGACCCACAGTTCGGTGTTTCGCCGCACCTCATCAGGAAGATGGCCCTGGACCACGACGTCGGACACGGCGAACCGGCCGCCCGGCTTGAGAACCCGGTACGCCTCACGCAGGACCTGAGCCTTGTCGGCGCTCAGATTGATGACGCAGTTGGAGATGAGCACGTCGACTGTGTCATCGGGGAGCGGGATCGCCTCGATGGTTCCCCTGAGGAATCTCACGTTGCCGGCTCCCTGTTCGGCGGCATGGCGCTCGGCGAGGGCGAGCATCTCGTCGGTCATGTCCAGGCCGTACGCAAGACCGGTGGGGCCCACGCGGCGTGCGGAGAGGAGGACGTCGATGCCACCGCCGGAGCCGAGGTCGAGCACGATCTCGCCGGGATGGAGCTCAGCGAGGGCGGTCGGATTGCCACAGCCCAGCGACGCGAGAACGGCGGTCGAGGGCAGCCCGGCGACCTCGTCCGCGGAGTAGAGGTCACGGGAGATCACTCCCTTCTGGCCACCGCCACAGCAGCCGGCCGCTCCCGGTGACGCGCCGCAACAGCCGCCCGTGTCGCAGTCAGAAAGCGACGCTTCGGCGCTCGATGGGTGTTCGCGCTGCACGGCCCGTGCGGCAGAGGCGTAGCGGGTGCGGACGGTTTCGCGGAGCCTGTCGCCGTCGCTGAACTCGGTCAGCGCGCCGTCCGTCGTTCTCGAGTTGTCAGCCATCGCCGTCGGTGGTGCAGGGGCGGGAGCAGTCATCACCGGGGCAGTCGCAGGGCACTGTCGATCCTCTTCGTATCGAAACTGGTCGATAGATGCGATGGTAACCGCTCCCATCGACGGCTGTCAATGCGTACAATGCCGGGCATGGCCGCCCCAACGACCGCCGCCCAGCGTTCTGCACCAGACCGCGTCAAAGGGTGCTGTCAGCCGGTTGCGGCGCCGCTTTCCGACGCGCGGGTGGACGAACTCTCCCACGTCTACAGAGCGCTCGGGGACGCCACTCGCGTTCAGATCGTGCACATCCTGACCGCCGCCGCGGAGCCCGTCTGCGTGTGTGACTTCACCGCCGCATTCGAACTGGGCCAGCCCACGGTCAGTCACCACCTCGCCAGGCTGCGCGAGGCCGGCATCGTGACATCCACGAAGCAGGGCGTCTGGGCGTTCTACCAACTCAACCCGGAGATGAGTGCTGCGGCCCGCGCCGCCGTCCAGCTGATCGGCTGAGCGGCTCACGCGGCGCGGCGCAACAGCCCTGGGCTGGTCACCAGCGAGATCGCGTAGAGCACGGCCACGATGACCAGCAGGGCCCGGTAACCGGTGAGCAGCGAGGCGTACTCGAGGATGCCGCCGAGCATCGCGCCGAGCAGGTTGGCGCCGAACGCGGTGACGGATTCCGAGACTGCCTTGAAACGCTGCGCGAAGATGAGGTTGGCGATGAGGATCGGCGTGAAGGCCAGCAGCACGGCGCAGACGAATCGGGGCAGGAAGTCCAGTGCCAGCAGGCTCTCGAGCGGCACCAGCCAGGCGACCGCAAGGCAGAGAAGGAGGAGAACGTAGAGCAGCCGCGGACGGCGGAACGTCCATCGCCGCGAGATCTCGATGGCGACCAGCACCGCCACCAGCACGCCAATGAACACCAGCGCGTTGACGAACCACGTGGTGCCGAACAGCAGCGCGAACTGCACGACGCTCTTGGTCTCGAGGAGCAGGAAGGCTGAGCCCATGAAGAAAAGATCGGTGAACTTCGCCATCGGCCGGAGACGCCCGCCCGCGATGCGGACGAACACTAGTGCGGCAGCGGCGATGAGCAGGAGCGTCCAGATGTACAGCGACGGGATGCTCGGGGTCTCGAGGTACAGGAAGGGGTAGTCGTCGGTGGTCGCCGCCGGGATGAAGGCGCCTTTGGCGGGCTGCCACGTCCCTTGGCACGTCAGCGTTCCCGGCGTGGCGCTGTCGGTCATCACCACGGAGGTGGCGCCGTAGCGGCGCAGGCACGGCGTGGTCCCGTAGACCTGCTGCAGCGTGCTGGCGAGGCGGTCGACCAGCCACGTCTCGCGGTACGTGTTGTACATGGAGAAGGAGCCGCCGGGCTGCAGATGCTGCTTGGCGCTCTGCATCGCCTCGGTCGTGAAGAGGTAGCTCTCCAGCCGCAGCGATGACTGGCCGGAGACCAGCGTCAGGCTGTCGGGCAGCGCGAAGATGATGAGGTCGAACCTCTCGGTCGTGTGCTCGAGGAATTCACGACCGTCTGTGATGTGCACGCTGACCCGCGGATCCTGGTACGGGTGGTTGGGATGGTTGTCGACGCCGATCTGGTAGAGCTTGGGGTCGATCTCGACGGCGTCGACGTGCTGGGCTCCGTGCGCCAGCGCAACCGCAACGTCGTTGCCATTGCCCGCACCGACCACGAGGACGTTGGCGAAGTGGTTGAGGTTGCCGGCATCCTGGTACGGCCACTGTCGATAGCCGTTGAGCTGAGCGGGATCGTGGAGGACGTCCGCAGTGCCCTGGTGCGGTATCCCGTCCACGGAGATGGTGAGGTTGGTCGGTGACGTGCGGGTCTCGGTGATCTTGTAGTACGGCGACCAGCTGAAGCGCGGGGTGAAGCTCTCAACGCCGAGGAAGACCAGCATCGCCGCGAGGCAGGCCCCCTGGAGAAACCAGCGGCGATTGCCCTGCAGAAGCAGGAAGAGCACCGCGACCACAGCTCCCCAGGCAAGCGGTGGGGCCCAGATGAACGAGAGCGCCGAGAAGGCGACGATGCCGGCCAGGCTTCCGATGATGTCGAGGCGATACGCGTCGAGCGGGCTGTACAGCTTGAAGGAGCGGCCGACGCCCTCACCGATGCAGGCCATCACCAGCGCCGTGGCCAGGAAGATGACCGGCAGGGCGATCCACGAGGGCACACCAGAGGTGGCGCTGCTACCACCGAAGAAGATCAACTGGTCTGCGGAGCGCTCCACGGTGACGGGAAAGACGTTGACGAACACGATGAGCACGCCCATCGCAATGGGCGCCAGCCGGGAGAGGTCGCGCTGCGACCGCGAGTGCAGGAACCCGGCGCCGATGCCCAGGAAACTGCCGAGCAGGACGAAGTTGGAGAAGAACGCGAGGTAGATGACGTTGGAGCCGAGCCAGCGGATCAGCGCCAGCTCGGTGAACAGCATCAGCGCGCTGTACAGGACCAACCGCCAACGTCCCCTGACCATCAAGTCTCCCATGCTCGGAATGGAGTGGTGCGCCCACCTCGGCGTCTCGGGATGAGCTCGGCGCTCAGGTTTCGGCGCAGGATACGCGCTCGGGGAGACTTGAACGCGTCGCCACGTTCACCGTGTTCCGGGCCGAAGCCGGTCCCGGGCTCCTGGCGTCAGTCAGTCGGGTTTGCGGGCCCTGCTCGGCGCCACCCGGGAGGGCTCGCCGGGCATCTTGGGGTACTGCGGTGGCCACGGCGCGTCGGCCAGGCCCGACGCGTCATCGCGCTCGTGCAGCGCAAGGAGCGGCCGCAGCGACTGCGGGTGATTGGTCATCGACGCCCAGGCATCGCCGTGTGCGCGGAATCGTGGCGGCACGGTGGCGATGGTGAGCATGTCGGGATGGATCGCATCAAGTTCGTCCCATGCGAAGGGCGTCGACACCTGAGCTCCGCGCCGGGCCCGCACCGACCAGGCGCCGAAGATCGTCTTGTGTGGGGCGTTCTGGTTGAAGTCGACGAACACCCGCTTGCCCCGCTCCTCCTTCCACCACGCGGCCGTCATCAGGTCGGGCCGGCGCCGCTCCAGTTCGCGAGCGACGGCGACTACGGCCGAGCGCACGTCGTACGACGTCCACAGCGGCTGCAACCGGACGTAGATGTGGATGCCGCGGTTGCCCGTGGTCTTGGGGAGACCGACGACCTCGAGCTCATCGAGAAGGCGCTTCACCTCCCAGGCAGCCTCCTGAACCATCGCGAACGTGACCCCAGGGGTGGGGTCGAGGTCGATGCGGAGCTCGTCCGCGTGATCCGGGTCGGTCGCCTTGGACGGCCACACGTGGAAGCCGAGGCAGCCGAGGTTCACTGCCCACAGCACGTGAGCGAGGTCGGCCGCGACCAGGGCCTGCGAGGTTGTGCCGTTGGGGGTGCTCACGATGGTTGTCTCGAGCCACTCGGGTCGAGACTCGGGCACTCGCTTCTGGAAGAACGACGGTCCCTCCGCTCCATTGGGGAAACGCTGGAGGAGCACCGGACGGCCACCCATGGCCCGGAGGAGAGGTTCCTCGACCGACTGGTAGTAGTGGACGAGGTCCAGCTTGGTCTCGCCGCGTTCCGAGAAGAACACCTTGCCAGGGCTCGTGATGGGTACCTCCCGTCCCGATGCCTCGATCAGCTCCACCTCGGCGGCCATCACGCGCGACGATAACGGCAGGCAACGCTGCGTGCGTGTCATCCACGACCCACGGGCGCGCACGTTGTGGTGTGAGCCGCGACGCTGGTCGGCGTGAGGTGCCCCGGCTCAGGAGATGCTGATCTTGACCCCGAGAAGGATCAGCGGCCAGAGCAGCACAGCCAGGATCGCGGTGAGGATGGGTCCGAGCGAATGAAGGTTGTCGAAAAAGTGATGGCTGCCCGCCACGATGCAACCCACGACAACCCAGACCACAACTACCAGGGGCACGGAGCGACGCATGTTCACGTGGTTCCTCTCTGCGCGAGTTCTTCGACGCGAGCATACGCAGCATGTACCCGCCGATGCCATGGCCGGCTCCGGGTCGTTGACCCATCCATAGCCCTGTCTTTACCATGCGCCGAACCCAGTCGGCCTAGGCTTTCCCACCGGCACCCGGAGACGCAGCGAAGCGCTGATGGCCACGGCGCTGCGCGAGGTGCGTCAGCAGACCGGGTGGCGGTGTGTGTGTGAAGCCATCGTCGGCGTCAGCGAGGACGTGGACAGCCGCGGTCACCCCATGCTGGTGCGCTACTGGGCGATGTGCAGCGTGGCCGGGGCGTTCACGCCCACCCACGAGGTCGATGCCATCGCGTGGGTGCGCCCGTCGGAGGCGTTTCTGCGCCTCACACGTGATTCCGATCGCCGGCTCCTGAGCGGCGCAATCACGCAACTCGCTGCGCTCGTGGAGCGGGTCGACCCTGCCCACTCGCTGTCTTCGGGCTGACCCCGAGGCAGACGTCGCCGCCGCGGCCGGCCACGATCCGGCCGGCCGGCCAGCCGCACTAAGGTGATAGCGAAGCGTATCGGCGGCGGCCACAGCCATGGAGGTTCAGCACATGCAGCAGCGACGACTCGGCAGGAACGGCCCCATGGTCTCAGCCGTCGGCCTCGGCGCCATGAGCTTCGCCGGCGTCTACGGCGGCTCTGACGACGCGGAATCAGCAGACACCCTCGAGCGAGCGTTGGAACTGGGGGTGACGTTCATCGACACTGCCAACATCTACGGGGCCGGGCACAGCGAGCAGGTGGTCGGCAAGGCGATCGCCGGCCGCCGCGACGACGTGGTGCTGGCCACCAAGTTCGGCGGCGGCGGTGGCTCTGGATTGGGTCGCCCGGACACGGTGGCACCAGCGCTGGAGGAGAGCCTGCGCCGGTTGGGCACCGACCATGTCGACCTCTACTACCTGCACCGTGTCGACCCCACCACCCCGATCGAGGAGACGGTGGGTGCGATGGCGCAACTGGTGACCGCCGGCAAGGTGCGCTACCTCGGTCTCTCCGAGGCGTCTGCCGAGACGATCCGCCGCGGTCACGCCACCCACCCGATCACGGCGCTGCAGACCGAGTACTCCCTCTTCAGCCGTGAGCCCGAGGCGGAGATCCTACCCACGACCCGCGAGCTCGGCATCGGCTTCGTCGCCTACAGCCCCCTCGGTCGCGGCCTCCTGACCGGGCGCTACAAGCGCAGTGGGGACCTCCCCGAGGAGGATTGGCGCAGCTCCGTTCCCCGTTTCCAGGGCGACAACCTCGACAGCAACGCGCGCCTCGTCGAGCGGCTCGGAGAGGTCGCCACCGCGCGGGGCGCAACGGTCGCGCAGCTCGCCCTCGCCTGGCTCCTGCTCGAGGAGGATGTGGTGCCCATTCCGGGCACGCGGAGGCGCGCCAACCTGGAGGCCAACGCGGCGGCCGCCGACGTCGTGTTGACCGCGGAGGATCGCCGCCGGATCGAGGAGATCGTTTCCCCAGCGAGCGTCTCCGGCGAGCGCGCCGCGGCCATGTACCTGGAGCGCGTCAACCGCTGATCGCGGTCACGTACCCGTCGGGCCGAACCTCTCAGTCCTGATCCTCTGCGGCCGGTGACCGAGGGCGACGAGCGCGTCAGCGACCGTTTCGACGAAGGCTGTGGGGCCGCAGACGAACGCGAGCGGTTGCTGCTCCGGCGGCCACGCCACCTCCGCGAGCATCTCGCGGTCGACGCGCCGGCTGTAGCCGTGCCAGACGGGCGGCTGCGTGCGCGTCAGCGTGTGCACCACCTCGAGGCCGTCACCGCCGGCGGCGAGGCGATCCAGCTCCTCGCGGTAGATGACGTCCTCCAGCGTCCGCGATGAGTAGACGAGACGGGTGGGGACCGAACTGGACCGGGCGGCACGGTGCCGGAGCATGGCCATCAGCGGGCACACCCCGGAGCCACCGGCGACAAGAAGCAACGGGCCACCGGCGCTGACGTCCCACACGAAATAGCCACCGATCGGGCCGCGGAACTCCAGCCTGTCGCCGGCGCGCAGCTCGCCGGTGAGGTACTCGGAGACCTCACCATCAACGAGGCGTTCCACCGTCAGCGCCACCGCTTCGCCGGCGTCGGGTGCCGACGCGATCGAGTAGCTGCGCTCCGTCCGATAGCCGTCGCCGGCGGTGAGACGGACATCGACGTGCTGCCCGGCGAGATGGCCCGGCCACCCCGGCACAGCGAGGATGATGCTGCGGACCCGAGGCGTTTCATCGATGACCTCGGTGACGTCGCCGAAGCGCCAGTTCAGTCGCCGCTGTATCGCTGCTCCAGCCATGGGTCCCCGTACATGTGGTAGCCGTTCACCTCCCAGAACCCCGGGGAGTCGTCGTTCATCAGGGTCAGCCCGCGCACCCACTTGGCGCTCTTCCAG